>JAVBQW010000026.1:0-30026 GCA_031548665.1 Thermoguttaceae bacterium
CGTGACTTGCGGCACGCCGAGCGTTGCGGTTCCTTTGACGGTGATGTAGCTGGATTTTTCCGTTCCCAAAAATGCGCGTACGGCGTAGGTTTCCGCGACGTTAACTCGTCCCGTGTTGTCCGTGAAGGTGGTTCCGGTGACGTAACCGAATTCGACCCAACCTTTTCCGTCGGCCGCCTGCCGCCAGACGCCGTATTTGTCGGCTCCGGGGATTACGTCCCAAGACAATTTGACGCCGCCGGCAACGCCGGTTGCGGTGACTTGCGGCACGCCCAGTGTCACGGGCAAGGCGGTTCCCTTCACGGCGAGGTAACTGGATTTCGTCGTTCCCAGAAAGGCTCGCACGCCGTAGGTTTCGGCGACGTTAACTCGTCCCGTGGTGTCGGTGAAGGTCGTTCCGGTGACGTAACCGAATTCGACCCAACTTTTTCCGTCGGCCGCCAGCCGCCAGACGCCGTACCGATCGGCTCCATTGATCGCGGTCCAAGATAACTTGACGCCGCCGAGCACGCTCGTTGTCGTGACTTGCGGTACGCCGAGCGCCGCGGTTCCTTTGACGGTGAGGTAACTGGATTTCGCCGTTCCTTGGAAGGCTCGCACGGCGTAGGTTTCCGCGACGTTAACTCGTCCCGTGGTGTCGGTAAAAGTCGTTCCGGTGACGTAACCGAATTCAACCCAACCTTTTCCGTCGGTCGCCAGCCGCCAAACACCGTACCGATCGGCTCCGGCGATTGCGGCCCAGGTCAGCTTGACGCCGCCGGCGATTCCCGTTGCGGTAACTTGCGGCACGTTGATGACAGGCGTCGCGCCATACTCATAGGCTCCCATATCGACGGCGGAACCGGCGCTCCGTTGGTTTCCGTCGAGATCTTTGGTCACGCCGCTTGGAATCAGTGCATTGCTTCCCGCATTGACCGCCGGGGACGTCGCCTGCAAACGCAGGTTCCACGACTTCCAAAGGTCCTTCGTCCAATCTGAAGAGCTGTACGCCGTGAAGCTGACGAACTTCGGATCGACCTTGGCGTGGTCCGTACCGATCTGCGAGTGGTTGTTCGTGACGCCCGTTTGGTCGTAAACCATTCCGATTAACGAATAATTCGAAATCACGAAAGAGGTGTCATCGACGTCAATATCCCAATCCCAATAATCGCCCCAGCCCCAGTTTTTCGCGATGATGGAGTTATTCAATGTCAGCAACGCGGAGTCGAAAACGCAAACATAGTCGCTGTTTCCAACGATGGTCGAATTAGTGACTGTCGCCGATCCTCCGCTGAGGGAAACCGGACAGGCATTATTTCCGGCAATAAGAGAATTGTCAATGAAAAGTGTTGCTCCATTGGAAAAAATGGCATCATAGCAAGAGTTTCCGACAATCACCGTCCGACTCAGGGTCAGTTGGGAGGGGAATGCCTCGTACGTTTTGCTGTCGTCGTCATATTTTTCATAGTATGAATTATATATCAAAGAATAAGATACATCATTATCGCGAATCGTCGAATCCATGATCGTCAGGAAACCGTAGTTGACAATTGCAGATTCGGACGCACCGGTCATTGTCAATCCGATGAGTGTGACGCTGCATCGATCCCAAACCACTCCGTTTGAGTAATTGATATCAAAAATTCCACTCCTTCCGTTGGCGTCGATGGAGATATTTCTTCCGGTCGCGTCGATCGTCAAATTTTTGTAGATTCCGAGAGTTTCTCCACCCAATTGGATGGTCTTTCCTTGCAGTTGCGGTGCAAAGGTGATCGTATCGTTTGCTCCGGCGTGGAGAATTGCTTCGCGGAGTGAGATGAGGCCGTCGTTGGCGTCGACAACATCCACATCGGTTGTGGCGATCGTCGATCGCGTTTCTCGGTTAGGATTGAGCGAATCGAAAAAATCATGTACAAATTCGGCCTTTTTGAGATAATCGGCAGAGGCGCTGACGGGAACAGTGCCACGGAAAACATCTGCGACCATAGTGGCCCAATCTTCCCATACATTTCTGGCGCCGTAAATACCTAATGGACTATCTGTATTGAAAAACTGCGAAAAATCGTTGGCTGTGGCAACCGATTTGAGTTCTCCACTGGCCCAAGAGACAGCTTCGAATTTACTCCAATAGGGATTGTCGATTGGGCCATTCCAGTCATGAGCGACTTCGTGCACTACGAGACTGAGTGACAAGTAGCCGTTAATATCGATAGAATTCGTACCGTTATTAAGTCCGGAAAAATTGATTTTATTATTATAATCAAATATACGGAACCAAATGATGCCATCTGAAGCGTTTGGTTGATGAAAAAAGCGGTAGTTACCGAATATTCCGTAAGCTATGGTGACATATTCGACGGTTTTGTAAACTTCATCCTCCATCCATGCTCGGCAAATGTACGGAGTATTTTCATAAGCCGCCGTATCGCTCCCAGCTCGATTATATTGTGAGAAGATCATTTGAGCGTCATCGTTGCCGTTTTGATTGCCAGCAGCCCAAGAATCATTGGTTCCCCGCCAGAAAAACGCATTGCTACCGATTCCTTGATTATAAAATATATTTGTCCCGCTGCCGCCGATGACCATGTTGTCGCCGTTGCCGCCGTGCAGAGTGTTCTTTCCGGAGCCGCCTTCCAAGCGGTCGTTGCCGGCGCCGCCGAAAGCGATGCAGGCGATCGAACAAGTATCCCCCTCACGGTAACGATTTTTGAACGTGTCGTTCCCCGCCATGCCGGAAAAGACGATCAGCGATACCTGACTTTTGGTGAATGCCTTGGAAAGAGTTTCCGTAACGCCTTTGACGTCGAAGGCGTGAACGATGATCTGCGTCGAGGTCTGTTCGATTTCGATCCAGTCGTTGCCGTTCGTCCCCATGATCGCCAAAACGCCGCTTGTCAACGTCGGCGAGATCGTCGTTGCAACCGTCGCGACCGTGACGGCGGCTTCGGCGGATTTCGTCGTGGATTCGACGCCGCCCACATTGACGGCCGAAACGGCGTACGTGTACGCACCGTTTGCCAGCCCCGTGAGCGTCGCCGATACTCCGGAAACGGTCGAAACCAACGTCCATGTCGAGGTTCCCGTTTTACGGTACACCTTGTACGTTTTGGCTCCGTCAACCGCGTCCCAGACCAGCGCCGCCTCGCCGGTTCCGGTTTGGACTGCACGAACGTTCGTCGGAGCGGACACGGCCGGAATGTTGTGTTCATAAGCCCCCATGTCGACGGTGCCGTGCTGAATCCGGGCGTTTCCCGCAATGTCTTTGGTCACGCCACTCGGAATCAGGGCGTTGCTGCCGCCGTTGACGCCGGGAGAATCGAGCTTCAAATGCAAGTCCCACGATTTCCAAAGGTCCTTGGTCCAAGTTGTGTACGTTGAATTGACGAAATCAATCTCGCCGATTCGGGACGCAGTATCGAGAGTGAGACGACTCGCTTCGTTTTGAGAACCGCACAGCAAAGAGTGGTTAGCTTTGACGGAACCCGCTCCTTCGGTGTCAACGTAAAAAGCGGAATCGACGATCGAATTGTTCAGCACCAAAGACGGATCACCGTACAGGTAAAGATATCCTAGACTTCCGGCAATCGTCGAGTTGTTCACGGTCGTCGTTCCGCCGAAGATGTACATGATTCCCCAAGAATTTCCTGCGATTACGGAGTTTGTTACGGTAATATTTCCGGAACCGTAAATGACTCCTCGGTAGCTCGTTTGGTTTCCGGCGATCGTCGTTCCAATGACGGTCATCGCACCGCCATAGTAGCCGTCAAACCAGAATGTGGAAAAAGTGTTGACATTTCCTTCAAAGGTCGAGTTCACAATCGTCAGTTTACCGATATTATTAACGGAAGAATACCCCGATCCTCCTGTAACGGTAATTCCGGCGAGATTCAAGACACTTTGACCGCCATAATTCCAACCATGATCCAGAATAGCAGTCTGTCCATTGCCATCAAGGGTCAGGTTCCGGTCGCCGAGACTGGCGATCGTCACGCTTCCAAAAGAGCCGTTGACGTCGACATTGATCACGGAGGAGAGCGTGATTTTGCTCTGCGAGGCGGAGGTTCGGACGACGATCAGGTCGTTCTGCGTCGTGGTCGCGGCCTTCGCAATCGCCGCCTTGAGGCCCGCTTCGGTAAAGGCAAAGGAATTTGTCGCGTTCACCGGGTCCGCTCCGCCGACCTCAATGATGTTGTAACTCGTCTGGTTTCCCCACTCCAAATCGGAATAGGCGGTCTTGATCGCACTGAAATCCATCGCGTTGACGGACAGCAGTTCGCGGTTTTCGAGCGTCTCCAGACGGAGAATCCGAGATCGCGGCGATTTCTTGTTTGACTCGCTTCTCGAAAATTTACGGCTGAACATGGAACTCCTCGGAAAAGAAAAGGGGGTGACTCTCGTGGTTCGTCACGTCGTGGCTAAGATGAACGACGTGGACTATTGTGTTTCATTATCGCGGCCATTTTCAGAAAAACAAGAGGTTGGTCTGATCATTAGTCAATTTTCAGCGAATTCATCCGGGGGCTGCGACGCCGTATTGTTTCATTGGCCGTCGACCGGCTCAAAATCCTGTACTGGGACCGCGACGGGTATGCACTGTATTACTAATTGTACTGCGCAAGTTCACGACTATGTTTGTGAACGCGACCTTCATTTTGTTGCAAGACTGGAGGCTGGAGACCGCAGGGAACGGTTGGAAACCGGGAACTCCAGCCTCCGGCCTACAGTCTCTAGCCTCGTTCAATGTTCGATGTTTCGCAACTTGCGCAGTACAAATATCATCCCTTGGATCATGGTCTGTTGGATCGTCTTCGGCGGCCTTTGCATGGGCTTTCCGAAACTGAGCACCCCCGCCGTCGCCGCTTTATCGTTCGGTATTCTCGTGGCAAGCGATTTCATCGTCTTCGTCCATGGACGCTGGAAACAATCACGCGAGGAAAAACAACCAAAGGCCGTTAAAGGGACGCCCTAGACACGACGGTCTTCGGGAAAATGTCCGAGGGTTTCAAATCGCTCCAGTTGGAGAAATTCCACGTACAGTTCCCGTTCCAGCGGTCCCGGCCAGGAAAGAATGCGAAGCGACACTTTTTCGTCCGGATCGCAAAAGGACGGTTGCAAATGGTCGAACTCGTTTTCGATGAAACCGAGTGCATCGTAAAACCGTTTGCGACGGCGCGACATGTCGTCGACAAGAGGCTCGATTTCCAGGATGATCGGCTTGTCCCACATGCGCATCATCGCCATCATGATCCTTTTTCCGTAACCGGAAGACTGCCGGGCGGGATCGACGGCGATATGTTCTAAAAAACGAAGTCGTTGGAAATCCCACCACCCCACCACGGCGACCGGTGCGTCATGGTCGTACCAGACGTCGAAGTGGTAGTGCGAATGCGACAGGAACGCTTCTTGCAGAACGAGCGACCGCCGTTCCGTCGGAGGAAACGACGTTTCATAGAGATGGCAGGCGAATGTCCAATCGACGTGTCCCGTTTCGGTAATTCGTTCGCATCGAAGGGAAAATGCGGTATTGTCGATGGGCATGGTGTTTTTCCTGAACGCGTTGATTCTTGAATTGTCAGCGAACGATCATATCCCGCAATTCCAACAGGCGGTTCGTAGGAATTCCGTGGCGTAACGTTTTCGTGAAAGCAATGTGTTGATGTTCACGCCGGTTTTTTTCGAAAGTTATCGGTGCGATAAATCTTCGAACTCCGTCCATTCGAATACATCGCGTTGTTTCGACGGTAGCTCGGACAAGGCGTTGCGAAATTCCGTCCAGAAAAGTTCCTGCAAGTACGCTGTTTCCGGTTCGTCGCTTTTGTCCGAAGCGAGCAGTTCGGCGATTTCTTCGAGGTCGTCGTCCTCCGAGTCGGAAAACAACAGCCCTTTCCGCTTTCGCCAGAAGTCGGTGATCAAATTTCTTGCGACGCGAAACAACCACGGCAACGCCTGATCGACCGGCACTGCGACGATATCATTTCCTTCGACATCCCCGGCGGATTTTCCAACGCGGTCAAAACGCTGGGACCGGGTAAGTGGATCGGCCATCACAGAGCAGAGTTTTTCGGAGAATCATTCGAATTGAATATCGCCCTCGTTACGCCAAAAGCAAATGCGACAATTAAATAAAACGCCAATGTGAAGAGTCCGAGAAAAAATGTGGCAAAAAAGATGTAGGCATAACCTTCTGCCTGTCCTTGTCCCGGCGCTTCCTGGACTCCGTGCAACGCTAATGTGAGGACTTGATTCATCAAAGTGAGCAATACAGGAGAAAACATAAACAGAAATAGGTTCATCAAAAATGCCGCATGACGATACAAAGGATCGGGTGGCTCACTGTCAGACTTCAAACCGCAACACAATCGACCGATATGATATAACATTTTTATAACAATTCCGGAAACAACTCCGGTCAACAGAATCAAGGCCGGCTCCTTGAATTTTGAAACGATGAAAAACGAAAACAGGATCAGTAGCCCGCCGAAAATCACGGTGGGAATGAACGCCTTGATATTTCGAAAGCATATTTGATTTGATCGTTTTTCATTTGAGATTAAGCCGTCGCAAGAAGGATTTTTTCTTTCAAACAATTGGAATATTTTGACGACCACCCAAATCATTAGTCCTACGGAAAAAAGCCCTATCGTCAATTCAGGCGTGAAATTGTAATGGGCGAATCCGATCAAAAGTAAAAACATCGGAACCAATAGAAAACGATATTCCGTGAGATTTTTCGACATGATTGTTCGATCGTGTTATTTTTTTTGTCCCATTTTTCGACGTGTCCGTCGAGAAACAAAATCCAACGTCTGGTTTTGTTCGTATTTTTTGTTTTCACATATTCTCGAAGACTTTCTTCGTTCGAGAATCTGGGCACCGAGCGATTTGGGATCGGGCAAGTTCGTCGCTTCGGTCGGCGAAACGGACATCGGTGAAATTTCACGCCAAATGATCTCATTATTTGTACTGCGCAAGTTCTTGGCTTTGTTCGTGAACGCAACCTTGATGTTGCCGCAAGACTGGAGGCTGGAGGGAACGGTTGGAAACCGAGAACTCCAGTCTCCGGCCTACAGTCTCCAGCCTCGTTCAACGTTCGATGTTTCGCAACTTGCGCAGTACAATTATTACGAAGCTCCGAAACGCACGGCGTCAACCGGTCGAGGAGCGGCGCGAGATACGATTCCGACATTTCGTCGCGGCTTGCGAGTACGATGATCATTTCCTTCGCCCGGCTCAGGCCGACGTTGATCATGCGCGTCCATTCCCGGCGAGGCCAACCGTGCGAAGCGGCGTTGACCGTATCGAAAATCGCGATATCCGATTCCTGTCCCTGCTGACAGTGAACGGTCGAAGCGGTCCAGGAATCCAAGTGCTGTTCCGCGAAAAACTTTTGAGCCTCCCGCGAGTCGCGCAGTTCCTTCGGCGAAATGGGATCGAAGTCGAGCCGAATCGGATAAACGGCGGGCAAAACGGGTTGGACGGCGGCAGAACTCATGTCGTCGATTATATCCGCATTCGCGATCCAAAAGTAGCCTCCCAATCTTGAAAATGTGGACGATTTCAGACCAATCTTCCGTTCAGTCGAGTAAAAAACCTCCGGCGATTCCGTACGTCGGTCTCGGCGACGGCGCGAAGGATAACTGGACGTTTTTGAAACAATATACGAACGTCCAGATATTGGACTTTTTCCATGCGAGCGAATACGTGTCCGGCGTCGCCACGGTGCTGTTCAATGGCAACGGAAAAAATAGCGAACGAAAAACGTGGCTGCAAGACCGCCTTCATGTCCTGAAACCGGCGACCGTTGCTCCCGTTGCCGTCCGCCGCCCTGTGAATCAGTACGAAAAAGTCGTGTCGGATGAGGAAAGCGATGTTGTCCCACTCCGTCCACCAACGTCTGATACTGTTCGCAGCGAATCGAGCCGTATCGTGGTTGATTTCGTTGTTGACCCAGCCTTCGTTTTTCGCGATGTCGCCGGAGTTCTTTCGGAATCGTACGCTCATCATCCGGTCGCCGCCGGCTGGGACTTCCTGTTCGGAAAGATGTGGAGCCTCGGCGGATTGACGTTCGGGTTCATGAATCGCTTTGGGAAAGGGATTGACGATACTGTTTCGGCGTCATACCGCATTCACGACGAAAAGCGCGGATGAAATACTCGGAGTTCATGAATCCGACACTTTGGGCAACAGCATTTAGTGTCATGGTCGTCTCTCGCAGGAGCGTCTTGGCGCGTTCCATTCGGGTCTGGACGATTTCCGCCTCGATCGAATGGCCGAGATATTCGTTGAACCGTCGAAACAGGGTCCGTTGCGATATTCCGGTGTGCTTGACGACATGGCTGACGCCGATGCGGGAAGAAACGTTATCGCGGATGAATCGGATGGCGATGCCGACGTCCGGGTCGTCGACCGCGATCAAGTCGCTCGACTGCCGCGTCACGATCAATGACGGTTCGATCAGAATCGGGAGAGGGGGGATTTTTCGGCCTTTCATTTTCAAGGCCAACAATTCGGCCGCCTTGTATCCGACGGTCTTTCCGTTGGCGGCGATGCTCGAAAGCGGCGGCGACGTCGACGAACACAGCGTCACGTTGTTTTCAACACCCAGGACGGCAACCTGGTGCGGTACGAAAATACCCGCCATCTGGCAGAGATTGATCATGCACAACCCCAGGCTGTCGCTCGGACAAAAAACGCCGATGGGCTTGGGCAAGGCATGGAGCCAGTCGACGACCTTTTTTTCGATGTTTCGCGTCAGCGAAAAATTAAGGGCGGCGTTGTTGGACATCGAACAAAAAGGATTCGGTTCGCAAGCCAGCCCCATGGCCTCAAGGGATCGTGAAAACTCCTCGAAAAACTGATTCGACCACCACGAATGTCCCAAGGAAAAAAAAGCAAAAAGCTTCAATCCTTTGCCGCGAAAATGGGACGCCGCCATCTGTCCCATTTTTTGAGGATGGACGTGAATATCGCAATTCGTAACGGAATTATCGCCGTGGAGTTCGACGACCGGAACATCCAATTGTTTCAATTTGCGGAGTAACGTGGCGTTGGTCGTCCGCGAGATGATTCCGTGGCAAGGAAAGCTTTCCGTCCAGAGAGCCTCTTTTTGCACCAATCCGCGGTCTTCAAGGAACAAGGTCCAATCCCCCTTTTCCGTGGCGTATTGGGTGATTCCCTGAATGATTTCACGACCGAAACTCCGGGAAGTTTCCACGAGGAGCAAAATGCGTCTTTTTTTCATTGTCATGTCGGGATGCAGTCGCGATCCTTGAAAACGCACAAAAATCTGTCCATCGCAGTGCGCCATAGCTGTCGCATTATATCCGACGGAATCGCCGTACGCCACATTTTAGTCATTGTCAATGCTGCACAAAACCAAACAGGCGGATGAAGCGACGACAGCGAACAAAAAAACGTTCTCCATCTGGCTGAATGTGACCTTGTTTTGGCTTAAAAAGACTATAGACGTCAGTGAAAACGCGGCATATCATCATAATGGTTATAGTAGGCTTTTCGACTCGTATACCCAAACATAACAGATGGAGAAGAAGAATGAAACCCCAAACGATTCGAGTGGACAGTGGAGGGGAAGAAAGAGCAGGTTTTACACTTGTAGAGCTTTTGGTCGTCATCGCGATCATCGGGGTGTTGGTCGCTTTGTTGCTCCCCGCCATCCAGGCGGCCCGGGAATCGGCCCGACGGATGCAATGTTCCAACCACATCAAACAGGTCGGCATCGCCGTCCAAAATTTTCACGGAACCCACAAAGGGCTCCCCCCTGCCGTGCTTTGGGCGGGACATACCAATGAAGGGTATCTCGCGACTGAAAGAAACTTGATGGGCGCGATGTCGTTTTTCGGAGTCCTCTATCCTTTCGTCGAACAGCAAGCCCTTTACGATAAATGTACGTCAGGTTCCATGGGAACGGCCTTCCAGGGAATCGATACTCGACTCGATCGCACCTGGTGGATGGGGCTTGACAAGGAGGAGAAAGATGCACTCGGATCCGCGTCGTATTATCGCTGTCCGAGTCGGCGGGGCGGCGGACCGTTGTATTCCGACGATATGAGTACGGACTCGAACCCCGGGCCGCAAACGGACTATGCCACAGTGGCTTACGTCTACAATCTTGCCGATGGTAACATCCGTTTGATCAGTAATATTTGGAACGAAGGTTATGTCAGCAGAAACAGCCATCACGGACCTTTTCGTGTCGCGATCACGACACGTTCCGGAAACATCATCACCAGTTGGACGCCCCGCGATACGTTTGCGTGGTGGCAGGACGGAACTTCCAACCAGCTTATCTTTCTGGAAAAACATATTCCGACTTACAGTCTCGGAAAATGCAACTACTCCAATATGACGGCCGGTGTGGCGACGGCGGAACTCCGCCTGCTGGACTGTTCGTACCTTTCCGGCGCCTCAAGCAGCGGTTCGAGCACCAAACTTCGTGCCGATATCGCTTGGCATGCGTTCATTGTTCCGATGTGCAGTGGAGTGTCCGCCGGAAAATTCGTCGCGAGAAGCGATGACGAGAAGGTAACGGCCGATCGCTGGCCTTTCGACTACGGCGCTCTGAACGTCGGCAGCGCTCATCCCGGAGCCTTCAACGCCTTGTTGGGAGACGGGTCGGGACGAAGCATTTCGAAACCGGTGAATCCGCTCCTCCTGCTGCAACTGACCTTGGTCGACGACGGTGTCGTCGTCGAGTTGCCGTAAGAAAACGCAATACATGTTTGCCATCGAATGAGATCGCCCATGAAATATTTTTCGTTCCTCCTGGTTTCGTTTTTGTTTCTTGCGGGGATGTCGACCGTTGCCGCCGAACCCATCGACCGCGAGGCGCTCGTCAAGCGGCACCATGTGACGCTGAACGCCTATGATCCGGCGAACCCTTTCCAAGTCGGAAACGGAGAGTTCGCTTTCGCGGTCGACGCCACCGGATTGCAAACGTTTCTCGGGCTGCCGGGAACGTATTCCGCTTGGGCTTGGCATACGTTTCCCAATCCGGAAAAATATCGTGAAGAAGAAACGTGGGCGCAATTCACGGACGGTGATGGTCGAAGCGTTCCTTACGCTTTCAATTTGCACACGCTGGCGAAAGCGACGCCGGAAGAACAAGCTCGTGTTCGCGGAGCCCATGATTGGTTTCGGCGTGCTCCCCATCGGCTTCATTTGGGCCGCATCGGTTTCGTCCTGACGAAGTCGGACGGCACCGCGGCCCGACCGGAAGATCTGAAAAAGATCGAACAAACGCTCGAACTTTGGACCGGCTCGGTGGAAAGTTCGTTCGAAGTCGACGGCGTGCCCGTCAAGGTTTCAACCTGTTGCCATCCTGAGGCGGACAGTATTTCCGTACAAGTTCAGTCTTCGTTGATCGCCGAAGGTCGGCTCGCCGTGTTTTGGCATTTTCCTTATATTCGTTTCGACAACTGCACGCCGACGTGGGATGCGGCCTCGGAAAAACAGCATCAAACGGAAACGGTCCGCCACGAACCTCGGAGCGTCGAATTGCGGCGTCAACTGGACGACGACCACTATCACGTCTCGATTTCATGGAACGCCGGACAATGGAGTTCCCCATCGCCGCATCGATTCCTGTTGACCCCGTCCCGCGACGAAAAGACGTTCGAATTCGCCTGTGGTTTCAGTGCGGAAAGTCGGAACGATTGGCCGCAACCCGCCGAAATCGTCAAGGCGTCGAAAGACCATTGGCCCCGGTTTTGGAAATCGGGCGGCGCCGTCGATCTTTCCGGGAGCAAGGACCCGCGCTGGCGTGAATTGGAACGTCGTATCGTTTTATCGCAGTACTTGACCGCGATCCAGTCGACCGGTTCGTCGCCGCCGCAGGAAAGCGGCCTGTATTGGAATAGTTGGTACGGAAAGTTCCATCTCGAAATGACGGCCTGGCACGGCGTGCATTTCGTGCTTTGGGGACGGGCGCCCCTTCTGGACGGATGGATGCGCTGGATGCAAGGGCCCGGATTGCAGGCGGCGAAACGTCAAGCGACCAAGCAGGGATTTCAGGGAGTCCGCTGGATGAAAATGATCGGACCCGATCCCCAATGGGAAACCCCTTCGGGAGCCGGTCCCTTTCGCCTCACGCAACAGGGACACGCGATTTATTGGGCCGAATTGATGTATCGGGAACGTCCGAATCGGGAAACGTTGGAGAAATTTCGTGACATCGTTCTGCAATCGGCCGATTTCATGGCGGATTTCGTTTGGTGGGACGAAAAAACCGAACGGTATGTTCTCGGCCCTCCGTTGTTGAGCGGTTCGGAATCGACTCCGCCGGGCCAGACGTTCAACTCGACCGTCGAACTGTCCTATTGGTTCTACGGCTTGCAGACGGCGCAACGTTGGCGGGAACGACTCGAATTGCCGAGGAACGAGCACTGGGACCGTGTTCTCGCTCATTTATCGAAACCTCCCGTCGTCGACGGACGTTACGTCGACGCCGAGCCGTTCCCGGAGTTCAAGAAAAACCGACACAGCCGTCCTGCGTGGCTGGAAGCGTTCGGTTGCATGCCGGGGGTTGCCATCGATCATTCCCTCATGAATAATACGTTTGAAACGATTTGGGGCGATATCAAGAACGGTGTGCCCTGGCAAATTTGGGGCTGCGATTTTCCGATGTTGGCGATGACGGCGGCGAGGCTCGATCGACCGCATGACGCCGTTGACGCCTTGCTCTTGACGCACAAAGGAAATCATTACCAACCGAACGGCTTCAACAACGCCGGTTCCGTTCCGTATCTTCCGGCCAGCGGCGGTCTTCTCTGGGCGGTCGCCATGATGACGGCCGGTTGGGACGGCTGTCCCGATCGACCGACCCCGGGATTTCCCGACGACGGAACCTGGAACGTTCAATGGGAAGGACTGAAAAAATCGCCGTAAGGTTCGCGCTTCGCGGCTAAAACGCAAGCGAAACCCCGGCCTGACACTTTTTTGCACAATATTAACTTTTCAAAACGCCATGCGACATTTTTTTGCCCTTTTGTTTTTATTATCGACGTTCACGACCGTCGCCGTTGCCGAACCGATCGACCGGGAAGCCTTGGTGAAACGCCACACCGTTCATCTGGACAAACTTTCTCCCGCCGAATTGCTGCAAGTCGGCAACGGCGAAATCGCTTTCGGAATCGACGCGACCGGCCTGCAAACGTTTCACGGCAACACCATGTCGCAGTGGGGCTGGCACTCGGTTCCCTGTCCGGTCGAAGGCGGCCACGCGGCGCTGAAACTGGAAGAGTTCGACTTTCATGGACGAAAATTGAGTTACCGTACGTCGGCGAAAGGACAGGAAAAGCTGTATTCATGGATGCGTGAAAATCCTCATCGCATCGGACTGGGACGCTTGCGTTTCCTGATCGCCAAGGCCGATTCCCAACCCGTCGCGCCGCAGGACGTGAAAGAAATCCGACAAACGCTCGACCTCTGGAGCGGGCTCGTCGAAAGTCGTTACACCATCGAAGGAACCGATGTTCACGTTGAAACGTGCTGCGACCCGAAAAGCGGAAGTCTGGCCGTTCGAGTTCGGTCTTCCCTGCTCGCCTCGGGACGGATGCAGGTCGAGCTTTCGTTTCCATACGGACATTGGGATCCGGCGGGGGCCGATTGGAAACGTCCCGACGCTCATCGGACGACGCTCGTCGCTTCGCCGAACCGCGCCGACTTCCTCCGTGAGATGGATGCGACCCGATTTCATGTTGCCATGACGTGGAAAGGAAACGCTGTCCTCAAGGAAACGGCAGCGCACGTTTATCGGTTGACGCCGGAAACGACGTCGGACACGCTGGAATTTTCGACCGTTTATTCGAAGGAAAAGCCGACGGGTGGGGCAAACGATTTCGAAACGGCAATTCGGTCTTCCCGGCAATACTGGCCGGAATTCTGGCGTTCCGGCGGAGCGATCGATCTTTCGGAAAGCCGGGATCCGAGATGGAAGGAACTCGAACGCCGTATCGTGTTGTCTCAATATTTATTGGCCGTCAACGAAGCCGGTTCGCTTCCGCCGCAGGAAAGCGGATTGTACAATAACAGCGGTTGGTACGGAAAATTTCACCTGGAAATGCATTGGTGGCACGGAACCCATTACGCGCTTTGGGACCGCTGGCCGCTGTTCGAACGAAGTCTGGGTTGGTACCGCGAAACGCTTCCGAAAGCGAAAGCGCTCGCTCAATCGCAAGAATTCAAAGGAGCGCGTTGGCCGAAAATGATCGGTCCCGATGCGGAGGATTCCCCTTCCGGCGTCGGACCGTTGCTGATTTGGCAGCAGCCGAATCCGATTTTTTACGCGATGTTGGATTACCGGCTCCATCCGACCCGGGAGACGCTGGAGAAGTGGAAAGATGTCGTGCAGGAATCCGCGGAGTTCATGGCCGACTTCGCGGTTTTCGACACGAAAACGC
Source organism: Thermoguttaceae bacterium (assembly GCA_031548665.1). GTDB lineage: Bacteria > Planctomycetota > Planctomycetia > Pirellulales > Thermoguttaceae > WRKP01. The sequence goes on from JAVBQW010000026.1 coordinate 14,397, forward strand.
AACGGTACGTGCTGGGACCGCCGCTCAAAACCGTTCCGGAAAATACGAACGCCAAAACAACCTTCAATCCGACCTTCGAACTTTCGTATTGGCGCAGCGGTCTTCGCTGGGCCCAGGAATGGAGGGAGCTTCTCGGACAGCCTCGTGAAAAGCATTGGGACGACGTGATCCAAAAATTGCAACCGCTTCCCCAACAGGACGGCGTTTATCTTCAACAGGAAACGATGCTCGACACCTACACGAAGTGGAATTGGGAGCATCCTTCGCTGATCGGTCCCGGCGGCATGATTCCTTTCGACGGAGCCGATCCGGCGACGATGAAACGAACCGTCAAAAAAGTTTGGACGGAATGGAAATGGGATCGCTGCTGGGGGTGGGACTTTCCGATGATCGCCATGGCGGCGGCCAAGAACGGCGAGCCGGAAATCGCCGTCGACGCCTTGCTGCATCCTTCCGGAAAGAACGCGATGAACCGGGTCGGTTTGAGCACCGGCGGACCGTTTCCGTATTTTCCCTCCAACGGCGGTTTACTGTACGCCGTCGCCCTCATGGCGGCCGGTTGGGACGATGCACCGAGCGGAGAAGCCCCGGGATTCCCTCGCAACGGACAATGGAGCGTGAAACACGAAGGATTGAAAAAAGCTCCGTAAAATTGAGAGTGTAGCGAAAAAGTTGATCTTTTGTCGATTTCGCCCCGGAGGGGCATTGCATCACAGCCCAGGGCAGAGCCGAAGGCGTCGCCCTGGGTTGTCAACGCCCATGGAATGATCGCCCTGTAAGGGCAGTGCAATACCGGTGTTGCACGGCCCTTACCGGGCGGCGGTTGGTGAGCGACCGGTATCCCAGGGCGACGGCGAGTACGCCTTGCCCTGGGCAGTGATGCGATGGCCTTTCAGGCCGAAAAGACAGAAACGACAACTTTCTTGCTACAGTCTCGTAAAAATTGTTTCATGTCCGTTTGTCGATCGCTTGCGTTTTAGGAACCTCGCCAAAACAGCTCATGCAATTGTACAATATCGACCCTTGCTTCGACCCCCGAGTTACGGCGGAGTACCGCCTCCACTCGGGGCTCTTTGTACAGTTTATTTTAGCGAGCCTCCTTGGCCGCGAAGCGCGTATTGATTTCCATGTCGTCAAAGAAAACGTTCGAAAAAATCGGTTGGTGCTTGAGTCTCGTGTTGCTGTCTTGCCACGCGGCGGTCGTTTGCGCACAATATCCTGCCGATGAAACGATCCGTCCGTATCCGAAACGCATCAAGGAGCGGGTGTTGATCGAACGGTTCGAATGCAACGCACGGGAACTGTCCCGCTGGCAATCCCCGCATCAAGCCGAATTGAGTATTGTCGACGGACACCTCAAAATGACGTCGACGGGAACGGATCCCTATGTCACCCTGCCGCCGATTGGACAGCCGACCGATGGGCCGTTCGAATTACGGATTCGCATGAAAAACAACATGGCGTCGCGGTCGCAGATTTTCTGGAAGACCACGAAGCGAAACATTTTTCAGCAAAGCTCTTCCACTCTTTTGCGTTTCGTTCGCGGGGACGATTGGCATGTTTACAGCATTCCTCTCGACGAAGCCGATACGCTGACCGGAATACGTTTCGACCCGGGCGCTTCGCAGGGAGTCGCGGAAATCGACGGGATTGAGCTCTACAAGATCGTCCATGATGAGGGAACCGGCAATCCGCGTTCCTGGGTCGACCCGAATTGGGCCGACGGCGTGAACGATTGGATGACGATTTCTTCCGGCAATCTCGACGTTCGCTTCGATCAAAACGGAACCGGCGCACAAATTTTTCTCAAGGAAAAACATGTCGGCGACATTTATCCGTTGGCGCATCTGAACCCGGATCTCCCGGTGGGCGGGATTCCGCGATATCCGTTTTATCACGAAGACGATTCGAGCGAAATCGCCCGAACCTGTGCTCCGCTGGATGCGCAGCCGGTCGCCGTAACGAAAAACATGATCCGATTTCGTCTTTCCCTCAAAGGAGTCGTTTTCGGTGTTTTGGAATTCCAGGCGAACGGCCATGAAATCGGCTTCGAATTGAAAAATACGGACAACGTCTCCACGGCGTCCTTTGGTCCCGTTTTTCGGCCGAAAGGCAAGATGCGCGAGGCCGTTCTTTGCGGCGTGGAGTATTTGGAAGCCGGTGAGCATTCTTCGTCGACGGCCGACATCGAAACCGAAGCCCATTTGCGTTACGCTCCCAAACCGTTGGACGTTACCTGGCCTTTCATGTCCATTGTCACGGATCGGGCGGCCTTCGGTTTTCTTTGGAACTCTCCGACGACGCAGACGGTTTTCGCAACACCCGATTTCATTCTCGGCGACTCTCAAAGTCATTACATGGGTCTTCACGGCACGAGTTACGGCGGAACCGTGAACGTCGTCGAATCGGCGCAACGAAAACGCCGGGAAGACCTGACCGATTTGGAAAACCTGTTTCTTTGGGCCATAAAAAAATTCGGCCTGCCGGAACTGCCCGAGCGGCCACGGGACGACGAAGGGCAACGTCGGCTCAACCTCGCGGCGTTTGAAGAATCGATTCTTCATTCACCGTCGGAAGGTTGGCGTCACGCCATCGATCCGAGGAAAGGAGAGCAACATTTTCCCGCGACATACGGCTGTGATTTCGTCACGGCAATTTGGCAATTGACGGGTTCGTTGCCGTCGGTACCCCGATTGGGAAGCGGCGGCGCTCACCTGAGAAATCCGGCCTCTTTTCTGCTCTCGTGCCGCGCCGAACAGATGAAAAAAATCTATGCCGATAATTCGAAGGCAATCCGGGACGAACAGCGTGCGAACGGCGATTTCGTCTACGACGGCAAGTTTCTTCGCGGTCATTGGGAGAACGTCGCCTCAGGACACAGCGGTCATTTTTTGTATCGGTTGATGTTCAATTATCGCGTCCTCGGAGACAAGGAGACTTTTCTTGCCGCTCAAAAAGGACTGGATGCCGCCAATCGGTTTCTCGTGCCCCGGGGAGGATCCGTTTGGGAACTCTCGCTGCACACGCCCGATCTCCTGGCTTCGTCGAGAATGTGCCTGGCGAACGTCTGGATGTACGAGGAAACGAACGACGCCAAATATCTTGATGCCGCCCGGCGTTGGGCGATTACCGGGCTTCCTTTCGTTTATTTTTGGCAGGACGCTTCCCTCAAGACGGTTCCGGTAGGCGTCGAGTCGCCGATCATGCTTTACGCCACGACACCGGCGTTCGGCGCAACGAAATACACGGCTCCGAACTGGATCGGCCTGCCGGTCCAATGGGTCGGTCTTGATTACGGTGAAGCTCTCTTCGCCCTGGCCGAACACGACAAGACGCTCGAATGGAAAAAAATTGCGGAAGGAATCCTGATCACGGGCGAACGGATGCAATATCCGAACGGAAAATGTGTCGGACTTCTTCCCGATTCCCTGGAATTGGATATTCAGTTGCGCAATCCTTACGACATCAATCCGACGGTTCTGGTCATGCAGCGGCGACGTTTGCAGGGAAAGCCCGGCAATATCGTCGTCGCGGTCAGTCCGGACGGCAAGCACCGAATCGTCGCTCCCTACAAAACTGAAATCGAATCGGAAAGTAACGGAAAAGTTCATGCGGTCATCGAAGCGGTCGAAGGAACGACCTATCAGGTATTGCTTCAAGGAAACAAAGTCGTGACGATCCCATCGCAAGGAGTCGATCGTCTTCCGCTCAACTGAATGATCGCCAACACTCCCTTGAGAGTTTCACCATGAACCATGTCGAACGATTTCGTGCATTAATGAATTTCCAGCCGGTCGACCGGCTTCCCCGCTGGGAGTGGGCCATGTGGTGGGACGAAACCATCACACGGTGGAAATCCGAAGGACTTCCCGCGTCTCTCCATTCCGTGTACGATATTTTACGGTATTTCGACTTGGATCCGTATCAACAATTCTGGTTTTCGACGACGGATCCGACCATCGAGGCGGTTCAACATCACGTCGAGGGAATCGTTTCGAATATGGACGATTATCTCCGTATCCGGGATTCGTTGTTTCCGGACCACTCCGCGGCCATTGAATCGATGATTCCCTGGGCGCAACGGCAAGCAACGGGAGACGCCGTCGTCTGGATCACGATCGAAGGATTTTTCTGGTTTCCCCGAACGCTCATGGGATTCACGAAAGTCAGTCTCTCGTTTTACGACCAGCCGGAACTGATTCACCGAATCAACGACGATTTGACGGAGTTCAACCTGAAAATTCTGGATCGAATCCGGCAGACTTGCCTTCCCACCTTCGTGACGATCGCGGAGGATATGTCGTACAATCACGGTCCGATGGTTTCGGAAAAAACCTTCAATGAATTCATCGCACCGTATTACCGCCGAATCGTTCCCCGCTTGCAGGAAATGAACTCACACATCTTTGTCGACACGGACGGCGACGTGACGCTCATGGTCCCTTGGCTTCAGCGTGAAGGAATTCAGGGTGTTTTGCCGCTGGAACGCCAAGCGAAAGTCGACGGCATGACGCTTCGCCGTCAATTTCCGACATTGGGAATGATCGGACATTACAATAAAATGGTCATGCCGGAAGGGGAACAGGCCATGCGGGAGGAATTCGAACGGCTCGTTCCTCTAATGAAGCAAGGCGGTTTTATTCCAAGTGTCGACCACCAAACACCACCGGGTGTTTCCCTGGAACAATACCGTGTTTTCCTGCGGCTTTTGAAAGAATATACGGAAACAGTGCGATGACCAACTTCGGGATGTTCGGCATGGTCTGTCGATCCCGATGTGACTGTTGACGAAGCCAACCGACAGACTCACGGTGAACTTAGGCTTCCGTTCGAATGTTTCCTACCAAAAACGGAGAGGTGAGAGGGTGAAAGAGTGAGAGGGTGGGAGAGATGTAACTGATTGATAAAACGGATCTTGCATTTTCCCTTTCACTCTCTCACCCTTTCACTCTTTCACTCAAAAGTTGGCGGTTTATTTTCTGGCGAAAGCCTTAGGAGCCTCGCCAAAATAACTTAAGGGCTCCTCGAAAAATCCATTCCAACGTTGCTGCTACCGAAAACATCTCTTGATTTTTTAGGACTGCGATCACGGGTTGCAGCTCGTTTCCGGAATTTTCAAAGGTTCCTTACAGTCTGTCCGTTGCGGCAAACCCGACTTCGCGTACCTTGTTTCTTTGGGAACGGTCCTCTATAATGGAGACGTTGTTTTTTCGTTCGAACCAACCCCAAACGGGAGACGACTGCTTTGGAACGTCCCATAACCCGAACCTCTCGTCGGGACTTTCTCCAAGTTTCGGCGGCGACGGCCCTCTTCCTGTCGCAGGACACCCTGCTGTTTGCCCAAAACAACCCAACCCCAAGGAGCAAAACCATGCCCAGCATCAAAGGAACCCAAACCGAAAAGAATTTGTTGAAAGCGTTCGCCGGAGAATCTCAGGCACGTAATCGATATACCTACTTCGCCGCTCAGGCTTCGAAAGACGGATTCGAACACGTCGCCCATATTTTCGAGGAAACCGCGAATCAAGAAAAGATTCACGCCCAACAGTTTTTTTCCTATCTTGAAGGCGGACCGTTGGAAATCACCGCAACGTATCCGGCCGGTATCGTGCTCTCGACAGAAGAAAATCTGAAAAATGCCGCCGCCGGAGAACACGAAGAATGGGAGATTCTCTATCCCGAATTCGCGAAAATCGCCAAAGAAGAAGGTTTTGCCGACGTTTCCCGAACTTTCCTCGCCGTTTGCGTCGCAGAAAAGCAACATGAGAAACGCTATCTCGGTTTCCTGAAAGCCCTCAAGGACGGAACAATGTTCCAACGGGAAGGCGTCGTCTGGCGCTGCCGGAATTGCGGATTCATCACACCGGCTGCCGGCGCCCCACAGGTTTGCCCGGCCTGCAAAGTCACGCAGGCTTGGTTCGAAATCCTCGCCGAAAATTGGTAAAAAGAGGAAGGAATCGGGGAATTGGGGGTTAGGGAATAGGGGAGAGGAACGCCGGAATACCGGCTCAATGTTCTCTCCGTTTCCTGTTTTCCTCGCCCCTTCCCCCTTAACCATCAGCCCCTGTCCCTCCCATGAGCGAATTCGACGACGAGCCGATCGACCAGACCCTTGAACGTCTTCGTGAAGAATGGAAAGCGGGGAACGCCGATGTTCGTCAGGAACTCGCCGAGACCCTGATGCGGCAAGCCCAGACTCGGGCCGCTGAAAGGGCGTTCGATCGTTCCGTGCCGCTTATCGACGAAGCCATCGGAATCGTTCGAGAACTCGTTGACGAAGGACAGGTCGAATTTCGCTCGGCTATCGGACGTTGCATGCTTTTTCGGGCGATCAACATCCGATTCCGCGACGGCTCCAATCAGGCGATTGCCGCATTGGACGAAACGATCCAGTATTTGAACGAAACCGTCGCCGACGGCGATCTTCAAGGTCGTAACGAGTTGGCGGTCGCCCTCATGAACAAAGCGGACATCCTAAACGAACCGCTGGGGGCTCATTCGGCGGCGATTGCAATTCAGGATCAGGCGATCCGGCTCTGGGAAACGCTGGTTTCCGAAGGCGACGGCGAATACCGCAGCCAATTGGCGACCGCGCTGATTTCCCGAGCGGATTCCCGACTCCAGTCCGGCGACAGGAGCCGTGCGTTGGACGATTATCGGCAAACGGTCGGCTTTGTTCGCGACGAAATCGACCAAGGCGATTTTGCCCTGCGCGGCAATTTGGTTCATATTCTGTCGAAACTCTCGAAGCTGTACGAGCAGGTCGGTCATTTTTCGGAGGCCTTCGAAACGTCGGCGGAAGCGATTCAATTGGTTCGTACCTTGGCCGAGGAAGAGGGAGACGACGACGCGGAGCCCTTGCTGACGGCGTTCCATCTTCAACGCGGCATGCTCTTTGAACGGATCGGCGACTCGGCGGCGGCGCTGACGGAATACGATCTCTGCCGCGACGTCTATCTCCGCCTGATTCGAGCCCGAGAATACGGCTCTCCCGGCGAATACTATATCCGAACCGGCCTCGCTAACGCCTTGATGTGTCGCGGCAACATGCTCGGCGACCAGAAACTCTTCGACGAAGCGAAAACCGCGTTCGAGGAAGCGATCCGCAGCTATCAGCTGGCGACGGAATTTCGTCCGGACGATGACGACGACGAAACTTTCGTCCCGTACTCGATCGGTGTCGTGCAGCTCAATTTCGCGAACATGCTCATTGCGCAAGGCAAACTGTCCGAAGCGATTCCGCTGCAGGAATCCGCCATGGAGTCGCTGCATCGACGTCTTGAGGCCGGACATCGGGAAATTCTGCCGAATCTGCTTTCCGCGTATCGGAAAATGGTTAACGTGCAGCATATGCTCGGCGACCGTTCCCAAATGTTCCTCTGGGCCAATAAACTGATCGCGCTGGCGGAAAAAGCTGTCGACGAAGGACAGCTTGAGTATCGGAGCGATTTGGCGAACACCTATCATCTTCGTGGAATCTGTTTCGAAGAGGCTGAAGACCTCGACCATGCGATTCTTGATCATCGGCAATCGCTGCGACTGTTCCGGGAAATCGCCGACGAAGAAATCGACGCTCCCGAAGTCGACGCCGCGAAAGTTCTTTGGGGCGAAATCCTCCAGCAAATCGCCCGGCTTCTCGCCAGTAAGGGACGGATCGACGAAGCGATTGTCGAATTCCAACGAGCCGTCGACGATATGATCGCGCTGCGGAACGAAGGCAACCTGCGAGCGAAAACGGACATTTTGTTGGCGCTGACGCAGTTTTCGGAGTTTCTCGGCGAAGTTCTTCGAAAAGAATCGGATAAACGAGGAACCGACGACTATCGACGTTGGGAAACCTTAGCTCAGGAAGTCGCGACCCGGGGACTCGAATTCGGCGAAAAAACCGCCTCCGAAGAATCCGGAGACGATGTCGACGACGCGTCGGGCAGCGGCGAGTCGGCGAACTCCTCGAAAATCGCTTTCTTTCATTTTCGACGCGGCGAGTCCTTTGCGATTCAAGGAAGAGTTCTCGAAGCGATCGGCGAGTTCAAAAAGGCGGCCGACGAATGGGAAAAAATCGTCAAGGACGTTGAACAGGAACGTCTGATTGCGGAATACAACGCCAGAGAATCGGCGGCGAACGATCCTGAACACGCCGAAAAGCCCGTATTGCCGGATCTTTCCGGTTCGCTGCCGAGATTGCTGCATTATCTCGGCGAACTCCGGCGGGCTCTGGAGGGAATCGCCCGAAGTTATACGGGACTCCGGCAGTATGAAAACGCCCTTGAACCGTTGAAACGGGATCTGGAAATTTCCCGTCGCATGATCCGAATCGGCGGAACCGCCGTCGAGAATCTGTTGATCCTTTCGCTGCAATCTTACTCCGAAGGCTTGGAGCGAACGGGACGAACCGAGGAAGCGGCCGAGTGCTTCGAAGAAATGATTGTTCCGTTGCGACGCCGCATCGATTCGACGATGCTTGCTCCGATCGATTTGTCGTTGACGAAACATTGTTTTACAGCCTACGCGCTTTTTCACGCCAAACACGAAGAGATCGAAGAGGCCGATGGCTTGATCAAGGATCTTCGCAAGGTCTTGGAAGATTGCGTCGAGTTCCCTTCGGCCGATGTTTGGCTCGACGCTTGCCGTGGTCTGGACGTCTGCGGTTTCTGGACCCAGGGCGACGAACTCGTCGAAATGTTCGAAAAGGAACGCGAATTGATCGCCCGCCATCCGGAATTCGAAGCGAACGACGACCTGAAAGAATATCACGAAATGATCGCCGGAGAAATCGAAGAACTACGTGGTTCATAGAATCCTCAAGAGCCGGGACCTGTGGTCCCGGTATTTCGACGTCTCGACGTCCTAACTTTTTTATCTTCCATGAAATATCTGCTCACGCTGTTGCTGTTGCTCGTTCCGTTGGCGTTCTGCGTCGCTCAGGAAGAAGAAACCGACGAAGCCGAACGCCTTCCTGTCGCCGAGGGAAAAATCGAGCCCTATGATCTGCGGATCGAACACTTGACCGAACCACAGGGAATCGACGAACTGAAACCGCGATTCTCCTGGAAGCTCCGTTGCGTCGAAGGAGCGGAAGAAAACGGACAGCTCCAATCGGCGTATCGGATCGTCGTCTACAAAACGAAAAGGACGTCGGCGACCCTCTCGGAACCGGTTGAAACTGTTTGGGACTCCGGAAAAACGAACGACAAGTCGCAGTTCGTGGAGTACGTCGGAAAGCCGTTGGAGCCGAAAACGGAATACACCTGGACCGTGACCGTTTGGGACAAGCCGCAGGAATTCAAGGACGAAAACGCGAAAGTCGCCGGAATAACGAAACCGCTCATCACGGGAAAACCGTCGGACGCCGCAGTTTCGACTTTCAGTACGGGAATGCTCGATCCGAGCCTTTGGAAGGGAAAATGGATCGGTCTGGACAAATTTTCGTTGGAAGAGCAGGACGGCGACAAACCGAGCGTTTCCTTGAACGGAGCGGTCTGGATTTGGACCGTGGAAGGTGGAGAGAAATCGGCCCCCGTCGGCAAGGCGTGTTTCCGAAAGACGTTCGAACTTTCCGAACAGAAAGTTGCGAAAGCGGAGTTGGCGTTCGCCGCCGACAACGGTTTCACGGCGTTTCTGAACGAGAAAAAAGTCGCCGACGGTTCGAGTTTCAAGTCGGCGAAAGTGTTCGACGTGAGTACTGCTCTGCAACCGGGCAAGAACGTGTTGGCGCTGGAAGTCGTGAATCACGGCGACGCTCCGAACCCGGCGGGCCTGATCGGAACGCTGCGGATCGAATACGCCGACGCAAAAACCGTTGAAATCAAAACCGACGCAAGTTGGAAGTGTACGGAAAGCCCCTCCGAAGGCTTTACCAGCCGCTTCAGCGTGGACGAATCAAATTGGAAGCCCGCCGTCAAAGTCGCCGACTACGGCAAAGGCCCCTGGGGCGAAGTCGCCGTCAGCACCCCCCGCAAAAGTCCCCCGGCTCGGTATCTGACGAAAGCAATTGAAGCCAAAGACACGGAAAATGTAATTCGCGCAACGGCTTACATCGCCGGGCTCGGCTATTACGAATTCTATTTGAACGGCGAAAAGATCGGCAATCACGTTCTCGATCCCGTGTTGACGGATTACGACAAACGGGTTCCCTATGTAACGTACGATATCGATCCGAACCTCTTGCCAAACGGTTCGGATGTGTCCAAGGCAGAGAGCAAAAGCGTTCCGACACAACTTGCCGTGATTCTCGGCAACGGTCGGTATTTTGCTCCGAGATTGACCGACCCGACAACGACGCGGACTTTCGGTTATCCGAAAATGCTGTTCCAACTCGAACTGCAATACAAGGACGGTTCGACGCAAACAATCGTCAGCGACGAAAGCTGGAGTCTTTCGACGAACGGTCCGATTCGGGACAATAACGATTACGACGGCGAAGTTTTCGACCGCCGCTTACAGGATTTCCGTGACGACAACTGGCGCCCAGCCCAAATCGTCGAGGCCCCGAAGGGCAAGCTCGTTGCGCAAATGATGCTGCCGATGCGGGCCGTCGAAGAAATCAAGCCGGTTTCGGTTAATGAAGTCAAGCCCGGCGTTTGGGTGTTTGACTTCGGGATCAATCTCGTCGGTCGTTGTCGCTTCAATCCGGAATATATCGTCCATGAATATGAAGGCAGGAAAGGCAATTTTGTCATGCGTCCGCCTTACGGTTCGTCCGTAACATTCCGACATGCGGAAACGCTCCAAACCGAAGGCCCCGATAAAGGAATGCTCTATGTCGCCAATTTACGGGGCGCGAAATGCCGGGACATTTATATCTCCGGACCGAATATGTACGGATACCAGGAATCCCTCGGCGGGCGGAATATCATGCTAGGCGGATTTAAATCGAATCCTTATGAACCGGCGTTTACCTATCATGGTTTCCGTTATGTCGAACTGACCGGCATGCCGGAGGATTTCAAACCGGAAGACAACACGCTCACGGCGTTGGCGATCAACACCGACTTGCCGAATGTCGGAAAATTCGAGACGAGTAATGAAACGATCAACGCGGTGTTCCGCTGCATTCAGCGGGGGACGCAGGGGAATTATTTGAGCATTCCGACCGACTGTCCGCAGCGGGACGAACGCCAAGGTTGGCAGGGAGACCGCGCCGCCGAGTCCAAGGGCGAAATGTTCCTCTTCGATAACGTAACGCTCTATTCGAAATGGTTGATCGACATTCAGGATTCACAGCGGGACGACGGCAATCTGTCGGACGTCTGTCCGAATTTCTGGCCGCTGTACAGTTCCAACATTACTTGGCCGAGCGCGTTCACGATCATACCGGACAGTATTTGGACGATGTACGGCGACCGGCGTCCGATCGAACGGCATTACGAGGCGATGAAGCGTTGGCTCATCGGACACATGGGCTCGTTTGTGAAGGACGGAATCATCGACAAGGACAACTACGGCGATTGGTGCGTGCCGCCGGAAAAACCGGAGTTGATCCATTCGCAGGATCCCGCACGGAAAACCTCGAAAGCGATTCTTGCGACGACGTATTACATCCATAATCTCGATCTGCTCACGAAATACGCCAAGATGCTGAACAAGCCGGAGGACGCCGTCGAATTCGCACGGAAAGCCGCCGACATGAAAAAAGCGTTCAACGCCAAATTCCTGAACGAGGAAACCGGCAAATACGACAATGGCACGCAAACGAGTTGCGTGCTGCCGCTGTATTTCGGCATCGTCCCGGAAGGCGAAAAGGAAAAGGTTTTCAAGACGCTCGTCGACAACATCGAGAACGTCACGAAAAATCATGTCGGAACCGGTTTGATCGGCGGACAGTGGTTGAACCGCGTCCTCTCGGACAATGGTCGGGTTGATCTGTCGTATGTTTTCGCGACGAATACCGACTATCCGAGTTGGGGCTTCATGGTGAAGAACGGAGCGACGACGATTTGGGAGCTCTGGAACGGCAACACGGCGGATCCCGCGATGAACAGCGGCAACCACGTCATGCTGGTCGGCGACCTCGGAATCTGGTACTTCGAGTATTTAGCCGGTATTTCCGGCGATCCCGAGAAACCCGGATTCGAGCACGTCATCATGAAACCGTGTCCCGTCGGCGACCTGAAATTCGTCACCGCCGAATACGAATCCGTTCGGGGACCGATCAAAAGTTCCTGGACGCGAGACGGCAAAAAATTCCATTGGGAGATCGAGATTCCCGTCGGTTCGACGGCGACCGTTTCGATGCCCGGCGGCGAAACGAAAACGCTTCCGTCCGGAAAATACGTGTTCGATTCGACGCTGTAAAAAATCTTCAACCGTCGGGACCGTGGGTTTCGGCTCGTTTTATCACTCGTTGTCGCCGTTGGGACTTGCGCGAAAATAATACTTCAAATTGATGCGGCATCAAATCTGATGCAACCCCCGAGTTCCGGCGGAGTACCGCCTCCACTCGGGGCTCTTTTTTGATCGTTTATTTACTCGCATACGCTTGGGCGACGGAAAGGTTTGCGTATGAAAAAGTCTTTCGCGTTCGTTTTGCCGTTCCTCTTTTTATGTGTTTGCGGTTTCGACACGGTGTGGTCGAAGGAACAACGTCCCGTTTCCGTAACCGCCGAAGACGCCTTGGTTCGCCTCCGTGACGGCAACGAACGCTTTGTTACCGAGCACAGCCAATCCCCGAACAAAACACTGGTTCGTGTCCTTGAAACGGCGAAGGACGGCCAACATCCTTTTGTTACGTTTTTGTCCTGCAGCGACTCGCGGGTTCCGTTGGAGGTCGTGTTCGATCAGGGAATCGGCGACCTGTTCGTGATCCGCGTCGCCGGCAACGTGATCGGAACGGACGAAATCGGATCCATCGAATACGGCGTCGAACACGTCGGCACGCCGCTGTTGGTCGTTCTCGGACACACGCAATGCGGCGCCGTGACCGCTGCCGCGTCCCACGCCCATGCAGAGGGCAGCATTACGAAATTGGTTGAAAAAATCGGACCGGCCGTCGAACGAGCCAAGAAAGCGCAACCGGATTGCAAAGACGCCGAACTCGTCGAAGCCGCGGTCGTCCAGAACATCTGGCTGTCCATCGAATCGCTCTTCGAAGACAGTAAAATCGTCACGGAAATGGTCGAGAAAGAAAAGCTGAAAGTCGTCGGCGCTCTTTACGACATTCAAACCGGCAAGACGACCTGGCTCGGCGAACACGAAAAGTTTAAAAGGAAATCGGAGTAGAGAGTTCCAACGGAGGTTGGCTCCGCCCCAATTCGAACTTCCTTGTTGTTGCACGATATCGATTATCGGTTAATAATTCTTCACCCTGATGAATATGATGAATGCTCTCTCGAAAACGATGAATCGCCGCGATTGGTTGGCGACGACGGCCCTCGGACTTTGTACGGCAGCTTCCGGTGCTCTTCTCGCCGAAGAAATCAGAAAAACGAACGGCAACCGAAAGATCAAGACGATCCTCTTGATTTCCGGTTGGCAGGATATCAACATCGGCGACATCACGCACACGACGGGCCTGCTGCACGTTTTGGAAACCTATTTTCCCGACACGAAGATTATTCTGTGGAAGAGTAAGTTCGATGATCCGAACAGTCCGGCAATTACGATGATTCGTCGCTGTTTTCCCAAGGTCGAGATCATCAAAGGGAGCGTCGACCGCAAGGATTTTTCCATCAAGGGAGATGATGTCCGGAAGGCAATCGACGAAGCGGATATTTTTCTGCACGGTAGCGGTCCGTCGGTCGTTCGTTGGGACGCCTTGACGGCGTGGTCGAAAACGACGTCGAAACCGTTCGGTGTCTTCGGAACGACGATCGAACGGATGAATCCGGCGTTGAAAGAAGTTCTCGACAAGTCGGCCTTCATTTTCACGCGGGAAACGGCGTCGCTCAAAACGTTGGAAGAGCACGGAATCACTGGAATGCCGAAAATGTTCGTTCCCGATGCGACCTTCGATTTGAACACCCGGGACGATGAGACGGCCGACAAGTTTCTGGCGGAACGGAAATTGGAGAATCGCAAATTCCTGTGCGTGATTCCCCGTCTCCGTTGGACGCCGTATCCGGGCCGCATGGAAAAGGAGCCGGAAAAGCAACAAACGAACGATAAATACAAGGAACAGGACCACGCCAAGGCTCGGGAAGCGATCGTCGCTTGGGTCGAAAAGACGAAACTTCCCGTACTCGTTTGTCCCGAGATGACGTACCAGGTCGATATCATGGACGAGCTGCTGATCGATCCGCTTCCGGAGTCGGTCAAGCCGTTCGTTCAAAAACGGGGATACTGGATGCCCGACGAAGCGGCGTCCGTTTACGCCAAGGCTCACACGGTGATCAGTTTCGAATGCCATTCGCCGATTATTGCCACGGCAATGGGAACCCCGGCGTTTTATCTTCGACAGCCGGAAGATACAATCAAGGGACAAATGTACTACGACCTCGGAATGAACGATTGGGTCTTCGAAATCAACGAGACGAGCGGCAAGCAGATTGCCGATCGGCTGCTCGACGTCGTCGCCGACTACGTCGCCGCCTTGGCAAAAGTCAAGAAGGTCAATGACCTAACGACGGAACTTTTTGCCAAGGGAACCGATATCGCCAATCGAAGTTAGGGGCTCTCCAAGAGCCCGAATCGTCTCAAAACGGCCCTTCACCGAACTCCTGGTTGCTGTCATGGTGAAATCACATCGTTCATCGTTTTGGTGGAAAAAAAAGGTCGTCGTTACCGGCGGTTCCAGTGGTCTTGGTCGGACCATCGCGGAGACTTTTGCCGCGGCCGGCGCCAATTTGGCCCTCGTGGCATTGGAAAAAAACGATGTCGAGAACGCGGCAGCGGAGATTGCGAAGACGTATGATATCGAGGCGATTCCGATTCATGCGAATATCACTGTTCAGGCCGATGTCGACCGAGTGTTCCAAAACGTTCAGGAACGTTGGGACGGTTTTGATGTGTTGGTTAACAACGCGGGCCGATCCATGCGGGGCAAAGTTCTCGATACGACACCGGAACAGTTTCAGGCCCTTTTCGATTTGAACGTTTTGGGAACGATCCGTTGTACTCGAGCGGCAGTTCCCACGCTGTTGAAACGACGGGGACATCTCGTAAACATCGGTTCATTGGCGGCGAAGAGTGCTGCGAAGTTCGTCGGAGCGTATCCTGTGTCAAAATTCGCAGTCGCCGCTTATTCGCAGCAGCTTCGGCTGGAACTCGGGCCTGCGGGGCTGCACGTTTTGCTCGTTTGTCCCGGCCCGATCAAGCGAGACGACGAGCGTCTCTATCCGTTGGAAGGGCTTGAAGGGATTCCCGACACCGCAAGGGCTCCAGGGGCCGGCGTCAAGGTCGGTCGCATCGACCCAAATTGGTTGGCGACGACAATCCTCAAATACTGTGAGAAACGGAAACCGGAACTTGTCGTTCCCTACAAGGCTCGGTTTCTCTTTGCGATTTCGCAGCTTTTTCCCTCTCTCGGCGATTGGATCGTCTGTCGGAAAACATCGTAGTACCCTGCCAAGCCTAAAATTGCTTTTAGCCACGGAAGACACGGAAGGAACACGGAAGGAGATGATGCAAGGAATTTCTCCGTGATTTTTCCGTGTCTTCCGTGGCAAAATATTGATAAAATATGCTTTGGCGTTG
>JAVBQW010000103.1:0-13541 GCA_031548665.1 Thermoguttaceae bacterium
CGTGACTTGCGGCACGCCGAGCGTTGCGGTTCCTTTGACGGTGATGTAGCTGGATTTTTCCGTTCCCAAAAATGCGCGTACGGCGTAGGTTTCCGCGACGTTAACTCGTCCCGTGTTGTCCGTGAAGGTGGTTCCGGTGACCGTGCCCAGTTCGATCCATGCCGTATTGGTTGCGTTACGTCGCCAAGCGACGTATCGGTCGGCTCCGGGGATTGCGTCCCAAGACAATTTGACGCCGCCGGCAACGCCGGTTGCGGTGACTTGCGGCACGCCGAGGGGGAGCAGTGTTACGGTTTTGTCGACAGTTAGGCTTGCCCCCGAAGTGTAGGCATATCGACAGTATGTCGAAAACTCCTTTCGGGTCGCCGTTACGAAATCCACAAGCGGCGTACCGAACAAGTTCAACGCCGTCAGTCGATTGGTGGAGCAAGAAAGTAACCTCAGAGCGGTGTTCTTGGAAACGTCCAACGCCGTCAGTTGATTGGAGGAGCAACCCAACGTCGTCAGAGCGGTGTTCTTGGAAACGTTCAGTGACGTCAGCTGGTTGGAGTAGCAAGACAAATATGTCAGTGCGGTGTTTACCAAGACATTTAGTGACGTCAATTGGTTGGAGTAGCATCTCAGGGTTTCTAATGCCGTACACCCGGAAACGTTCAATGCGGTCAATTGGTTTTCGGAACAATCCAGATCTTTCAGTGCCGTGCAACCGGAGAGGTCGAGTGACGTCAGTGAACCGGAAGAGCAATCGATGGCGGTCAGTCGTTTTTCGTTGCCGACTTGCGTCCATGTGACTTGCGAATCCGAAAGTCCAGCGGCGGTGAACTTGTTCCAATCGTTGACGTTGTAGCCCGGATGCGTGAGAGCGTTTTTCGACTCGGAAGGATCGGAGTCGCCGTAAGTCGTGTCGTCTCCCTTGGTGATGACGCGGATGTAATACGTCGTGTTCGCCGCAAGATCGGTAAGGGTGGTTGAAGTGGTCGATGAATCGACCGTTTTCGAACCGAGACCGGTGGTGAACGCTGAATCTGTCGCGTACTGAATCATGTAACCGCTGGCGTTGGCGACTTCGCTCCACGAGAGACCAATGGAATTGTGCGTAATCGTTCCCAGCGTCAGACCGCGCGGACTATCCAAGCGTATTGTGCTGAACAGTGTTACGGTTTTATCGACTTGCAGCATTCCATTCGAATTGTAGTTGTATTGATAGTATGTCGAAATTTCCATTCGGGTTGCCGTTGCGAAACCAGCAAGCGGCATACCGAACAAGTTCAGCGTCGTCAGTTGGTTGGAATGGCAAAACAACCCCTTCAGAGCGGTGTTCTTGGAAACGTCCAACGTCGTCAGTTGGTTGGAGGAGCAACCCAACTCCGTCAGTGCTGTGTTCTTGGAAACGTCCAACGTCGTCAGTTGGTTGGAGGAGCAACCCAAATTCATCAGTGCTGTGTTCTTGGAAACGTCCAACGCTGTCAGTTGGTTGGAGTCGCAAAACAAAAAATACAGTGTTGTGTTCTTGGAAACGTCCAGCGCCGTCAGTTGGTTGGAAGAGCAATAGAGGGTCGTCAACTTCGTGTTCTTGGAAACGTCCAACGACGTCAGTTGGTTGGAGCGACACCACAACTCCGTCAGTGCTGCGTTCTTGGAAACGTCCAACGTCGTCAGTTGGTTGGAATAGCAATACAACTCCTTCAATGCGGTGTTCGTGGAAACGTCCAATGACGTTAGTTGATTGGAGTAGCAATACAACGTCGTCAATGCCGTACATCCGGAAACGTTCAATACGGTCAACTGATTGTCGTAACAATGCAGGGTCTTCAATGCCGTGCAACCGGAGAGATCGAGCGACGTAAGTGAACCGGAAGAGCAATTGACGGCGGTCAAGCGTGCTTCGCCGCCGATTTGTATCCAAGTGACTTGGGAGTACGAAAGTCCAGCGGCGGTGAACTTGTTCCAGTCGTTGACGTTGTAGCCGGCGGCAATCGACACTCGCATCGACGAGCAGTACGCCCAGTTGTTCGTCGTCACGGTTTCTCCGCTCACGTCGGTGATTTTCCAGCCGATGTAGTAGTCGGTGTCGACATCAAGCAAGGCGGTACTGGCGTTGCTTAACGTGGCGGTCGTCGTTCCACCTGCGCCAAGTGTCGTTTTCGTCACGTAACCGATATTTTTCCCCGACGTAACGTTCGCAGACGTTGGAACGGTCGTCGAGGCATAGAACGTCACCGTGTAAGAGCCGGAGGCGGCTGTGCCGATGTTCGTGATCGTTCCAGTCGTCACGGAAAACGTGTTTCCCTTGGTCACCGAAGACGGAACCGAGCCGCCATTCAATGCCGAAAAGTCGGGAGATGCTAATGCGCCTTGGTATTCATACGCGCCGATGTCGACGGTATCATTCATGATTCGAGCATTGCCATCCAAGTCCGTCGTCAGTGGATTTCCGTCTGCACCGACGGCAAGGGCGTTGCGACCACTGTTGATCGCTGGAGAATCGCTTTCCAATCGTAAGTCCCAATTCTTGTACAGATCGCTTGACCATGTCGCGGTCGGCACAGACGAAACGAATTTCGGGTCGATTGGGTTGTCCGTCGTTCCCACGATGTTGCCATTAACGCCGTCAAGCAACCACCAAACCGGGCCGGTGCCGACCGATAATGGCATATCTCCGTTGCCAATGAGACTATTATTGATAACAGCACCGCCTTTTACCGTGTACTGAAGCGTAGCATCGGAAATATCGTTCGATAGATTTTCGGCAACAATAGAGTTGTTGATCATTATCATATCACAGCTACGGAACGAATCGCCATCTTGGTAGGAGTACCCATCGCCGCCGCCGTCTATCCAAATCCCACCGCCTCTATTACCGGTGATCGTGCAGTTTGTTACAGCGAGCACAAGAGGGTGCTTCAAATAGCCGAAGCCATCATGACCGGAATCAAAATGATAAATTCCGTCGCCCGTGTTTCCTGCGATCGTGCTGTTATTGATGGTCAGTTTTCCCCGATTGCGAATCCCGTCGCCCAAGTTTCCCGCAATCGTGCCACCGGTCACAGTCAAAGTACCGACGTTGAGAATCCCTCCCCCCCCGCTATACATGCCACCGCCGCGATACCAACCATTTGTGATCGTCAGACCTCCCAGAGCAACCGTCGAGCCAATATTGAACACCCGGGATTGTTGGTCGGCGTCGATGGTGAGCGGTTTGTCGCCCAAGCTGACGATGGTGACGCTTCCCCGTGTTGAAGCACTGATATTGACGGCCAATTCGGTACCGCCGAGCGTGATCCTGTTCTGCGAGGCCGTTGTGCGGACCACGATCAAGTCGTTCTTAGTCGTGGTCGCCGCCGTGTTGATCGCGCTTCGGAGAGCCGTATCCGATGAAAGTTGCGCTGCCGTAATCTCGATGACGTTGTAATCCGTCATGTTCGCCGAAAGATTCAGGTCGGCGTACTGCGAACGGATCGCATTAAACTCCGCGACGCTGACCGATAGCAGTTCGCGGCTTTCCAAGGACTCGATGCTGAGTTTGCGTGATTTGTTGCCTGACTTCGATGACGATTTGACGTTCTTCGATTGGAATAACGACATGTTGAGACTCAAGGAAAAAATGGTGATACTCTCGACAACAGCCGGAATGGAGGCGTACTCGCCGTAATGACGGTTTTTCACTCGCCGTCATTACGCCGGAGTACCGGCTCCATTCCGGCTGTTATTGTTTTCGGTGGGGTTGCCGGGGCCAACGCGACGCAGGCGATGCGGCTAAAATGAACGACGTGGACTACGGGTTTTCATTATCGCCGTCGTTTTCAGAAAAACAAGACGTCGCTTTGATAATTCGTCGATTTTCAACGAATTCGTCCGAGGCTTTGATGACTCTTTCAATGACCTATTTTCGCTTCACATCTTGATTTTCAAGACCGAGACCACTGGTCCCGACTCTTTTTTGAGGACTCCTCGAATAATCCGGCCCAACGTCACCGGGACCAAAACATCTCTTGATTTTTTATGACTGCAATCACAGGTCGCAGCTCGTTTTCGGAATTTTTAGAGGTTCCCTTGATTTTTTTGAGGCTCACAGAAGCAATTTCCGACGTCCAAACGACAAACCGCGACCTCGGGAGCTTGAATTTCCATGCCGTTTCCGATAAAATGACAAGTTCATGATTCCATTGAACTTCCTTCGAGAGCGAAAATCCGAATCTCGAACGGATCAGCAACCACTCCGTCCCCCCAAGCTCTCTATGTCCTCGCAAGTCATGGGCAGAAATCTCCTTGTTTTCACTGCGTTTTTCCTCGCGACACTCGTCGTTTCAGCTCAGGAGAAGCAGAATCCCTGGGCCTTCGAGCCGGATCCGAAGCTGCCGAACGTTCTGATTCTCGGCGACTCAATCTCGATCGGATACACGCCGTTCGTCCGCGAGCAGCTCAAGGACAAGGCGAACGTCTTCCGGCCGCTGAACGCCAAGGGCGACGGCCCGGAGAATTGCGGCAATACCAAAATGGGGCTCAAAAACCTCGACCGCTGGCTCGGCGATAAAAAATGGGACGTGATCCATTTCAACTGGGGACTCTGGGACATCAACCGTCGGATCCCGCACAATCAGGACAACACGGGAGTCCGCGACAAGGTCAAGGGAACGATTTCGTTCACACCGGAAGAGTACGCGGAAAATCTCGAACAAATCGTCATCCGACTCGAAAAGACCGGCGCAAAATTGGTCTGGGGCAGCACGTCGCTGGTTCCCGAAGGAGAAGAAGGCCGCGCCGTCGGCGACGAAATCAAATACAACGCCGCTGCCGCCGAGGTGATGAAAAAGCACGGAATTCCCGTCGACGATATCCATTCGCTGACGGGCAAGCTGGATCCATCGCTCTTCTCGAAGCCCGGCGACGTTCATTTCAAGCCCGAAGGCTCGAAAAAAATCGCCGCTCAGGTCGCCGAGGAAATCGGAAAATTACTCAAATAAGCGTAGTACAAAGTTATAGGGCTCCTCGAACAATCCATCCCAACGTCGCCGGGACCGAAAACATCTCTTGATTTTTCAGGCCTGCGACCACAGGTCGCAGCTCGTTTTCGGAAT
Source organism: Thermoguttaceae bacterium (assembly GCA_031548665.1). Classification (GTDB taxonomy): domain Bacteria; phylum Planctomycetota; class Planctomycetia; order Pirellulales; family Thermoguttaceae; genus WRKP01. The sequence goes on from JAVBQW010000103.1 coordinate 5,079, forward strand.
TTTCAGAGGTTCCCGACACTCTACACTCTACACTCTACACTTTTCCGATGCCCGATTTCAAGGAATACGACGCGAACGGATTGTACTTCGCTTATCCGTCGAACTGGGAGCTCGAAGAGACCGATATGGACGAAGTCGAAGGCGCCCTCCAATTGACGGGACCGGACGGCGCGTTTTGGATCCTGCGAAAATATCCGCTGGAAACACAAGCCGAGGAAATCGTCGAGCAGGTCGTCGAAACGATGCGGACCGACTATCAGGACATGGAAATCGTGCCGTTGGAGAAGTCGCTGTTCGGCAAAACGCTGCGCGGCGCCGAGATGAACTTTTTTTATCTCGATCTCATGAATACCGCTTCGGTCCTTTGCTACGCCGACGAGCTGACGACCTACGCCGTGTTCTGGCAGACCGGCAACCAACTGATCGTCGGCAACGACGACGGAGTCCCCGTCGAAAAAGTGTTCGAAGCAATCGTCTATTCGCTGTTACGAGGAAAACAACAATAATGATTCAAAACGCCGGGACCGGTGGTCTCGGTGTACCAAAATGAGGATTTCCATGCTTATCCGGCTGACCCTGCTTTGTTGCCTCTTCGTCTGTTCGAGGCTTTCCGCCGCTCCGGTGCAGTTTTACGTCGCCTCCGGCGGCGACGACACGGCAACCGGCTCACAGGCCGCTCCGTTCGCAAGCATCGAACGGGCAAGGGACGAAATCCGCAAGCTCCGTGAGTCCGGCAACAAGGATTCCGTCGACGTGATCCTGCGCGGCGGCTCCTATTTCCTGCCGAACGGGCTCAAGTTCGGACCAAAGGATTCCGGAACGGAAACAGCCCCGGTCGCCTACAAGGCGTTTCCGAACGAGAAACCGATCCTCGTCGGTGGTAGACCGGTCAAAAATTTCGTGCCGTACGAAGGAAAGATTCTCAAGGCCGATATGAAAGCGGAGGGGATCGGCAACGTGTATTTCCGACAATTGATTTTCGATGGCAAGCGGCAACACCTCGCACGGTATCCGAATTTCGATCCGGAAAATCCTTACGGCGGCGGCTGGGCTTACGCGGCCGGAAAACGAATCCCGATGTACCAAAACATCGACGGCGAAACGCAAAACGAATTCGACGTCGAAGAAAAAGACTTTCGAAATTGGAAAAAACCGGACGAAATGGAAGTCATGGTGTTCGCCCGGTATAATTGGTGGAACAATATTTGTCCCGTCAAGTCGATCGATCCGGAGACGAAACATGTCGTCCTTACCCGAAACGCCTCCTATCCGATCCGCCCCGGCGATCGATATTATTTTCGAAACGCTTTCGAAGAACTCGATTCCCCCGGTGAATGGTATCTCGACAAGGAAACGCAAACGCTGTATTTCCAGCCGCCGGCGCCGCTCGAAGGCAAGGAGGTTTTCGTTCCGACGACTCGCAACATTTTGAAACTCGACAAAGGAACAAGCGACATCGTGTTTCGCGGCCTGACCTTCGAATGTTCCGAAGGCACCGCGATCGAATTCAACGAGGCATCCCGCTGTCGAATCCAGGCCTGTACGGTCCGAAACGTCGGCGATTACAACGGCTCCGGAATCACGATCAACGGCGGCACGAAAAACATCGTTTACGGTTGCGATATCCACGACACGGGCTCGCACGGAATCTTCCTCGGCGGCGGCGACCGGAAAACGTTGATCCCGGCGGAGCATGTCGCGGAGAACAATTATATTCACCACGTCGGCGTGTTTTATGCGCAAGGGGTCGGCGTCGCGGTCCAGGGAGTCGGCCAGCGCGTCGCGCATAATCTGGTCCACGACGGTCCCCGCATGGCGTTCATGTTCGGCGGAAACAATCACGTTTTCGAGTACAACCATATCCGGCACATGAATCTCGAAACGTCCGACACCGGGGCGTTCTACACTGGGGGCCGCGACTGGATCACGTCCCGGGGCTCGGTGATCCGGTACAATTTCATGCACGATATTTTGGGCTATGGCAAGGACCGCACCGAAAAATGGGTGTCGCCGTATTACGCTTGGGGAGTTTACCTCGACGACAACGCCGGCGGCGTCGACGTGATCGGGAACATCGCGCTGCGCTGTCCGCGAGCCGGGGTTCATCTCCACAACGGCCGAGACAACAAAATCGAGAACAATATTTTCGCCGACTGCGGACTCCAGCAGATGGAGTGCAACGGTTGGAACGACACGAGCCGAATGTGGACCGATCATTATCCGACGATGGTCAAGGGATACGAATCCGTCGTCGACGAACCGGCATGGAAAAACATGCGCAACATGAAACTCCACCCGAAGGACGCCGTGCTTCCCGACAAGACCATCATGTCGGGCAACGAATTTGTTCGAAATATCGTTACGTACCGCGACCCGGAATCGCGATACGTCCGGTTCAACCGGTTTTCGTTCAAACATAACGTCGTCGATCACAACGTCGTTTGGGCTCACGGCAATCCGATTGCGACCGGCGTTCGTGTTTCCGGCAAGGTGATCGGAGAAAACGTTGCGCCGAATCCGAGCTTCGAAAACGGCGAGGTCGGAAAGTTTCCTGCCGATTGGAATTGGCAGGTTCGCCCCTCGAATAAATCGGTAATCGAAATCGACGAATCGCAAGCCGTCGACGGCAAGCGTTCGCTTCGGATCGACGCCGATTTCGTCAAGGAAAAACCGCGTGACAATATTCCGATCGCCTGCTGCAAGCCGATCCCGCTGAAACCCGGCGCAACGTATAAGTTGAGCGGCACGTTCAAGGCGACGCAAGTCGATTCGCCGATCACGTTTCTCGTTCATTATTGGGCGCCGAACAAACCGTATTGGGGCAGCGGGCTGAGCGACGTGAAGATCGGGACCGATTGGACGCCCTTGGATCATACCCTGACGATTCCGAAACCCGGCGACTCGAATTGGCACGACGACATGAAATCGTTCCGGATCACGATCGGCTTCAAGGGCGAAACCGGTTCCGTCTTCGCCGACGACATCAAGCTCGAAGAAGTCGAAACGCTTGACGATTGGGCGTCCTGGCAGGCGAACGGAATGGATGTTCACAGCGTCGTCGCGGATCCGCTGTTTGTCGGAGGCAAGGAAAAGTTCGAGAAACCCGCCGACTTCCGATTGCAGCCGGATTCACCGGCCCTGAAACTCGGATTCAAGCAGATTCCCGTTGAAAAAATCGGTCCGTACGAAAACGAACTCCGCGCGACTTGGCCGATCGTCGAAGCGGAAGGCGCTCGGGAGAAACCCCTCGTCGGCGAAAAAGCGACCGAATGAATTTTAGTTTCTGAAACGTTAAATCTTCAGCGTCACGAGCCGGGACCTGTGGTCCCGAAGCCTCGCGTGTTGTTCGGTTTTCCTCAAACAAATACCGGGATCACGGATCCCGGCTCGTGATTCCATGATCAACCGACGTCTTTTTCTCGGCGGTTTCGCCGCCGGCGCAACAGGAATTTTCGCGACATCCCAATTGTCCGGCGCGGCGGAAACCCCGGCGCAAAAACCGTTGGTCGACTCGCCGCCGGTGCTGCAATGTCCGAGCGACGAGGGTATTACCGTCGTTTGGGCCGTCGGCGAACCGGCGACCGGTTGGGTCGAATTCGGACTCGACGCCGACAAACTCGATCAAATCGCCGACGGCGTAACGCTCGCCTTGAAACCGTACGACGAGCGGTTCCTCCGCATCCGACTCAACGGGCTCAAACCGGAAACCCGGTATTATTATCGAACGGCAACCTGTTCTTTTCGGTACGTTAACGCATACAAATTCGAACGCGGCGAACCGGTTTACGGCGACATCCGCTCGTTCACGACACCCGGTCCCGGTCAAGCGGCGGCATCCTTTTCGGTGATCAACGACACGCACCAAAATCAAAAGACGCTGAAACTGTTGACGGACCGCCTCGCCGCAATCGGTTCCGACCACACGGTCTGGAACGGCGACCTGGTTCATTCCGTGGACGACGCCGACATGGTCGTCGCCTCCATGTTGCGACCGGCGGACGCTCCATTCGCGGCGGAAAAACCGGTTTTGTTCGTTCCCGGCAATCACGATTACCGCGGCGTTTGGGCCCGGCAACTGGACCGGGCGTTGCCGCTTTGGCCGCTGACGGATCTCACGGATCAAGGACTCGGCCGCAACTTCGCTTTACGTAACGGCCCGCTGGCGTTGATCGGCCTGGATACCGGGGAAGACAAGCCGGACCGGCATCCCGCCTGGGCCGGTATGGCGAAATTCGAACCGTACCGCGAGGCGCAACGGAATTGGTTGGACCGGGCTCTGCGACGGCCTGAAATCGCGAACGCTCCGTTTATCGTCGCGTTTTGTCATATTCCGCTGTTCGACGCCGATCCGAACGCCAACGACGGCGACCAACTCGAAGGATGGGCCGGCTTTCAGGGGCAGGCGGCCAAGCTTTGGGGACCGTTGCTCACGGAACACGGCGTGCAACTTCTCGTTTGCGCCCACAAACACCGTTTCCGTTGCGACGCACCGGCCGAAGGGCGTTCCTGGATGCAACTCGTCGGCGGCGGACACGGCGACAAGGAACAAGTTACGGTTATTCACGGCAAGGCGACCGCCGACAAGTTGGAAGTCGTCGTCGACGAACTCCGCTCCGGCCAGCAACTGGGGGCGTGGACGCTTTCTCCTCGAAAAGATTAACGCGACGAGCTGAGATTCCGGGACCACAGGTCCCGGCTCGTGAATTTCTACCACCACCAGCGGCGGTCAGGTTCCTTGGGCAGCATCGCTCTCTTTTTGAGCTGAATCTGCGACGGAGCGCTCATCTCGGTCTGCAACGAAACGACACGGGTCTGTAGCAGGTCGAGCACCTGATTGATCCGTTTGAGCTGTTCCTGTTGGAATGAGACGTCGGCGATTTCGGTGGTTCGCAACCCCGCCTCCTGAACGGCCTCCTTGTATCGCGAACGTAGATTTTCGACCAGAATTTCCTGTGTTCGAGCGGCGGCTTCCTTCTCCCAAAGGCTTTGCGCGATTTTTGCCTTCGCTTCCCGTTGCAATTCTTCAGCTTTTTTTACCGAAAAAGTTTTTTGGTGAGCGAGAACCTGATCGAGTGTTTCCCGAAGATCTTTTTTCGCTTGAAGAATTTTCGGATCGTTTTCGCTTGCCAGAGTTCGTTGCAGGGACTCCAAATATTCCTGGGCTTCCGTCTGTTTTTTGATCAGATCAACCAGCACGGGATCTTTTTCGACTTCGTTTCTCAAGACTTCTTCCGGTACGGGAACGGCATTTTGTAGGTATTCCCTGGTCGCCTTGAGTTCCGCGCGGAGCGATTCGAGTTTCGCTTCGGCAGTATAGAGATCACGGAGAAGCGTCTCCGACGCCGCCATGTTGCCTCCACGTCGAGCGGCCTGCGTCAATCCGTTTCGGATTTCGTCCTGCAACAGTCTCGCGGCGTTCTGCTGCCGATTGAGTTCGAGCGTCAACTGGTTGATCATCCGGGTGTTCCAGTCGTTGCTTTGCGACTCAATGTACCCGAAATAGGCATTGACGACGCTGTTGACGATTTCCTCGGCGTCCTTGGGGTCTCTCGTCGAAAACGATACGGTAATCATTTCGGATTTCGGTTGAGCTTCGAGCTTGAGATTTTTGGAGAGCCAATCGACCCAATCACGTTGACGTTTGACGATCTCCATGCGGTTGACCACCGGATTTTCGAGCGCCTTTTCGAGAATCAACGGACTTCGTATCAAGGCGAATTGCGTGTTGACGAACGAGTCGTAATCCCTTTGCTCCTTTTCACTGTAAACATAATACGGTTTGTTACGAAAAACCTGGAGCCACGCGGTCGCCGTGTAGGTTTTCAGTCCGAACATGTCGAGCGGAGGAACCGGCGAAAACAATGCCGTAGCGAAAATAATCGCGACCAGACCGCCGAGCGTCAACCAGCGACCGAGACGCCGTACCGGAGTTCGCTGCTTCTTGGAATCGAGAACCGAGTCGATGCGTTCTTCGACCGAATTCGATTCGGACATCGCCAAACAGAGGGCGGGCGTCCACGGTGTTGGGCGTCCCGAAGCAATGTTGAGCAAAAACGTCGCGTAACCCTGCGGTTCCTCGCCGTGCAGCAACACGGTGTCGTCGCAGGCGGTTTCCCTTTCGATCCGCAGCCGTTTGGCAACCCACCAGACGAGCGGATGAAACCAATAAATCGCAAAGACAATCCGGCTGAAAACCAGTCCGAGCGGATCGCGGCGTTTGAGATGCGACAGTTCATGCAGCAGCACGCCGTCCCGTTCGGCAGGCGTCCAGTCGACGTGTTCCATCGGCAGCAGGACGACCGGCCGAAACACGCCGACGACCATTGGAACGGTCACAGAGTCGCCGACGACAAGTTTCGGCGTCCGAATTCCGAGTTTCCGGGCGATTTCTCCCACGGCGACGATCCACGATTCGGCGACCTGTCCTTCGGAAGTTTTTCTCAATAGTTTCTCGGCAAGGCGAATGGAGACGAGAACCATGAAGAGGGAGAATATTGTTCCGAAAGCCCAAAGACCGACGACGGCCGCTTCGGCAAGGAGCGTCGTCGACAATCGGGATTCGATCACGGAATCGACGATGATCGAGTTGTCCGTGATTTTCGCGACGTCGAAAACCGGCGCAACGAAATGTTCGCTCTCCCAAGAGCCGGGGGTGTAAGCCTCCGGATGGATGAAAGCCCCCGGATTTCCCGCCCCCGGCAACCGCGGCAGCACCCGACTGACCGGAGGAAAAAGAACAAGGGCAATCAGCGCCAACATCCAGACACGGAATCGCAACGCCGCGCTTCGGCGTTTCAGCAACAGCGTGACGCTCCATGCGAGGAGCGGAAACAACGTCGCCACGACGGCGAGTTCGACAACGAACGCAAACCAAACATCGATCCGATTCATTACGTTGTCTCCTTTTTTTGTTCGATTTTATTTTTTATTCGTTCGATTTCCTCTTCGGTGAGCGAGTTTCCGGCGACGTCGAGGATCGCGACCACGGCGTCCGACGCCTTGCCGTAGAACAATGTCGAAACGATATTCCGAATCGCCGATTTCTGGGCGGATTCTTTCGTCGTCAACGCCCGATAAACGTATCGGGAACCGTCCTGGCGATAGGTTAGCGTTCCCTTGCGGACCAACTGTCCAAGAATCGTTCGGACCGTCGAATAATTCGGCGGCTCGTTCAGTTCGTCGAGAACCTCGTTGACCGACGCCTCGCCGAGTTTAAGCACCACCTCGAAAATCTCCCGTTCTCGCTTGCCGAGGTCGAACACCGTCTTTTTTTTGTTCATCGCTTCTCTCCGGAATTTTTTATGCCATGCTATTAACATAACATCTTATCAGAGAAATGTCAATAGAAAAAAATTTTATTCTCCTGCAAGTTTTGCGGTTAAAACGCAAGCTGTTCTTCGTTCGAGCTTGAAAACACGGTTTCCTCCCCTTTCCTTCCGGAAAAGGGGATGGTACATTCAACGGTTCTCGAAAGAAGCGGCATGTTCTTTCCTTCAACCGGAAACGCTCCCATTCACGACGATGTTAACGAATAAAACGGTTTACGTTCTTGACGCCCACGGATTGCTCTATCAGCTTTTTCACGCCTTGGGAGAGATGAGCAGTCCGCAAGGAGAACCCGTCGGCGCGGTCTTCGGTTTCACTCGGGATCTTTATACCCTGTTGGACGACCACCGACCGGATTACCTGCTCTGCGCCTTCGACATGCCGGGATCGACATTCCGTAGCGAAATTTTTGCCGAGTACAAGGCAAACCGCAGCGAGATGCCCGAAGACCTTCGGCCGCAAATCGCTTCGTCCCGTGAAGTTCTCGAAGCGATGGGCGTGTTGCCGATCGGCGTGCCCGGATTCGAAGCCGACGACGTTCTCGCAACCGTTGCGAAAAAAGTTTCCGATCTCGGAGGCCGCTGCGTGATCGTTTCCTCGGACAAGGATTGTCGCCAACTGATTTCTCCGAACGTCGAACTGTTCAACCTCCGCAAGCAGAGTTTCTATCGGGAGCCCGAACTCCTTGCCGATTGGGGAATTAAGCCCGAACAAGTCGTCGATTTTCAATCTCTCGTCGGCGACTCGACCGACAACGTTCCCGGTGTCGCGAAAATCGGCCCTAAAACCGCGACCGAATTGCTGAAGCAATTTTCTTCTCTTGATGGAATCTACGAACACCTTTCGGAAATCTCTGGGAAGAAAAAAGAATATTTGATCGCCGGAAAGGAATCCGCCCTGATGAGTCGAACACTCGTTCGGCTCCGTGACGACGTGCCGCTGGACATCGATTGGGAACACGCCGCTTACCAAGGGGGCGACAACGAGAAATTATTGCAACTCTTTCGACGCTTCGGGTTCAAGTCGCTGTTCGGTCGCGTCGACTCCTCACAAAGAGCCGGGGGGGTTTGCCCCCCGCGGGGTGGGGCTCGTTTCTCGGGCGACGTACCGGGACGGCCAACCAAAGAGAACAAGGAC
>JAVBQW010000066.1:0-5460 GCA_031548665.1 Thermoguttaceae bacterium
ATGCGACCGCGACGGTGTTGCGGACAAGCCGCAGCGGGATGACGACCCGCGAAATTATTGAGGCCGTCCAAGAGAAAGGTCTTTGGAATCCCAGCGGCAAGACGCCGTGGTTGACCTTGCACACGGCTCTGTCCCGCGACATTCAAACCAACGGATCGAGGTCGCGGTTCGTCAAGAAGGATCGTGGAAAATTCGCGTTGCGATAAGAAACGAAAATTCATTTGGCCCGTAACGACCAAGACGCCCGAGGTATCCGGACGTCTTGGCATGTGAGGCCGCTGGTTTGCGCCGTGGCGTGTTTAGTTGGACGGGCTGGCGTTCTTCCCGCAGACGGCTTCGGCTTGCGAAATCGCGGCCTTCAGTCGCAAAATGGCGATACGGTACGGATCGGCGTCGAGGAATCGCAGATGGCCTTCGCTTTTCACTTCTTCGATCTTGTTCAAGAGCGAGATGTTTTCGTTGAGAAAGATGCTGCAGCTTCGAACGCGATCCTCAAGGAACGCTTTTTGTTCCGTATCGAGCGACGGGCCGTTTTCCGCGACGTACTTGAGGAAGGCGATTTCGTCCTGCTCCAGAATCATGATGTTTTTCGTGAGCGTGTCGATCATGCTGTTGGTGCTGGTCAAGTCGGTTTGCATGGCATTTCTCCAGTATTTTCAGGTGATTGATTGATTTACCGGGCGGCGAACATGCCCTTGTCGATCTTGACGAAGCGGGACGCTTCCTGCTTCACCTTGATTTCCCGCTGGATCGCCGAGGAGATCGTCGCCGACGGCGTCGCGCCGGGCAGATCGCAGTAGCCGCGTTGTATGGCCAGTTCGGTGATCTCCTTGACCTTCATGGGCCGGGCTTCCTCGACGAGAATTTTGTACGCCGCATTGAGACCGGAGAGTTTTTCATTGGCGAGCTTGGTTTCGACGACCGGTTTCTCCGTTTTAGATTTCTTGGCGGTTTCGTCCTTCGCCTTGATCTCCCGGACGAAGCGCTTCGCGTCCGACACCGTCGCCCGCTTGTTGGTCTTGACGTTCATGCAGTCGAATACGATCTGACCGTTGATGCGGTGTTCGATCTTGGCGACACGCATGGCCGTCGTGTTTTTGCCGACTTTCACTTCGTAAATCTTGCCTTCTTCGATCTTGCTCGCGTTCATGGTTTCACCCTTTCAAAAAAATGATTTGATGCGTTTCGCCCTGAAATCCAAGGCTCGTGTGGACATGTTACGCATCCGTTCACATAAAGCAAGCGGAGTTTTCGAACAGTTCGAAGGAATGTGAAAGATTCTGAAAGATCTTCGCCGGAGTCTTGAAATTCAGGCGTTTTCGGCATTTTAGCTTGGGCTGACGAAAACTTGTCGCCGATCTCCGTGGGTGTAACGAGTTCGTCGTTTCGAACAACACAATCCATTCACCGAAAGGGAAACCATGCCGCAACCGCAAAAAGAACCGCTGACCCATTTGAATCGCGCCCACCACCGTATTCGCCAAGCCTGCGAGGAAATCCAGAAATTCAGGACGCTGTTCCCAAACGAGATTACCGAACAACGGAATTCCATGTTTCGCGAAGACCTCAAGTCGCTTGCCGCCTACGACGCCGCCGACGTTGTTTGCCATTTGCTGCAATACGCAAGACGGCAGATCAATCAGATCAAGGCGATGGGAAACCCGGAAAAGAAAACATGAAGCGAATGCTTCCCTGCTTGAAAAATCGGACTTCGCGTGCTATGCTGATGTGATCCTGAACGATGAAAACCTGCGACGTCCCATGTTCGACGACATTCGCCAACTGATCGATACGCTGCTCAAGGTTGAAGCCCTGCATGCCGGGGCGACGACACCGGGAGAGCGCGATGCTGCCGGAGCCGCGATTGAGCGAATCAAGGCGAAACTCGAACAGTTCATCGAATCCGACCCGCCGGGGGAAATGCAATGCACGTTTTCGAACCATTGGTCGAAACAGCTTTTCTGTGCCTTGGCGAAGCGGTATGACCTGCAACCGTACCGATATCACCGACAACGGTATACGACGGTCATGATCCGGGTGCCGAAGCGGTTTTTGGATGAGGTGCTTTGGCCGGAATTCGAGGGGCTCAATGCGGTCCTGAAAAAGTACATCGACGAGATGACGACGAAGATCATTTCGGAAGCGATCTTCAAGGGATCGACGGAGGAGGAGGTCCGCGAGCAACCGTTGATCGAGAGCGAGGTCAAGCAAACGACAACGCCGGTCGCACAGTCGAAGCCGAACGTCCCGGTCAAGACGTCGTCCCCGGCCCAGCCGAGTGCACCGACGAAACCGTCACCCGTCGCGACGGCCACGGTTCCTCGTCCGGTTCCCGCGCCGAACCTGAAAGTCGGTCGGAACGATCCATGTCACTGCGGAAGCGGACGGAAGTTCAAAAAATGCTGCGGCGGACGAGGGCGGTGAGTGCTGGCAGGGAAGAATTAAATGGTTTAATCCCGCCGGCGGGGTTGTGATTCAATTCGCGTTTTTTCGCTCGAAAGCGGGCCTTCGACCCGAGGTGGTGCGATTATCCATAAAGCCACCGAGCGGCGGTGTACGATAAATAAACCACGATAATTCAGGGTGGTTTTGAGAAGAAAACGAAAGGGCGTCGAAGACAGCCACAGGCCGCGACGTTTCGCCCGTGTTGGCCGCTCGGGTCGAGATCGGAACCATTGGCCGCAGACCGGGAACCGGCCCACTGGCGGCAAATGTCGCGGACAATCCGTACAAATAACAAATTTTGGGTCCTCCCGGCGAGATCGATTTTTCCTGATGCGGCGGGAACGAGTCGCGCCCCTGGACACAGTTTGTTTTTAACCGCAGACCGCTTTTTGCGTTGAAATTGTTGGACTTACGAACACGCCGTGCGGTTGAGCCGATCTGGGACCGCGAGGGTCGCTTTCAACGGCCGACCGGCCTCCGATCCCGGCGTGGACAGCTCCGGCCTTGATCGACGGGAAAAGGCCAGAAAACGACACGTTGGATCGTTTGTGCCGGATGCGTCGATTGCGCCGAGTTGGAGGCTCCATTTCGGGCTTTCGGGAGGTCGTTTTCGGGTCGCTTCGCCGCTCAGTAGCGATTTCCATAAACGGCGTCAACGACATGCTTTCAACCCAATCGGCTTTTTCCAAATGTCGGTTTGAGTGGTTTGCGCCGTTTGGGCGAGAACGTTCGGAGGTCGAAGCCGCCGACGCCTGTTTTCGTCGAAATCGGGCTGGTCGGCGTTTTCTGGACGTCGGAACTCGCCATTCGGGAAAAACACCGTATCGGCTCGATTGCCGAGAAAGCCCTCAAAACGGGGTTTTTTCGTCATTGAAAACCGTCATAAACCTTGACGAAATCATGCTTTGAAAATCCGCGTCGTTTTTATACAACTGTGTCTAATAACGGGAGGCGTTCCCTTTGGCCTTTTCAGAAAAAATCGCCCGGTAGGACCCACGAATTGATTTTTGAAGCTAAAAGACGATGAAACGACTGTCAACGGTTGCCAGTTGCGGACAGTCAACGTTACGCTCGACTTAGTAAAATGCTAAATCGGCGGTTCTCGACTGGTGCATTGCACAAGTCACGTTTGCCACTGAATAGTACTCAAGTCGACAAGGCGAATCGCACGGTCATCGACTTACCATTGTTGTGAGTCGAGTCATAACGATTATAAGTCAGCTTGAAACTCTCTCACCGATTCGGATAGTCGACTCATGCATTGCATAAGTCATTTTCCCGCGACTGCGACATTGTCATAGTCGGTCAATCGGGCGGTATGACTTGTAACCATTACAAGTCGACGCGACTACAATAATCTTGTAGTCATCCCGGAACCGGGCGAGGCCAACTTCGGACTTTCCCAAAGTTCATGGAATATCAGCGCTGCTCACGCTCAAATGGCGTTACGGCAGCGTTACGGGTTCCCGAAAAAGTGCCCACCGAAGGCGTCGTCGCAAGTCGCGTTCGTTTCATGGTTTACAAAACGTCCAAATAGGAGCGTTACCACAGTTACGGGTGTTACGGTAGGAAGAGAGTAAAAAATGAAAAAAAGAGCAATGATACATCAGTAAATAACGTATGTATGTTCTTGATTTTGCCTTAAAGGGTAACGGAAACGCCATTTTCATTTTTTTACTTTCTTCTCCCTATCAGACCCGTAACAGTCGTAACACCATTTTTTCGAGCGATCCATAAGCCGTTGTTTTTCAATGCTTTACAAGATCACGCACGCTCGGAAATGGCGTTACGATGGTGTTACGGGTCCGTAACGCCATTTTACCGCGTCGAGTAGCTCAGGACGTCTTTGCCGTTGCCCGAAAGGATTGTCGAGACGATCAGTTTTCCTTTTTGAGCGAGGTCGTCGAGAATCGCCGCCGCCGACTTGGCGCCGTTTTTGCCGCGATATTTGTTTCGCCGAAGCTGCAACTCACGGACGGTCATCGCTCCGCCGTTCTTCTCGATTGTCTCAAGGACGGCCTGGGCTTCGAAGTCGATTTCACATTTCGCGTGCCGAAGCAATTGCAAAATTCTCGCCGTCTCCCGCTTGAACCACATGACCAGCCGGATCGCCCGTTGCATGGTTTCGCCCGGCAGTTCCTCCATCGGCGCCCCGTCTTCGATCCGCTGGACGACGTGGAAGACCAGCGCAAGCCGCGCCGCATAGGACGCGAACTTGGCCCAGGACGCCTTCATGTCCCCTTCGAGGATCGTTCGCTCGCCGACGTTCGAGTTATAAAATCGCACGAATAAATCCTTGGCCTCCTCCGAAAGCCGAACGACGAGCGGATTATCCGGCGTCGGCGCGTTTTCGGCATGCCGCCAGCGGTACAATGTACGAAAAATATGCTCGTAATTCATGAGCGCCTCGTCCGAGGTTTCGGCCTCCGTCCAAAACGACGGCTGATCCGGCGGCATGGCGAACAGGATGCGCGCCGTCAGTCCGGAGTCGAAAAAGTCCTCGTTCTCGTTGACGATCCGCTGCAAAACGAGTGGTTGAACGCCGCCGCAGAGCGAAACCGCCGGATTATTCGAACGGATCACCTTCTTGCCCGTCTTTCGATTGATCCGGAACATGCGACCGCCGTGGATCGACAACCATGCCGGCAGATCCTTGCCGCCCCCGCCGCTCCGATAGCAGTCGAACGATCTCAACCAACCGGCCAACTCGTCTTTCACGAGCAAAATACCGAACGGATTGTTTTCCAGCACCTCGGCAATCGCTTCGAGCGTCGCATCGTCGACCAGAAAGGTTTCCAGCTTCGGCGCCATCGGCCTGACCGGAGGAATTCGGTCCGGATGTTTCTTTCGAGCCCGCTTCCAATCGTCGTATTCGAGATTGTACTGCTCCAATTCCGTTTCATAAAGTTCGGCCTTCAGGTCGCTTTCGTGGTCGGCTTCCGACTGCAATGCTCGAAGCGGCTCCGTGGCCGAGTCGAGTCCGGGACTTTTTCCACTGCCGGATTCGGCGACGAG
>JAVBQW010000151.1:0-19286 GCA_031548665.1 Thermoguttaceae bacterium
TTTGTTTTTCTTCTTCGGAATAATCTCGGCGAAGCATGGCGACGTCCCTGTCGAAAAGTGATGTTACAAAACCGACAAGGACATTTTAACCGATTTGAAAAGTATTGGAAAGTCCAATTTATTGACTGCGAATAGTATAAAAGGAAAACGACCGAAATGGTGAATACGATACGAAAAATTGTCATGGGGGCGCGTAATCTTGGATATTCTGACTCGGACGATCAATCGCTTGCGTTGGGTCGGCAAAGCGAAACACCTGATATTGTCGCGGAAGGTCGCCGTCGAGTCAAGAAGGCGTCCCGACCGGTTGCAATTCGTCGTTTGAATCGTTAGACTGGCTGAAAATTCTTCGGGGCGGAGCAGCCGCCTTTTATTTTCAACTTTCCACGAATTCCGAGGCAGCATTATGAAAAAAATGATCGGTTCGACGATGTTGGGATTTCTCTTGACCCTGTTTTTCCTTTCCTTTGCCGCAGCGCAGGACGCCGCGAGCGTCGCCGTGACGCCGGTCGACAAAAAGGACGACGGTTGGGTCAAACGCTTCAAAAACCAACTTGCCGGCGTGGAGAAAGGCGGCGTCGATCTCCTGATGATCGGCGACTCGATCACCCACGGCTGGGAAGGCGCCGGAGCAACCGTTTGGGACAGTTATTATCAGCACCGCAAGCCGCTCAACTTGGGAATCAGCGGCGACCGAACGGAGCATGTTCTCTGGCGGTTGGACAATCTTCCGCTTGAGAAGATCACGCCGAAAGTCGCGGTGATCATGATCGGAACCAACAACGTCGGACACAACAGCAGCAGCCCGAAGGAAGCCGCCGACGGCGTCAAGGCGATCGTCGAACGCCTTGAAAAAGCATATCCCGAAATGAAGCAGCTCGTCCTCAACGTCTTTCCTCGGGGAGCGACCCCGGACGACGGCATGCGGAAGAAAGTCGACGAGATCAATTCGTATCTTCCCGAACTGCTCAAGGGCAAGCCGAACGTCACGCTCTTGAACGTCAATCCGATCTTTCTCGACGCCGCCGGAAACCTGCCGGACGAGATCATGAAGGACAAGCTTCATCCGGGAACCTACGGTTACGAACTCTGGGCGAAGGCCATGGAGCCGACGCTCGCCCAACTGCTTGGCGAAAAGAACATCGCGACCGAACCGGCCAACAAGATGACCGAAGAATGGTGGAAGAACCGTCATAACGCCAACGTCGAACGGATGAACAAGGGCGACGTCGGCTTTTTGATGATCGGCGACTCGATCACCCACGGTTGGGACGGTCAAAAACCGCTCCTCGACAAGTTTTTCGGCGAATTCAAGCCGATCAACCTCGGATTCGGCGGCGACCAGACGCAGCATGTTCTTTGGCGGCTGGACAATCTTCCGCTGGACAAAATCCAGCCGAAGGTCGCGATGATCATGATCGGAACGAACAATTCCGGCAACCGGGCCAACACGCCATGGATGATTGCCGACGGCGTCAAGGCAATCGTCGAACGGCTCCAAAAAGCGTATCCGGAACTCAAGATCGTTGTATTGGACGTCTTTCCACGCGGCGAGAAAAAAGGCGATTGGATGCGGCACCGTGTCGAAGAAATCAATCTCTGCCTGCCGGACCTCTTGAAGGGCATGAAGAACGTTGAACTCGTCGACATCAACTCCGTCTTTTTGACCGAGGACGGCACGCTGCCGAAGGAAATTATGTCGGACTTCCTGCATCCGGGAGCCAAGGGCTACGAAATGTGGGGCGAAAAGCTCGCGCCGATCGTCAAAGAACGCTTCGGAAAATAACGGACCCGTTCGAAACTTCCAGTTACCGAACAACGAGTACAAAGTTAAGGAATTGAGCTTCGTGGAAGCGGAGAAAATATCGTCATCCCCGCGAAGGCGGGAACCCAGAGAACAGATATTAAGGCAGCACACGAAACAACTTACCTAATTGTACAAGATCAATTGCCGCTTCAACCCCCGAATTCCGGCGGAGTACCGCCTTCATTCGGGGCTCTTTGAGTAGTTTGTTTTCGCGCGCCGCCTAATGGGCTTTTGCACACGTTATTGACGGATGCAAGCTTTTCCGTCTAGGTCCCCGCCTTCGCGGGGATGACGGCCATTAATCCATTCTCATGAACATTATTTCCTTAACTTTGTACTCGTCTATTTCGTCTTTTCGGAAAAAGGTCGATCTTGCCGATAAATCTCGAATACCGCTTGCAAACGACAAAAAATAACGTATGAAGATACGGCGAAACCATTTTGAGAAGAATCGGTCGAAAGACGCGAACAATGACGATTATTCTGTCCGGGCTCATCCTGTCGCTGGTTCTCACGAACCTCGTCGTCGGCTTTTACGCGGCGATTTGTCTGGGATACGGTCCGCCGACCACTCGGGACGCGTTGGATCTCCTGATTGATCCTCAATGGCAAAATTTCATTCGAAAGCTGTTTCAGCCGCCGTTCGCCCGGCCGAAGCGTCCGGCCAAGCCGATTGAGGTCCAGGAGGAGGTCGCTCCGCCGCCGGCGAAGGAAACCGTCGACGACCTGATTCAACAGATCGCGAACGCCGACCTGAACGATCTGCTCGACGACGAATCGGAAGAAATTTCGCAGCTTGCGCCGATGCAGGAGCTTTTCGACGACGATCTGGCGTCGATATTCATGGAGCAGGGAACCGAAGCCTGGCTGATGAACGACAAGCACGTCGAGACGTCGATTCTCAAACTGAACGTCGTGATGATGAAAAGCGGTCGGTTCGCCGCGGATCTCGACGCCCGGCTCCGGAACATGCGAGGAAACGCAAACGTCGGCGAAGTCAAACGTTGTCAGGACGAACTCCGCGACGATTGTCAGAATTATCTCGAAGCACAGGCCACGGCGACGGAACAGATGCTCAAACGGCTCGACGAGTTCGGTGAACTGAAATATCTCGCCGAAGAAATCGATTACGCCAACATGGGACAGTCCGCGCAAATCGAAACGACGATCAACAATTTGGATCGTTTGAACGTCGACGCCAATCCCGAGGACGCGATTTCACGGCTCCTGAGGGAATTGGCGAGTTTGCGCGTCGCCCGGCATCGATTGCGCGACATGCAAGAAAAAGCCTATATCAAGATCGTGTTGTACGAGAATCGTCTCGACACGGTGCCGCAACAGCTGTTTTTCGGCGAAACCACGGGACTACGCAGTCGAATCGGTCTGGACGCCACGATTTTCGAATGGTGGAAGCAAAAACGACAGGAAAAACGTCAAATCACGTTTTCGTTGCTCGATTTCGTCGACTTTACCGGCGCCAACGACGAGCATGGAATCAATGTTTGCGACAGGCTCATCCGGGTGTTCGGCAAGACGTTGGAAAAGACGTTCGACTCCATGGACCTGATCGGTATGTATTACGGAAATTGTTTCATGGTCGCGACGACCAACATCGGTCCCCGAAAGACGATCACTGAAATCGAACGGATTCGACAACGTTGCGAAAAAACGATCTACCGTTACAATTCCGATGTCGGTTCGCTCAGGCTCCGTTTGACCTGCGCGGTAACCGAAGCGCTGCCGACGCAATCCGCTGCCGAGGTCGTCAAGAATCTGGAAACGACTTTAGCCGCCGCCAAAAAAGCCGGACGAAATCATTCGTTCTGTTACGATGCCTCTCAATTGAATCCTCAACCGGAAAAAGTCGACGCCCCCAACCTCGGCGAAAAAGAAAAAGAAATCAATCTCGATGACGAATAAGGAGCAAACATTTGAGTGAAAGGGTGAAAGGGTGAAAGGGTGAAAGGGTGAAAGGGTGAAAGGGTGAAAGGGAAAATGCAAGATGCAGTATTTCAAGCGGTTGCGTCTCTCCCACCCTTTCACTCTTTCACCCTCCACCTCTCCGTTTTCCGCCTAGGTCCCCGCCTTCGCGGGGATGACGGCCATTGACCTATTCTCATGAACATTATTTTCTTAATTTTGTACTGAATCATTCCCATGTCGTCGTCTTTCGATTTCAACGATTTCCTTTCATCGCCGGACCAACGATCCGTTCTCGAAAACTCCTTGTCGAAAACGAATCGGGACGTTCGCACGATTTTGGAAACCGCTCGCTTGTCCTTTTGGACGCTCGACAAGGATCGTGTACTCCACTGGCCGAACGGAACTCCCGATTTCGGCAATCTGCGACAATTGTTTGCCGAAAACGATCGGATACCGTTGGACGAGTTTATCGAACAGGTCGTTCCCGCGGATCGTGCCGCTATATTCAAAGCCCTGGTCGATGTCACCCAGGGAATTACCGTTCAGGATCTTCAATTCCGGATTTTTGCCAAGGACGGATTCCAGAGCATGTTCGTCTGGATGTTTCCTGTCGTCAACGAAGCCGGAGAGGTTATCGAAACCTACGGCTTGGTGCAAGACGTCACGAAAACGAAGCGGTTGGAACAAGAACTGTCCGAGATGAACGATCATTTCACCAAAGCGCTCATCCTCGGACGCATGGGCTTTTGGAAGCTCGATTTGAACACCCGAATGATTTCGGCTTCTGAATCATTGATCGAGATTCCCGGCGCCAACCGACATTGTTTTCCGCTCGACCAGTTCAACGCGTTGGCCCATCCGGACGACTTGGACGCGATCTGGATGGCGTTTCAATCTCTTTCCGAAGGAAACGAAACGAGTTTTCCCATTCGGCTGCTCCAAAACAACGAATACGTCCCCTATTTTCTTTACGCGTTTCCGATCAGCGACGAGAACGGACCAACCAGCGTCGCTTTCGGACTCCTTCACGACGTTTCCGAATTGAAAAAACTCGAAGCGGAACGCGACGAAGCCTATAGTTGGCTGACCCAAGCCATGGAAATCGGAAAAATGGGGTATTGGCGAATGAATCTGGCGACCAATTGCCTGACCACCTCGCCAGGATTCCGTCGGATTACGGGATTCGACGATCCCAAAATCCCCTTGGAGGCGTTGGCCGCTCGGACTTTGCCGGAAGACCTTGCGACTCTATGGAAAGGAGCCGACCTGTTACGAGAAGGACGCGAACGTCGATTTACTTACCAACTTCTCGTCGACGGACAGAAAAAAACCATTTTTTCCGTCGGTTTTCCGATCAAGAACGCTGCCGGTCAAGTCACCGCGGCGTTCGGCATCTCGCAGGACATCACGGAACAAAAAATCGTGGAGTCGACGCTCTTTGAACGGGAAAAGGAAATCCGGGAAAAAGAAGAACGCTATCGGAGTCTTTTCGAATGTTCCAACGACGCGGTTCATATTCTCGAAAACAACGTGATCGTCGAATGCAACCGACGAATGATCGAACTCTTTGGATACGCCCGGGACAAGGACCTGCTCGGCTCCACATTGGAGAAAATTCTTTCGCCGGCGCAACCGGACGGACGAACGGCCGCTGAAATCGTTCGCGAGGCGACACGACATTGCCAGTCCGGACGGCCGACATCCGTTGATTGTCTTTGCCGAAAGAAAGACGGAACAACGTTCGAGGCGTCCGTCCAATTATTGAGACTCCCCGTCGAACGGAATCTGATCCAAGTCGTTGCGAGGGACGTCACGGAGCAAAAAGCCGCGGCACGCGCGCTGGAGAATCATCGATCGCATATTTCGTTGATCGCGGAGATTCGGAAGTCGTTTTACAATCGCAGCGAACAGGAAATCATCCAAACGTTTCTCGAAGCCGCGACGCAGAACTTCGGACTCGACAAGGCGTGGTACGGCGTTCGAATCGCGAACTCGATCCGCCCGATTTTCCATGCCGGCAAAGCGAAACGGTTTATCGACTCGCCGCGAATCAATTTGGAGTCCTGGACGCCGGAATTTCGTTTTCCGCTTCTCCGGGCGATTAACGAATTACGTTCGGTCGCCGTCAATTATTTGGAGCCTTCCTTGCCCGACGGACCGGAAACGGAGTGGTGGAACGTTTTTCTCAAGCAGTCGCGGTTTCGCTCCATGCTCGCGGTTCCCGTCGAGATCGGCGGAAAGATCGAAGCCGGCGTCGTGTTTTATTCTCTCCGGGCAAACGCCTTCGACGACGCGCTGATCGACTACCTGAACAGCGGCGTCCGGGAGTTGGTACGAATTTCAGCGGAAAAACGGCTTTGGACGCAACAACAGCGAACGCTCAAAAAAGCGAAGGAAACCGCCGAGGCCGCGGCGCTGGCCAAGACGCAGTTTCTCGCCAATATGTCGCACGAAATCCGAACCCCGATGACGGCGATCCTCGGATATACCGAATTATTACTCGACAATCCCTTGCGGGGGACCTTGGAATCCGTGTCGCTGACGGACTGCCGACAAATCGTCGAGGACTATCGGTCGACGGCCAAGATCATCTTGAACAACGCCGAATTTCTCCTGACGATTTTGAACGATATCCTCGACTTCTCGAAAATCGAAGCCGGAAAGATGACCGTCGAACGGACCGGCGTTTCCCTCCAGTCGTTTCTTTTCGACATCGCGTCGTTCCATTCGTTCCAGGCGAAGACGAAAAAGCTCGACTTCCACGTCAAAGCATTGACGTCGCTCCCGGAAAAAATGATCACCGATCCGGTGCGGGTCAAACAGATTCTCGCCAACTTGATCGGAAACGCCTTGAAATTCACCGCCTCGGGAAGCGTGGTTGTTTCGGTCGCTTGGATTCCGGACGGACACATGGAAACGGATTATGAAGCGTTGAACAACGCCGCCGATTCCTGCAAAGGCGTTCTCTTTTTCTCCGTCAAGGACACGGGAATCGGTATCACCCCGGAACACCTGGCGTCGTTGTTCAGGCCGTTCCAGCAAGCGGATTCATCAACGACCCGAACCTTCGGAGGAACCGGTTTGGGGCTCGCGATTTCCAAGCGACTGGTCCATCTTCTCGGCGGCGAGCTGACTGTTTCCAGTCGTTACGGCGAAGGCAGCACGTTTACCGTTACACTTCCCCAGGAGTTTCCCAAAGGAACGGTTTGGACTCCGATGGACAAGCTGTTCGAGTGGAATAATGGAGTGATTCAATCGGCTCACGATCAAGCGGGCTCCGATTGGACGGAACGTTCCTTGACGGCACGCCCCTTGACCGGGCTCCGCATTCTACTCGCGGAGGACGGCAAGGACAATCAACGGCTCTTTTCGTTCATTTTGGACAAGGCGGGAGCAAACGTCGATGTTGCCGACAACGGGCAGATCGCCTGCCAACTTGTCTTGGACGCCAAAAACAAGGGAACCCCCTTCGATCTGATCCTCATGGACATGCAGATGCCCGTGATGGACGGATACACCGCGACGGCCGAACTTCGCAAGGCCGGATTCGATCGGGCGATCGTCGCTCTGACGGCGCACGCCATGGTCGAAGAGCGGCAACGCTGCCTGTCCGCTGGTTGCGACGATTACGCCACGAAACCGATTCTACGTGACGCTCTGCTTGCCGCCGTCCTGCGAAACGTTCGAAGAACGGAAGGGGAAACCGTTGCCCGATAGAACGGAAACGATCGTCTGATCGATTTCATTCAGAGCCGCGTCCGTCAGGAAGCGGAGTTTTGCGGGGCGACCACTCCCTGACGGACGCGGCTCCGATTCCCCAAATTACCGATTCCGAACAACTCTCTTGTCGCTCCGTTCCCGTTTTATCCGGAAAACGCCCCGACATTGGGAAACCGCATAAATTCTTCGATTCGTCTTGCATCGAACGGAAAATTTGATTAGAGTCCCGCTCTGTCATTATTCCCCTTTCTCGTGATCGGTTTTCCTTGGGATCATTCGATGCGATACGCGCTCTTGATTTTGCTGCTTGGACTTGTCGGTTGCCAGGCGATGCCGTTCCCTTCGAACGAAGCGTCGAGGAGCCGGCGGGGCGAGGCCGACGAAGGTCTCTTCGCCAAGACGTCGAAATTTTTTCGACCGTCGCCGTCGTCGTCGCCGCAACCGGTCGCCGCCCCGCCCGTGTCGCTGCCGCCGTCCCTGCATGCTCCGTCCAGCAGTCTCAATGCGTCGCGGCTCCTTTACGATTTCGAAGCTCCCCCAGCCGTCGAACAGCCGCCGTCGCCCAAAGTCGCCGCTGTCCATCGAACTCCGCCCACGGAAATTGCCACGGTCTCGACCTCCCAACCTTCCGCCGCCGATTCGGGTATTCAATCAGGCGACCATTCGGGCAATCCGTTGCAGCCGCGGAGGGACGATTCACCGAAACTCCGTTCTCTCCTTGTGGAAATCGAGGCGACGCCGCCGGAGAATCTCAAACTTAGCCTTGCCGAAACGGAACGAAGAGTCACGATGTTCCGAGAAGCCCAACAACGGGATCAGGCTGCTTGGTTCGACAACCCGCAAATCGAGTTGCAGTATCTCGCCCTCTTGAGAAACGCGATCCTTCCCGCTCCGGTAAAACCGAAAGATCAGGTTTTCGAAGAGAAAGAGGAACTCGCCCATCGCAAAAACACTGTCCGTCGTACACCGACGCCGCAGGACAAAGAACAATACGATGAAGTCGTTGGAAACCTTCCCGACGACGAGGACGAAGAGAACGAGGACGAAGAAGAGAATATTCCCGCTCCGCTCCCGCCGCCGAAAGTCGTGAAAAAAACGAAATCGGCATCCTCCACCGCGACGTTGGCGTCGCAACCGAAGAAATCGGAGGAATTTCCGGCGATCACTCAAATTACCCAAGACTCGCCTCAACCGGATCGACGGACCTCGGCGACGCAGGGGGAAATCGTCCAGGTCAGCTACGCGGCGGAAGCACCAAACGGCGATTGGCGCATTCAAGCGCGACTCGCCGCCGATCTGCTTCGAGCCAAAATCGCCGACACGCCGAACGGTCGTTCTTTCTCCAACGAGGCCAATCTTCGGCTGTTGGAGCTTGCTTTGGGCAATCGGCAGGAAGCCGTTCGACCTTTTTCGCAGGTCGAAAAGCCGATCAACGATTTTTGGGGACACCAAATGCTCGGATTCTCGACGCTGCTCGACGAAACCGGGCTTCCAGACAAAAAGAGTCGTTACGCAACGGCCGCGTACCGTTTCGACGAGGGCCTGTTCGAGCTGCGACGTCTTTGTCCGATGAAACTCAAAAACGTCCAGTTCGTCAAGGATTGGGTGACGTTCGGCGTCTTCCTGCCGCGTACCGAAGATTGCCGATCCGGAGAGATCGTCGGCCTTTATCTTGAACTCGAAAATCCGACGATCAAACACTCCACGCTGGGCTATTCCGTGAAGCCGTCGATCCATTACGAGATCCGGGACTCGGCGTCGACCTTGATTTTCAAATCGAAGGACATTCCGCTTGAGGAAACGACACCGAGTCAAAAACGGGACTACTGTATTCACCTGACGGTCGACTTGCCGAAAGGCATGGCTCACGGTCAATACCTTCTCCGTGTCAGCGTCACGGACCTGAACAGCGAGGACCTCCAATACGCGGAAGAACAGTTGTCCTTCCGCGTGCTGCCCTCACGGAAACAGTTCGTCGACGAATAGTTGTACTGCGCAAGTTATACTACTACAAAGTTAGCGAATTGGTGTTCGTGGAAACGGAGAGAAAATCGTCATCCCCGCGAAGGCGGGGACCTAGAGAACAGATTTAAATGGGAGCGTTTGCGAAAAAGGGGCGGTCAGGAGTTTCGAATTCAACCCCAACGGGGTTCAACAATGTAGCCGGGGGGAACCTGCCGTCCAGGCGTGAAGAGCCGTACTCGGCGCAACCCCCGGTTTAAGTTTCGTGCGACAATCCGCACCCCAAGGGGGTGCAACAGGATCCCGTGAAAAACTGTGCGATCCCGTTGGGGTCGGTTTTTATTTCGTTTCATGACCGGGGGTTACGGCGAGTACGCCTCACCCCCGGCTACTCTGTTTCACCCCGTTGGGGTGGGATGCTCGTCGCCCCCAATCGGCAAACGCTCCCGATTTTAATTAGCTTTTACACACGTTATTGACGGATGCAAACGGTCAATAACGTTTTCCGTCTAGGTCCCCGCCTTCGCGGGGATGACGGACATTAATCCATTCTCGCGAACATTATTTCCTTAACTTTGTACTAGCCGTCAAGGTCCAGCGTTTGGCCGGTTTTTCCGCTCAAATCGCGGACTTTGTGCTCGTCTTCTTTCTGGCGGCCTCGGTGCTGCGACCATTGCCAAGCCTGTCGACCGTCGGCGTCGCGGTCGCCGGATGATGCTTCGCTTTCCTTGTCGTCGCCGCTGAGTCCTTGAGCCTCCACCGCCTTCGTTTGGCTGTCGACCTTCCTGTCGTGAGCCTTGGCGTCGACGATCTGACGCTCCACGGAACCACTGTTTCGTTCGGCAGCGTGCGATCCCGCCAAGCTGGCTGCCAACGGAGTGAAACTGACATTACTCATGGGAAACCTCCGAAAAGAAAAAAAGGGCGACTCCCGAATCATGACCGATTCATTGTACTTTATTTTCCTGACAAAAGCAAGAAAAGAAAAAAGGATGACCGTATCCGGGACTCGCCCCCCTTTTCTTTTTGTGAGGAAAAACTAATATTAACAGTTCACGGAAAATTTTGCCGATTGTCGAATCGTTTGAAAAATACATTTTGCCCTTAAGGAGTTTTCCATGTCGAAACCGCAACACGCCAAAAAGAAAGCCAATCACGGCAAACGTCCCGCCAACTCGAAGTTGCGCAAGACAAAGCGACAAAAAGTTCGTACCTGATTATTTCGTCGACGTCCTTCATTTGATAACAAGGAGTTCCCATGCCGCGACGAGAGCTCATTGTCGATCCGTCTCTTTACGACGTCACCAAACCGATCGCGACCCTCGAAGACATTCGGCAGCTTAATGCCCAACGGTTCGAATTGGAACAGTTGACCGGTGTACTCTACGAAAACTTCGAGACGAAATCGGCGGTCGGATATCTTCAGACAACGGAAAACGATTTCTGGGTGCGCGGGCACATGCCGGGCTATCCACTGTTTCCGGGTGTCCTGATGTGTGAAGTCGCCGCCCAGTTGACCGGCTATCTGGCCAATAAATACGACCTGATGTCCGGCAGCCTTCTCGGTTTGGCCGGTTTGGACGATGTTCGATTTCGCGGCGTCGTCCACCCCGGAGACCTTCTGGTCGTCCAGACCCGAATGCTCTATTGCAAAAAGATGCTGGTTTCCGCCGAGTTTCTTGAATTGGTCGGTACCGAAGTCGTCTGCGAAGGAATCGTCAAAGGCGTCCCGCTGCCCAAAAAAGCGTTGGGGTAAGGTCAGCGGTTTGGAATTATACTGCAAACGATCAGAAATTACCTTTTTTGTTTACGATGGAAAAGGAGCCCCGAGTGGAGGCGGTACTCCGCCGGAACTCGGGGGTTGAAGCGGCAAGAAGCGAGCAATTTGCTCCCGTTTTCAGTATAAGCCTTTTACGTCGAACCTCTCAATGCTTCGAGGCCGGTTCCACGCAGCGAAGGGAGAAATGACGGAGATGATCCCTTATGACGCGCTTCGTGGCTAAACGCAAGCGGACCACCAAACGGGTATGAAACTTTCAAGGGAAAGCCTAACTTCAAACCACTGACTTTACACTTTTCCATGGCTCGACGCGCCGTTCGAACGATCTCCGCCGAAGTTGACCTTGCCGGTCTCCTGAAAACACCGGAAACGTTGCCGAAACCGTGGAATCCCCAGGAAATCTTCGGACGGCAAGCTCCCGTGGAACTCGAAATCGGCTCGGGACAAGGCCTTTTTATCCGACGAGCGGCAGAACAGTTTCCGAAACACGACTTTCTCGGTGTCGAAATCGGTCCAAAATACGCCCGATTCTCCGCCGCCGGAATCGCCCGACGATCGCTGACGAACGCCGTGATGGTCTGCGGCGACGCGGCGAAAATCCTCGAAGAGTCGATTCCCGACGACTCACTGGAAGCGGTTCATGTTTATTTTCCCGATCCCTGGTGGAAACGGGCGCATCGTAAACGCCGTATTCTCCGCACCGAAGTCCTGCAACTCATCGAACGTCGTCTGCGTCCCGGAGGCTCGCTCCACTTTTGGACCGATGTCGAAGAGTATTTCCGCTCGACGCTCAAACTGCTTGCGCAAACGACGACACTGCAAGGCCCCTTCGAAGTTCCGCAACGAGAAGCCGAACACGAATTCGACTACCGAACCCATTTCGAACGACGAACGCGACTCCACGGCGAAGCCGTGTTTCGAACGGAGTTTAAGAAAAACGGATAAGCTTTCGCTGGAAAAATTGACTCAAGACGCGCTTCGCGGCTAAAACGCAAGCGGATCGCCGCACGGATATGAAACATTCGAACGGAAGCCTAAACGCAAACGATCAGCGGCTCGCTCTCGCCTGCTTGGCGGCTTCAACGGCCAGTTCGTCGCAACGTTCGTTTTCCGGGTGTCCGGCGTGTCCCCTCACGTGGGTGAACTTGATCCGATGCTGAGCGACCAAGGAATCGAGCTCCTGCCAAAGCTCCAGATTCTTGATCGGTCCGTCTTTTTTCTTCCAACCACGTCTTTTCCAACCGGGCATCCATTCTTCGATGCCTTGGAGAACGTATTTCGAGTCGCTGACCAGTTCGACGGACGTCGGCCGCGTCAGAGCCTTGAGCCCTTCGATCACGGCGAGCATTTCCATGCGGTTGTTCGTCGTCCTCGCCTCGCCGCCGGAGCGCTCGATCTCCTTACCGCTCTTCGGATGCCGCAGGATAAACCCCCAACCGCCGGGCCCCGGATTGCCGCTACAGGCGCCGTCCGTAAACAGAATCACTTCGGGTTGCTGTTCCATCATTTGAGTATAGAGCTTTCATCGAAAAGAACGAGGGGGGTGAGAGAGTGAGAGAGTGAGAGAGTGGTCGAAACAGTTTCTTTCACCCTTTCACCCTTTCACCCTTTCACTCTTTCACCCTTTCACTCTTTCACCCTTTTTCTCTTGCGTGATCTTCCGGAAAACGGTATCGTCCGATTGTACCGGTTATTCCGACAACGGAATTTCTTCTTCGGCTTACGGACGTAGTGTTCCGAAAGGAGAAAAGAACGTTCTCCATTCCGTTTCGGGAGGTAAAACCGGTAAAATACGACGACTTGTCGGGTTTTTCTTGCCAATCTCCCGTTTGTGTATTAGAATGAAAGGACGACGTCCATGAAACGTTTCGGAGAGTCGATTTTTCTTGCGTTGCTTATCATTTCGTTGAGCTTTGTGGTTTCGGCGGTCCGTGATCAGGTTTATGCACAAAACCCGATGAACGGTATCGTGCAGTCCCCGGCGTTGGTCAACGTGAAACTGCCGCAGGAATCGAGTCGCTGGATCGTCGACTTTACACCGCTGACGGATCCGATGAATCCGACCCGAAAATTGCAGGCGATCACCGTGGTCGATCCGGAGTCGAAACGAATTTGCGTTTACCACGCGGATTTGTCGGAAGGACAAGGAACGGTCAAACTGTGTAGCGTCCGAAAGATCCAAGGTGATTTGCAGTTCGAACAGTTCAATCCGACGACGCCGACGCCGCGTGAAGTCGACGAGGGAATCAAAAGGTTCAGGAAACAATCCCAGTTAGAAGAGCGAGTATTATGAGTTCGGAATACTATACCTTGGAAAAAACGTCCGAAGTGCTGGGACTCCCCCCGGCCGAAGTCAATCGTCTGCGTGAGCGGAGCCAACTTCGAGCGTTCCGTGACGGCTCTTCGTGGAAGTTCCGAAAAGTCGACGTCGATAATTTTCTCGCGGAAACGATCAAAAATCGAGGCAAGCAGAAAGCGTCCGACAGCGATTTCGATCTGCTCGGTAACGATGAAGAAGACGAAACGCCAACGTTGCTCGCCGACTCCGCGTCCTTCGACGCCCTGATGGAGGACGGTCTCTCGCTCGATGACGAAATGATCGACGCGAAAACGCCTTCCCAAGCCCAGGTAAGTACAAAAAAAGGGGGGAAATCCGATGCCGACCTGACGTTGGACGACGACGGACTTTCCTTGGTCGACGACTCGAGCGCTGAAGTCGATCTGTCCCTCGGTGACGACGACGTCGCCCTTGACGGATCCGGTTCGTCGCCGAAGCTGAATCTCGCGGAAGATAGCGGCCTGTCTCTACTTGATGCCGCCGACGATGTCGAACTGCTGGCGATCGAAAAAGGCGGCAGCGACGCCAACCTTGAAATCGACGACGACGATGATATTCTTTCGCTGGTCGATGCGGAAAGCGCCGAACAAACCTCGACGATCGCGATTCCAGTGGAAGACGACTTCCAACTGACGCCCAGCGCCGACGCGCTTTCCGACGACTCCGAAAGCTCCTCCCAAGTCATCGCTCTGGAAGAAGACAATATGTTCGGAGCTCCGGTCGGGATGGCTCCGGAAACGCCGTTCGGCGCCGCTCCGGCTCCCATGACTCCGTCGAGTCCGTTCAGCTCCGGCCCCGGTGAATTCGTCGCTCAAACTCCGACCTTTGCCGGACCAACCGTCGCCGAACCGGCTTACGGAGCCTTTGCGATCGTTATGCTCGTCGTTTGTACCTTCAGTCTGGCAATCTGCGGCTGCATGGGACTCGATCTGATCATGAATATTTGGAGCTGGAAAGAACCCTTTGTGATTAACAGCACCATTATGGATCTCGTCGCCGGAGTTGCCGGGTTGAAGTAGTTTGGCGGGGCTTCCGGGACCACAGGGCTTCCGGGACCACAGGGCTTCCGGGACCACAGGTCCCGGCTCTGGGGGCGTTCACGATAAGGAAATATCTATCACGGAGATTCGCATGACGTTGATGGTCGTCGGTTCGGTCGCTCTCGATAACATTCAAACGCCCACGGCACGACGAGATAATGTTCTCGGCGGCTCGGCGGTTCATTTTTCGTTCGGCGCGAGCTTCTTCGGACCGGTTCAGATGGTCGGCGTCGTCGGCGAGGATTGGCCGGAAGAACATACGAAACTGTTCCAAAAACAGGGAATCGATACGACCGGGATCGAAATCGTGCCGGGCGGAAAAACCTTCCGCTGGACGGGAAAATATCTCGATAATATGAACGACCGCGAAACGTTGGATGTTCAACTCAACGTTCTCGGCGACTTCCAACCGAAACTTCCCGAAGCGTATCGACGGGCTCAGTACGTGTTTATCGGCAACGGAGCGCCGTCGACCGGCCTGAAAACGATCGAACAGCTCCAAGGAGCAGACCTCGTCGTCGCCGATACGATGGATCTTTGGATCAATATCGCCCGACCGGACCTCGACGCTCTCCTGACGAAGATCGACGGTCTCGTCCTGAACGACAGCGAAGCCAAAATGCTGACCGGTGAACGTAGCGTCGTGTCCGCCGCGAAAAAAATCCTGACGATGGGACCGAAGTTCGTCGTCGTCAAAAAGGGCGAACACGGCTCAATGTTCGTCAGCCAATACGAACTCTACGTTGTTCCGGCGTTTCCGACGGAAAACGTCGTCGATCCGACCGGAGCCGGAGATTCCTTCGCCGGCGGAATGATGGGATATCTCGCCTCCCAAGGCAAAATGGACGGCGAAACGATCAAAAAAGCCCTCGCCTACGGAACGGTGACCGCGAGCCTCCAGATCGAAGGCTTCAGCGCAGACCGGCTTCTCGAAATCAAACGGGAAGATATCGATCGACGTCTCGAACAACTTCGAAGCATCGCGGCGTTCTGATGCTTTCGCTGGAAAAATATATCCGCCAAACAGTGTAGAGTACCGTATCGGATGATTTGGCCGAATCGGTACTCTACACTGACTGCCAACCGGGTATAAACTCTCAAACGAAAGCTAGTTTACTCAGCTTCCGCGCGTCGCAGAGCGACGCGGCTAACGGTTCGTCGTTCCGCGTTCTTCGTTCCACTCAACGGTTACCGTGGTCGAGATTCCGCCTCGCGGCGTGAACGAAGACGTCAATTTCATCCAACGCGGATCCAAAGCGGCAACAAGGTCGTCGAGAATCCGATTCGTGACGTTCTCGTAATAGATTCCCTGATTGCGAAACTCCTGGAGATAAAGCTTCAGGCTCTTCAGTTCGACGCAACGCTCGTTCGGAATGTAACGGAACGTCAGGGTTCCGAAATCCGGCTGCCCGGTCTTCGGACAGACCGACGTAAACTCCGGACAGACGATTTCGATCACGTAATTCCGCTGCGGATAGGTATTCGGAAAAGTTTCAAGCATTTTCAAAAATCGATATTCAAAATTGATATTCAAGAGCCGGGATTCGTGGTCCCGAAGATCAGTTCGCCAACACGCTTCGATCGGCGTGACGGTACAGGCAACGACCGACGATTCCGATCAGAACCATGGCAACGCCGGCAACCAAGATCGTCAAAACGATTCCCTGAGCGTCGCCGAATTGCTTGCGGAGAATGTAATGGTAAAGACCGGCAAGGATACCGACGCCGCCAATCCAAACCAAGACGATGTTGATCCAAGAAAGTGTTCGGATAAACCCCGACTCCGAAGCCCCGTCTTGTTGACGCTGTCCGGCCGATGACGTGTTGACAAGGGTTTCGGAGACGACGGTTTCAGAGACGACATTCGTTGAAACCGCGGTTTCTGTAACGACGATCTCGGAGACGACGGCTTCTTTCGTGACAATGTCGGTCGAAAACGTCGGCCTCACCGGCTCGGAAGACGCAAGCGGAGCTTCGTAAACTTGAGCTTCCAGCAGTTTCGGCGTTTCCGGTGTTCTCGGTGCTTCGTCCGCCTTTCTGAAAATCGGCGCAACGTATAATGTTGTTTCGCTTGACGGTTGGATCGATTGGATCGGCTGAATCAGTTGGATCGGCTGCCGAATGTCAAGTTTCGCCGGCTCGACAGGAGATAAAACGACCTGTTCGATCAACGTCGACGCCGCAACGGCGGAAACTCGAACCACCGACGCCTCTTCGGCCTCCGAAGCGGCCGATTCTTGAAGTCGCTGAAGTCGCAGCATCAAGTCCCGACGCAAACGCTTGATTTCCGATACGGGATCGAAACCATCGTCCGGCACCAGAAATCCCAATCGTTGTTCGTAGGATGTTTCCATGGAACGTGGGGCGTTGATTCCTTTCGTTGACCGTCCAAGCATGCCTTTTGCCTGAACGATCAAGAAAATCTTCAGGCTCTCTTCGACTTATCGGTCCGGCGAAGCAACTTTGTCGACTCCTTTTTCGGAAAAAACCGG
This sequence comes from Thermoguttaceae bacterium, assembly GCA_031548665.1. Classification (GTDB taxonomy): domain Bacteria; phylum Planctomycetota; class Planctomycetia; order Pirellulales; family Thermoguttaceae; genus WRKP01. The sequence goes on from JAVBQW010000151.1 coordinate 17,063, forward strand.
ATGTTTTCAAACGTTTTTCGAAATTCGGCCGACAACCAAGCATCTCGAAAACCCTCTGGAGACTGCAACGGATCGGGAGTATAATCCGGAAACGATCACGGACTCGCTGCGAGGCAAAACGCAAACGATTGACCGACCGGAGACACAAATTCAACGGGAACCTCTTTGAACAATGAACACGACCATCCATCGACGTGATTTTTTGGCCGCCGGCGCCGCTGCGGCTCTCGGTTGCTGCGTTCCCGAACTTTTCGGCCAATCGACCGGTTCCGGCGATCTGGCGGAGTTCGTCCAATGCAGCAAACGGGATCCTCGATATTTTGAGCTCTCCAACGGCAAGCCGTACATTCCGATCGGCCTGAACATGGTCAGTCCGCCGTGGGGCGACGACGATGAATTAACCAAGCTCGAAAACGATTGGTTCAAGCCGCTTCACGAAAACAAAGCGAATTTCATCCGCATCTGGTTGTCCCAGCAAGCTTACGAAGTCGAAAGGGAAAAGAGCGGCAACTTCGACGAAAAACAGGCGAAAAAGCTGGAAAAACTCTTTGCGTTGGCAAGGAAATACGGCATCCGCCTGAAACTTTGCACGGAGCATTTTCGGCATCTCGGCGAGGGCAGCCAAGGTTGGGCCGCCCGCAAAATACACCTGAAGGAAAACGGCGGTCCGGCGGAGAACACGAAGGACTTCTTTACCGGCGAAGCGGGACGGGCTCTGTACAAGAGAAAACTCGATTGGTTCGCCAAGCATTTCGGCTGCGATCCGATCGTTTTCGGTTGGGAACTTTGGAACGAAATGGATGCCGTCAACATTCCCACCGAGGTAATCTGGAATTGGTCCACCGAAATGCTCGCCGAACTGCATCGACTCTTTCCGAAAAACCTCGCGATGCAGAGCTTGGGAAGTTACGACGTCGAGAATAAGAAGGGAAACTATCGCAAACTCTGCGAGTTGCCGGGCAACGACGTGTTGCAGGTCCATCGTTATCTCGATCTCGGCGCTTCGTGGAAAATCTGCGGCGGACCAGTCGCGGTTCTCGCCGCTGAAGCCGTCAAGGATCTGCTCGCCCTGAAGATTTCGAAGCCGGTACTCCTCGCCGAAAGCGGAGCCGTCGAACCGAACCATACCGGACCGTTCAAGCTTTACAAGAGAGATAAGGACGGAATCATCCTGCACGACGTCCTTTTCGCTCCGTTTTTCGTCGGCGCCGCCGGTCCCGGACATTGTTGGCACTGGGATCGCTACGTTCATCCGAACAACCTCTGGTTCCATTTCGGACGCTTCGCCGCCGCCGTCGAAGGACTCGATCCGCCCGCCGAGAATTTTCAGACTTTCGAAATCGATCACGAACGGCTTTACCTTTACGGACTCAAAGGCAAAACGAACACGCTGCTCTGGTGCCGCGACAAACAAAACACCTGGAAGACCGAACTCGAAGACGAAACGGAACCGGAAACGCTGAAAGGGCTCGACATTGCTCTCGACGCCAAGGGAAAACGGGTTCGGTTCTACGATCCATGGGAAAACCGTTGGACCGACGGCCAATCGAACGGCGAAACCATCGTCCTGCCGAGTTTCCGTCGTTCCTTGGTCGTCGCGATTTCCTAGTACACGACATTTCAAATAATCTTCATTAAAAAGAGCCGGGGGTGTAGGCGGCCAATAAAACAATACGGCGCCGTAGCCCCGGATGCCCCCTGTATTCAAGGGACTTCATAATGAATCGTATTTTAAACTCGGCGTACTAGTACAGTGTTAGCGAATTGATATTCGTGAAAGCGGAGAAGATATACTGCAAACGGTCAGAAATAACCTTTTTTGTTTACGATGGAAAAGGAGCCCCGAGTGGAGGCGGCCGAAAATCAATACGGCGCCGGAACTCGGGGGTTGAAGCGGCAAGAAACGAGCAATTTGCTCCCGTTTACAGTATATCGTCATCCCCGCGAAGGCGGGGACCTAGAGAAGAGATTCGAATGGGGCCTTGCACACGTGAGTGACGGATGCAACCGGTCAACAACGTCTTCCGTCTAGGTCCCCGCCTTCGCGGGGATGACGGCAACTTATCCATTTTCACGAAGGTCACTTCCTTAACTTTATAGTAGCCGGGGGTTGCGCCGAGTACGGCTTACCCCCGGCTACATTGTTGAACCCCGTTGGTGTTGAATTCGAAACTCCTGACCGCCCCTTTTTCGCAAACGCTCCCTTGCGACCATGGCCTCGACA
>JAVBQW010000200.1:0-4626 GCA_031548665.1 Thermoguttaceae bacterium
ACCGGCAAGGAAAAGGATCGGTACGAAAATTGGCTTGTCGAGGTGAAGAGAAACAAGCGGACGGCGAACCTGATCAACGCCCGCGCAAAGTTGGCGGTCCTTTCCTGCATCAACGAAGACGGAACGCAAATGTTTCAGCAGCACGATGTCGACTGGTTGACCGACAAACCGGCGATCGTCTTCGATCGGATTCTTCGCGCCTATGAAGAACTCAACGGCGCGTTGGAAGACGAGGAAGCCGAGGACCTCGAAAAAAACTTCGAGTAGACTCCGACTTACGATTCTGGATCGAGCTTTCGTTCGTGTTTGGGACTCCCGTATCGATATTGCGTGACATCATGTCGGCGTACGATTTCGAATTGTACCGCCGGTTCTGTCGCGTGTACGGTCCGATCGGCGAACGGCGTCAGGATTACCGCATGGCGATCCTGACGGCGTCCCAATGCGCGAAAACGGGCGACACCGTGGAAAAGTTCCTGCCGAAGTTCGAGTCGCGGGTTGTCGGCGTCGAAGACGACGAACCCGAAACAATCGAACACCTGCAGACGAAAGCGGTTCGAATCGTGTCGGAGATCGTGAAATCGCATCGCGGTACCGTGAAGCAGGGACCGCTACGCACTTTGGAATTCAAGCCCGGTCAACTTCGGAGGATCAAACATCATGGCAAGAACGGTAGCGAGCCTGGCGGTTGAGGTCCTTGCACGGACCGAAAAACTCGAAAAAGGCGTCAATCAAATCACCAAACGGATCGACTCCATCGCCGACACGGCGGTTAACGCTTCGAAACGTATCGGTGAAGTGATTTCCGCTCCGTTCGTCGCCGGCGCGAAAGGCGTTGCTGTATTTGCTCACGAAACGGCCAATACCGTCGAAGGACTCAATCGCCTCGCCGAGACGGCTGAGAACACCGGAAAGAAAATCGCAACGCTTGTTGGGAAGTCGGCGGAATTTGCATTGAGGCTTCCAGTTGGTAATGCGATTACGTCAGCTCTCTACGGTGTTGCGACTGCAATGCAAGTCGTGATTCGGGTCGGTGTCGGAATTGCTGCGGTAACGACGGCTTTCGTTCTTTTTCAAAACCGGGCGTTGCTCATGTCGATCCGGAGTATCGGCAGTTTAATCAATGCCCTCAAAATTCTTGGTCCTGCTTGGCTTCAAGCATTCGCGAGCCAATCGGTGCAAAGAATTCTGCCTTTTCTTGGATTATTGATTGGAAAATTAATGATCGTTTCAGGGATTGCCGGGGCGGCGATGTTTCTCGGCATGGCGGCGTCCGTTGAGTCGGCCAACCGAAAATTCGCTGAAATGCTCGGACGGACGACGCCTCTCCAGCAAGCGATGGAAAAATTGGGCGACGCCTGGTTCCTTTGGGCCGATTTTGTCGTTGGCGATTTTACAAACAATGTTGGCAAGGTTTTGCACACGATTGCCTCGATACTTATCGAGATCGTCAAGGTGATTCGATTCGTCAATGATGTTTCGGGCGGTTGGGTCAAAACATTGATCACGTTACTTGGGTATATGTTTTCCTTGTACGCGGCCATGAAAATGATCGCATGGATTACGGTCCCTATCCGAGCAGCTTGGGCGTTTATCGGCAGTTCGGCGGTTTTTAAGCCGGTTATCGCGGCGTGGACGTTGATGAGAACCCAACTCGATGCCATGCTCGCCAGGCAACTGGGACTAAATGCCGCAACTGCTTTTTATGTCTCTCTAACCATTGTAGGATTAGCGCTTGTTGCCGTCGCTTTTGCGGCCCAGGCGGCCTACGCTGCGTCCGTGACGTCGGAATACGACAATTGTACAGTCGCCGCCGGCGAACTCGCAGAAGCCAATGGACGGGTCTCTGATACGTTTGAAAAAATCGCTGAAAAAGCCACAAAGGCCGTCGGTCAAATCAAAAATCTTGTCGATTATCGGAACCAAATCAAGGTCGACGCTCTCACCGTGGACGAAAAAGATGCGGCAGCCCGACAAAAAATTCAAGATGCCACGAATCCGGTTGCCGCAAAAAATCGGGCGATGGAATCGCTTTGGAAGGAAATGGATTGGCTCGAATCGTCGCTCGAAGCCACGGAAAAGCAAATTGAAAATTTGCGGGTTCTTGCTCGTGGAGACGATGGAAAAAAAGCGGAATTGGAGCGTAAAGTTGCCGAACTCAATGCCCTGAACCGCCGGATCGAGGAAAACAGGAAATCGCAAGCCGATGTTCATGCTGCGAAAATCACTCCGTTTTCGGATGCCGAACGGGCTTTTGCCAATCGGGCACGAATTGAATCGAACCTCAAAGATCTCGGTATCGAAACAATCCAGACCGCCGAGGAAGTCTATACCGAGAAACTCCGAAATATCAATAAAGCCCTTGAAAAAAAATGGGTCAATCTCGAACAATATAATCGACAGGTCGAAGCGGCGGCGAAACACTTCCAAGAAACGGATCCGGTGACGAAGGCCCGGATCGAGGCGGAAAAGAAACTCGCCGATTCGCTCAAGCAGTCTGCGAAAACAATCTACGATTCCCTGAAAGATCCGTGGGCAAAATACGCCGATCAATCGAAGCTCATCAACGACGCGTTCAACGCCAAGAAACTGGATCCGTTCGCGGCCGGGGACGCCGACACGAAGAATCGAGCCGATTTGCGTTCCGCTCTCGGATTCGCCGACATCCGGACGCCGTCGGAACAGTTGGCGAAGCAACTCGGCGACCTGGTTCGCTACACGAAGGAGTTCGGCACGTCGGAGATCAACGTTCAGCAGCAACTCGACAAATTCGCCGGCGACCTGGCATCGGCGGCAGGGATCGGCGACCTGTTCGACGATCTCCACGAAAATCGCGTGGCCGGACTGGCCAAAGCGTTCGAGGGAATCGAGGGCCTAGCCAAGATCGGAAAAATCACGGAGACCGTCGCCGCCGAGTTGCAGGAAAAAGCCGCTCGGAAATTTCTCAAGGAAAACGAAGGCCCGCAAAAGGGACCGTCGATCGTCCAACGGGGAACGACGGAGGCGTACCAACGCGATCAAGAAATCAAACGCGAAGCGGTCCACGCCCAAAAGCAGCTTGAGGAGCTCAAGAAGCTCCAGGAGGAGGCGGCCAAGATGCGGCGGGAACAAGAGGAAACCCGGCAAACAAGCAAAAGGATCGAGGAAAATACGGCTGTTTTGAAACAATTCGCATCGGCGGGGCTGTAATATGGGAGTCATCGGAGTCGCAATCAAACTCGGTTCGTGGCGTGGTGCGTTCGGAAAAGACGGCCGTGTTTCGTTTTCGTTACACGTCGAAACGGACGACCCGAATGACGGGCCGTTCGTCATCAGGGAATCGCCGCTGCTGCCGAAACGCGGCTCGTACTACGCCGTCGGAAACGAACTCAATACGGCTTACGTTTGTCGAAATGTCGATCCGAAAATCGACGAACACGACAAGAAATTTTGGGAAGTCGAAATTTCGTACGAACGGATCGACGAAGAGGACGAGGAAGAGGACGGCGAGGAGGATAATCCCCGGCCGTCGAAACGTTTTCGCGCCGATTCATCCATCCGGATCGAGAAACGGGTCTTGTGGCAGGATTTCACCTCCCCGAAACCGAAGCTGATCCAAAACACCGCCAAAGAAGAATATACGAATCCGCTCGACGAAAATATCAAAATTCTCGTTATCAATATTTCACGGAAGGAATACGCGAATCCGTTGTTTCGGCAGTGTCGATACCTGGACACGGTCAATTCGACGTCGTTTTGGGGCTGCGACGCGGGGCAGGTACTCGTTGAGTCGTATCTTGCCGATTGCGAGGGATTCCAAAAATCGACGTCCGGTTGGAACGTCAAGTATTCCATTTCGATCCGGCCGAAGAGAGCCGGACGCTGGGACGAAATCGAAATTCCTTCGATGGGATATAACGAACTCAAAAACGGCAAACTCAACGAGATCATCAACGATCGAACGGGAAAGCCGTTTGGAGTGGAACAATACCTCGACGAAACCGGGAAGTGGAAGGATCGTTTGGCGGAGAATTTTGTCCCGTATTACACGAAGTATCTGATTCGCGAAAAGGAAAAATTCAGCCGCCTCCGTTTGCCCGACATGGCGTCGCTTGTGTATTCGAAGACCCTCGATTTTGAATAGTCATGGCGATCAATTTTCTCAACAACCAGTTTCTCGCCAAGCTCCGCGAAATTGTCCGCTGGTGGGACGCGAACGTCGGCCAATCCCCTCCGCGACGGGCTCCGGACCAACTGGCGAACCGTCTGGTGCCGTTCGAACTTACGGAGGCTCCGCACCAAAACGGCGAATGCTGGATTGCCAAAGGAATGCAGCTTTACTACGAAGATTACAGCGGGTACAACCAAAACGGTTCATTGAGCGGCCCCGAATCGGAAATCTACTTTCCGCTTTTGAAGAAGGCTCCGCCGTTTGAAAAGGACGATCGTCTATTCTGCATCCATCGCGGCCGCTGGGAAGCCATCGACAGCGGACTGCGCCTTTGTCACGGCAAGCTCGACTCAGCGTTGGGGGAGAACGCGGCGACCGTCAATGTCAAACCGGACGACGACGGCGAAGTGATCACCGTCAAATTGCCGTCGTATCGTATCCAACAACAGTCGGCCGGAACCAAATGTCGTTACTTT
>JAVBQW010000197.1:0-19242 GCA_031548665.1 Thermoguttaceae bacterium
CTTGTTTGCTTCCAATTTGTCTGGAATCTTGGTGGGCGTTGGGGGGGGGGTGGGGGGGGTCCAGCGGGGGCAAACTCCGCCCCCGCCCGTGAGGGACGCGCAACCCGGTTCCCGGGGGCGTGCGGCCCGCGGCTCTGAAAAAAGTTGAATGTTTTTATTGATCGAGGTCGTTGAGTTGGTTCCGCAGTTCGGCGATCTGTTTCGGCGTCAGTTGACCGTCCTTGAAAAAATGGACGAGCAACTTCGACGTGTCCCCTTCGAAGACTTTTTCCAGAAAGGTTTGACTGTGAGCGGCAACGCATTCCTCGCGACTGTAAAGCGGCGTGTACACCAGGGTCGGATAGTCTTTTTCCTTGCCCCGGGTCTTTTCGACTTGGAGAATTCCTTTGTCAGCCAAACGAACCAAAAGCGTTCGGACCGTGTTGGGATTCCAACCGGTTTCCGGAACGAGTTCCGCGATCACGTCGTTACCGATCACGCTGCCGAGATTCCAGACGACGTGCATCACTTTCCATTCGGTGTCCGAGATTTTTTGAACAGTCATTTTTCCTCCTGTCAATATATTGAATTACAGTTGTCTCTCTTTTTATGATACAATTGTAGTTTTGTCAAGGGGAAAATTGACTTTTTTCAAATTTCGTGGCAAGAGCCGGGACCTGTGGTCCCGGCGATTGAAGAAAAGAGCATCCGGGGGCTACGGCGGAGTACCGCCTACACCCCCGGCTCTTTTTGTTTTATCGACTGAGAACGACGATCACGACGTCGGCGTTTTCGTTGGGATGTTCCTCGACGGATTTTCCTTCCTGCGTGTCGAGAAAGATCCGTTGATGGATCCGCAGGTTTTTTCGCTGACAGAATTCCTCGAAGTCGTCCAAGGTTAAGAAGCGGACGTCCTTTGTGTTGTACCATTCGACGGTTTTTCCGCCGTGGTCGATGCGCGGCGCCCGGCCCTCTTCGGCAAGTTGACGCCGATATTTTCGATAGCCGAGGTTCGGAAAGCTGACGATGCCGCGCGTTCCGACCCGCAACATTTCGTCCAGCACGAACTCGACGTCGGTGATCGTTTGCAGCGTTTTCGAGAGGACCACGAAATCGAATTGGTCGTCGCCGAGGAATTTCAGGCCGGCGTTCAGGTCGGCCTGCACGACGTCGATTCCCCGATCGACGCAGCACAGAATGTAATGTTCGTCGATTTCCAGACCGAGGACCCGTTCGTGTCCCCGCTGCCGCAGCCGGGCCAGCAGACCGCCCTTGCCGCAGCCGAGGTCGAGGACCTTGGCCCCACGCGGAATCAAATCGATGATCTGTTCGTAATCGATCCGGTCCGGCCGCTCAAAGGGACGCAAACCGGCGGCTCGTTGTTCGAACAGGACGTTCACCAAGAAGGAGCGGATCATCTCGCCGTAGATCGGAAACTCGTTCGGCAGCAGGAAGGCGTCGTGTCCGCAGTCGCTTTGCACGTTGCAAAAGCTGACCCGTTTGTCTTCGGCGAGCAGCGCGTCGACGATCTCCTGCGACAAAAACGGCGGAAAGAGCCAGTCGGTCGAAAAGCTGAGAATCAACCAGCGGCACATCGATTTTTTGAGCGTCCGCCGCAACTGTTCCGGCGTGCCGCCGAGGTCGAACAGGTCGATCGCCAACGAAATCGTCAGATAACTGTTTGCGTCGAAGCGTTCGACGAACTTGTCGCCCTGGTAAGCCAGGTAAGAGCCGACGGAAAATTTCGTTTCGAACTGCGTCGAGATGTTCCGGCCTTCGTTCCGTGTCGGATCGAATTTTTTCATCATCGATTCACGCGAAAGATAGGTAATATGTCCGAGCATCCGGGCGATCGCCAACCCGGTCGCCGGACCGGTTTTCTGGTCGTAATACTGGCCGTTGAAGAAGTTCGGATCGCTCTGGATCGCGTTCCGGGCGACGATGTCGAAAGCGAGAGCCTGACTCGTCAGGTGGGCGGCGGCGGCCAAGGGAATCGAAGAAGCGACCCGTTCGGGAAACCGGATCGCCCATTCCATGGCCGTGATGCCGCCGAGGGAACCGCCGACCACGGAAAGAAGCCGGAGAATGCCCAAATGATCGAGCAGCAGACGTTGAGACTCGACGATATCGCCGACCGTGATTTCCGGGAAGTCGGTTCCATAACGCTTGCCGGTCAAGGGATTGAAGCTGTCCGGTCCCGTGGAGCCGCGACAACCGCCGAGGACGTTGGGACAGACGACGAAATATTTTTCGGTATCGATCGGTTTGCCGGGGCCGACCATGATTTCCCACCACCCGGGCTCATCATCGGCGTCATGGGATGCAACGTGCGAGTCGCCGGACAGCGCATGACAAATCAGAATCGCATTATCCCGTTGTTCGTTCAGTTCGCCGTAAGTCTCGTAAACGACAACGATTTCCGGCAGCACGTCGCCGCGCTGCAGCTTGAGCGGCGTCCGAAACATGACTTGCTCGGCATGGCGAAGCTGCCTCGAACTACGAACACTGTCGCTGCTCTCAAAAAGATCGGTCATCGAAATGGAGAAGAATGAAATTGCTCCGCTTTCTGCGACCACAGGTCGCAGCTCGTCAATTAATGAGGTCGCAGCTCGTCAATCAATGAGGTCGCAGTTGGTTCATCTTCCTAAAAAATATCGAATTGTCAACCGTTCGCTCACGGCTTCAGGTCGAAGTCGACGGTCTGGCGGCCGCTTTTGAGTGTTGCTTTCAATTCGGTTGTCGAATTGTATTTTGTGGGTAAAAGTTCTTTAACAGGATGTTCCTGATCCGGTTCTCCCGGGGCCGATTGAATGACGACCTTATGCTCCCCGGGAAGGGCTCCTTCCTGGGTCGCCGAAAACCGAAGAGAGTACTTGCCGGAAGCATCCGTCATTCCGGTCGACAATCGGGAACCATCGACTGGTTGGAACGAAACCAAGGCATTGGCCAACGGCTTGCCGTCGAACGTCACCGTTCCCTGAACCAGAGCGGTTGCCAGCGAAGTGTTGCAACCGTTGAGGAGTAAAACAATAACAACGAGCGGCAACACGTAAAAAACGGGCTTTTTCATGACGTAATTTCTTCGAAAGATAGGGAAACAGTCGCCTCGTACAACGTTGGCGAAACCGTGATCGCGGCGTGAGCAACAGCCGGAATGGAGGCGTACCCACCGTAATGACGGTTTCCGCCGTCAATCCGGCGGAGTACCGCCTCCTTTCCGGCTGTTATTTGACGAACATTATTTCGTTAACCTGTTATTAATTTGGTAACGGTTTGGCCTCACCACATCCTCGTCTTCCCAAATTCTGGTAAAGCGTTGTGTTGATCGTCTCCATCAACGTGTGAACCGAGCCGTCGCCAAACAGGAAATTCGCCGCTCCGTTCGGGTGGGACGTACTGAATCCTTTATTCGTGTTGACTTCAGTAGCCGTGTTGATGGTGATGGTGGAGTTCATTCGCCGAAGGGTTCGGTAATGTCCGTTGTCGTGTTCGGTTTCATCGTTCGGCGTTGCCAACGTAAAACCACTATTTCCTGTCGAGCCCGGTGTTCCGGTTCCCAGCCACGCACAGGCTCCGTATCGGTAGGGACCGAGCCAGGAAGTCACCTCGCCGACGAAAACGACGTTGCTCGTTCCGTCTTCGATGGCGGCAAAGGTTCTCGAACTGTTGGCGTAGAACATGCCGTCGTTATCAAGGGGCGGCGAAGCGGAAACCTGAGCCGAATCATAGTTCGTACTCCCCATGCAAGCGGCGTAATTCGTCTTGGCGATTGGATTCGTTTCCTTCGCCAGATACGTCGTTTTCGAGGTATGGCCGAAATTGACCGTGTCGTCGTTGAACGCGCTCCCGGGATCGCTGGGACAGCGAAGAACGCTGATAATCGTTTGGACAAGAGCCTTGTCCGTCGAGGTCAGCGTGTTGGCTGTTCCCGTCGCATTGTTTCCACGGCAAAGTGTCTGCAACGTTCGACCGCGAACGTTGATGTCGGTGTACATTTGCTGATATTCCATGAACGGCAGGATGAACGCGTTCCAGCCCCAATAGGGAATACTGCCGGTGCCCGTCCAAATACTTCCCGGCGGCAAAACACCGACGGTATCGTGGTAATTGTGAATCGCGATACCAATCTGCTTCAGGTGATTGTTGCACTGCATGCGCCGTGCGGACTCCCGGGCCGCCTGAATCGCCGGAAGAAGAAGAGCGATCAAGACGCCGATGATCGCAATGACAACGAGAAGCTCAACAAGAGTAAAGCCTGGACGACGCAGCCCCATCCCATCCAAGCCTGGATCACGAACGTTCTTCATAACGATTCTCCTGAAGTCGGTGAAAGGATTATTCCTGTAAATTTCCTCAGCGGAAAATATTCCATCAAAAGGGAAATTATAGCCGATGCACAGTCCGTGTCAAGAAAAAAGGGGAATTTGCAAACGGAGCAAACGGAGTCGAAGCGTCGGCGAGGGAAGACGTCTTGAATCCGGTTCACTGAACGGCGAACAACAGCGTTTGGAGCGGCGCGAGCCGGACCGAAAGCTTGTCGATCGGCGTCGAGCTTCCTGTAGCGGGATCAAGGACGAATCCCTTTCCGGTAACGCCTTGCAGCGTTCCCTCGTAGGCGTTGTCCTTGTCGGCGTTCGTCAGCAGGAAAATCCGGAAACCGTCCCGTTGGAATTCGCCGAAAACGATTTTCGGATTCGCCGGCTCCAGTTTCGGAGCGTTCGGAATCGTGATACCGTCCTTACCGTCGACAAGGATTCGGAACCCGTTTTGGCGGAGCGAGTCGACCTTTGCGGCGACGTTTTTCGAAAGCTCCACGGACGGAAGAATAAGCGTATGGAATCGGCTCCCGGCAATTTCCAATTCGCCGTCCTTGAGCGGAGCGGCGTCAAGGAACTTCGAGTCGACGATCGTAAAAGGAACCTGTGTCCGCGTTAGGTGTCCGCCGAGGCGTTCGAAAGATTCAACCGTTTTCCGAGCGTATTCCGACTGCGTTTTCATGGCGAACGGTTCCGCCGTCGGAATGTAGGCTTCCTGAAGGTTTTCGATCGGATAATACAGCAGCACGGGCCGAACCGGTCTGGCGTCCCGAAGCACGGCGTTGAGCCGACCGACGAACTCGCAGTATTTTTTGTGAACTTCGTCGCCGCGATCCTCGATCCGATAATAGAGCGTGAATTCCGTGACGCCCCATGCCGCTTCCCATGCCGTCGCGGCTTGCATCCAAGCCAAATCGACCGGTTTTTTTTCGCCGCCCATTCTCTGGGAGAAGTCGCTTAACTCGGTCATCACGAGCCGTTTTCCGATGAGCGTCGCCGCCGAACAGGGAAATCCGGCCGTTTTCCAACCGCCGTAAAACGGAACCATCGGATCGCTGTTCAGTTCGTCCAAACCGGGCAGGTCCATCCGGGCGAGAACCTCCAACTTGTTGCCGTCCAGCGGAACATGGCTCAGGATGTTCTCTTCGTGCAAGGTATGTCCCGAAGACGCCAAGCGAAGCGGAGCCTTGGGATTCTCCGGCGTCGGAACCGAAGTTCCGGCGGCGTGACACCAATCTTGGATTTGTCCGTAAAACCGTTCTTTATCGAGTTCGCCGATCAGGCTCCAAAATTGTCGCCGAATCCGTCGGTCTTCCGGCGAGTCGCCTTCGAAAAGGCTTTTTCGTTGCGGCAGCAGGTCTTCGCCGTATTTCGCTTTGTATTTTTCCGGCAGGTCGGCGACCCACGCAACCATCGGCAGCAATTTGACGTTCGGATCGAGCGGATCGACGACTTTGACCTTGACGCGAACCTCTTCGGGGATCTGGCCGATGTTGATCGCGACAAGGGACGGCTCGTCGGTAAAGAACGCTTCGATCTGGTTGAAAAGCTCCTTGCCGAGACGGGTTCGGTACTGTTCGTGTGTTACGTCGATGAAGCGTTTCGTCGCCGCGGGGTCCAACGGATTCGGATAACGGCGTGACGCGCCGTAATTGTTGGAAGCGTGCGTGTATTCATAAGCGGGACGAATCGAAAACGGTTCCGCCTGCTCCTTGTCGTAAACGAGAGCCAGCGATTCCAGTTCGCGGTGTCCGTCGAGCACCACGCCGCCGGCGCCGAGACTCGGATAACCGTCTTCGTCGTAGATCCAGACACGGAGACCGACGGACCGGGCCGCTTTGACGGAATCGACGAATTTCGTCCATTGTTCTTCGTCGCGGAGATAATTCTTGCTGTGAACGTTGCAGACGATGCCGCCGAGACCGCAATTCTCTTTCAATCGCTGCGCCCCCTGCGGTTGCGGTCCCTGAGCGAACCAACCGTGTACGATTTGGAGCGGTCGATGTTCCGCCGACGGCGAGTTCCACGCCTCGGTCCATGTCGGTTCGGCGGCGTTCAGCAGGGCGGCAAACGAAAACGCGGTAAATACCGTCGACAAAAAATAGTTGCGTAATCTCATGGGCATTCGGCTGAAAAGGATGGATGCGGTCCGTCGATCGCTTGCGTTTGAGCCGCAAAGCGCGAAACAGCAATTTATTCTATCACGGCGTCCGTCGGAAATCGAGACGACGATCGGTCGGCCTTCCCAATTTGTCCGAAACGTAGTATTATCGCCGAATCAATCTTTTCTTCTTTCCTCGGAATCAGTTTCTCGTTCAACTTCACGGAATCAACGATTCATGTCCATCGACTGGCAGGCTTTTGCGGCAACCGTTCACGCGGCTCGACGAATTTTATTGACGGCCCATGTTCGGCCGGACGGCGACTGTATCGGCAGCGAAATCGCCATGAAACGAGTTCTGGAAAGCCTCGGCAAGGACGTTCGAATCATTAATCCGCACCGAACGCCGCCGACCTTGGCGTTTCTCGATCCGTCGAACGACATTCGTTGGCTCGGCGATCGAACCGAAGAGGATTTCGTCTGGATCGACGGCATCGACCTGCTTTTCGTCCTCGATACCCGGTCTTGGGCTCAACTCGGCGAAATGGGCGAAATCCTCGAAACCACCCGGGCGAAAAAAATCGTTCTCGACCATCATTTGAAGGGCGACGACATTGGAGCGTTGAATTTCGTCGATAACACGGCCGAGGCGACCGGAGCCCTGGTCGTCCAAGCGGTCCACGCGCTCGGCGTTCCGTTGTCGAAGGAAATCGCGGATCCGGCCTTTGCGGCCTTGTCGACGGATACCGGTTGGTTCCGGTTTTCCTCGGTAACGCCGAAAACCTTTCAAACCGCCGCGGAACTTGTCGAAGCCGGAACGGAACCGGCCGTATTGTACCGTGAACTGTACGAGCAGGAATCTCTCGGTCGGATTCGACTGGTCGGTCGAACGCTCTCGAAAACGGAAGCGTCGCTGAACGGCCTCGTGATGTGTACCTGGGTGATGCGCGACGATCTCAAACAGGCCGGGGCGCTGCCTTCCGACACGGAGGACGTCGTCAACATGCTCTTGCAGGTCAACGGCTCGAAAGTCGCGCTGCTCTTCTCGGAATTGAAGGACGACTGCTTCAAAGTCAGCTTCCGGAGCCGTTGCGAGGTCGATTGCAGTCAGTTGGCGGCTCTTTTCGGCGGCGGCGGACACAAACAGGCTGCCGGAGCAACGCTCAACATGCCGTTCGACGTCGCCAAGCGGGCCGTTCTCGACGCCGTCCACGCCGCCTGCCGAAAGCTCGAAGTCCGCTGAGTTCGACGCTCCCGACCCTCGTTTTCTGAATTCTTCGAAGTTTTTTTCGAAAGTTCCGGTTATATCGAAAAATCTCGGTCGATTCCCTTTTTTCCGAGCGAAGAAAATCGTCGAGACGTTCTTTTTTTGACTTTTCTCGGTAAAATGACCGGGAATCGTTCGGCTTTCGTTTTTTTCTCCGTCGGTTTTTTCGGTGGCGTGACGTGTCGTATCGAAACGGACTCAACTATCTCGAATCGAAGACCAAAGTCCTTGAACTCTATGACAGGTTCGGGGCTCGGGTCGCGGTCTGTCCCGAATGGAATGGTCGCGTGATGACGAGTAGCGGCGACGGCCTCGACGGAATAAGCTACGGGTTGATCCACGTCGCGGAAATCGACGCCAAACAGGTCGATCCGACATTCTGCTTTTTCGGCGGCGAGGATCAGTTGACGCTTTCGCCGGAAGGCGGACCGTTCAGCCTGTATTACGGCACCGAGACGGGTGAGGACGAGCAAATGCTCACGGCTCGGGACCATATTCATCTGCCCCGAGGTTTTCAGGAAGGTCCGTTCTTGGTTGACATCGCGCCGCCGGACCCGCAAATTCGGATGCGCCGTTCCGTTCAGATGACGAATTTGGCCGGCGCGAATTTCGATTTCGACATGGTTCGGACCGTCCGTTTACTGAACCGTTGGGACATTCATCAAGTTTTCGGCGACCCCGTTGCGGTCTCGCTGGAGCAGGCGGACGTTTCGTACGTCGGATTTGAGACGATCAACACCCTCGTCAATCGGGGGACGCCGTTGACCCGGGAAAGCGGATTGGTCTCGATTCGGATTCGGAGCATGTTCAACTCCGGCCAAAATACGGTCGCGATCGTTCCGTTTCGGACCGGCAACGAACGGGAGTTGGGGCCGTCGGTGTGCGCCGATTTTTTCGGTACCGCGCCGCACGGACGTTTACGGGTCCTGCCGCAGGCCGCTCTATTGCGAGCGGACAGCAAATACCGCTGTCAAATCGGCGTTTCACGCAAACGAGTGCTGCCTTTTCTCGCCTCGATCGACTTTCGAATCGGCCTGATGACGCTAACGACCTTCAATTTGCCGCCGAATCCTTGGGAGAGCGATTATCTCAGCAACGAGTATTGCGAAACGGTCAGCAACACGGTTGCCGACTTCATGAACACGCGGGAGTATTTCCTTCGGGAGAGCGCCGGTCTCCACACGGACGAATCCGAAGAGGAAAGCGGAATCATTCTGGAACGCGATCCGGAGGACACGCCGTATTCCGGCGAAGTCGTTCGGGCCTACAATCACGGTCCGTCGTTTCCCGGCGAGGTTCCGACCGCTCAATTTTTCGAATTCGACGTCTTTTCTCCCGCCAAGGAATTGAACCGCGGCGAGTCGTTGACTCATCATCAATTCACCGCTCACATCAACGCCGACAATCAGACGTTGGCGTACCTCGCCCGAACGATCCTCGGCGTCGATTACGATCTCGTTTACGACAAGATCCTCCGGTAGGATTTTTTGTTCCCTGTGAGGTTGTCCTTGGGCTAAAACAGAGCCCGACGCGTTAGCGAGGGATTGTGTCTCGACGGCATTTTTTTCGCAAACGTTCCCCTTTTGGTCCGTCTTCCCGAACATCCCGGTTCGCGGTAGAATTTCAATATGCCTGATCCGGTCCGCGAAACTCCGATGATGAAGCAGTATTTCGAAGCGAAACGGGCCTGTCCCGAGGCGCTGTTGCTGTTTCGAATGGGCGATTTTTACGAAATGTTCCTGGACGACGCGAAAGTCGCCGCCCAGGTTCTTGGTCTTGCGCTGACCAGCCGCGACAAAGGGGCCGGCGGCATGCCGATGGCGGGGTTTCCCCATCATCAGCTTGACGCTTATATTGCCAAGTTGATCGCCGCCGGATACCGTGCCGCCGTCTGCGAGCAGATGGAAGACCCCAAAAAGGCGAAAGGAATCGTCAAACGGGAAGTCACGCGGATCGTTTCCGCCGGGACCGTGACCGATGAGGCCCTGCTTGATCCGAAATCGTCGAATTATCTTGCGGCAATCGCCGGAGACGTCGACGGCGTCTTCGAAAAGATCGGAATCGCTTGGGTCGAATTGTCGACGGGAAAGTTTTACGCCGCGACTATCGGTCCGAATCAGGTCGGCGAACAGCTTGCGAGAATTTCGCCGTCGGAACTTCTTTTCAATGAAAAGACGCCGTTCGAACGCCGGTCGATGGGCAAGACGCTGTTCACGAAACGGCCCGACTGGACGTTCGGCTATCGGACGGCTCACGACACGCTGCTCAAACAGTTCGGCACGGCAACACTCGAAGGATTCGGTTTCACGGACACCGAAAACGACGTTCCCGCGATCCGGGCCGCCGGCGCAGTGCTCGAATATCTCAACGAAACGCAAAAACAGAGTTCGACGCATATCGATTCGATCACGGCGTATCGGCCCGGCTGCCAACTGGAAATCGACGAAGCGAGCCGCCGGAGCCTCGAAATCACT
Organism: Thermoguttaceae bacterium; assembly: GCA_031548665.1. GTDB lineage: Bacteria > Planctomycetota > Planctomycetia > Pirellulales > Thermoguttaceae > WRKP01. Next base: position 10,138 of record JAVBQW010000197.1, read on the forward strand.
CGAACGATTCGGGAAGGCCGCCGCGACGGGTCGCTGCTCGCCGTGTTGGACCGTTGCGTCACGCCGATGGGTTCCCGGTTGCTCGGCGAATGGGTCGCCAGTCCGCTAACCGATATTTCGGAGATCAACGCCCGTCTCGACGCCGTGGAAGAATTTTTCCGTAACGACGCCGTGGTCCGCGACCTGCGGGAGAATCTTCGCCGCGTTTACGACTTGCAACGGCTCCTGACGCGGATTCTCCAAGGCCGCGCAACCCCAAGGGACTTGGCGTTCGTCGCCCGAACGCTTCGGGTGCTGCCGTTCTTTCGGGAGCGCTTGGCGAAACTTGGCGAAACGTCCGGGGACTGCGTCGGAGTACCGACTTCGTCCCCGGCTCCTTTTTCGTTTCTTCAATCGTTACGGAAAAATATCGATCCCTGCGAAGAACTTTCCGCGATGCTTGAAAACGCTTTGGCCGACGAATGTCCCTTGTCGAGCCGGGAAGGCGGATTCATCCGGAGCGGTTTCAACGCCGAACTCGACGAACTGCGTGAACTGCAAAGCGGCGGCAAAGAATGGATCGCCCGATATCAATCCATCGAAATGGAGCGAACGGGTATTTCGAGCTTGAAGGTCGGATTCAATCGGGTGTTCGGATATTTCATCGAGATCACGAACACGCATCGGGAAAAGATTCCGCCGGAATACATCCGGAAGCAGACGGTGAAAAACGCCGAGCGGTACATCACGCCGGAGCTGAAGGAATACGAGGAAAAAGTCCTGACGGCCGACGAACGGGCCTGCGGACTGGAATACGAGATTTTCGAACGGTTGCGGGAGAAGACCTGCGAAGCCCGGACCGCGATGCAGCAGACGGCGGTCGCCCTCGCGCATCTCGACGTTCTCGTTGCGCTCGCGTCGCTCGCCAGGGATCGCGGATATTGCCGGCCCGTGTTGGTCGAAGAATCCGTCCTGAAAATCGTCGACGGCAAACATCCGGTGCTCGACGCCCTCGAACCGGAAGGAACCTTCGTTCCGAACGATACGCTGCTCGACGACGAACACGGGATGATCCAACTCATCACGGGTCCCAACATGGCGGGAAAGAGTACGTTTATTCGGCAGACCGCGTTGTTGAGCATCATGGCTCAAATCGGGAGCTTTTTGCCGGCCCGGGAAGCGACGATCGGAATCTGTGACAGGATTTTCGCACGGGTCGGAGCGAGCGACGAACTCTCACGCGGCCAGAGCACGTTCATGGTCGAGATGACCGAAACGGCCCGCATCCTGAACCAGGCGACCGAGCGAAGTCTTGTAATACTGGACGAAATCGGCCGGGGAACGAGCACGTACGACGGCATCTCGCTGGCGTGGGCGATCGTCGAGTATTTGCATGACAGGACGGGTTGCCGTACACTGTTCGCGACGCATTATCACGAACTGACCGATTTGTCGGAAACCTTCGATCGAATCCGTAACTTGAACGTCGCGATCCGTGAACAGAACGACGACATCGCGTTTTTGCACAAAATCGTTCCCGGTGCGGCGGACAAGAGTTACGGAATTCACGTTGCGCGTCTCGCCGGGGTTCCCCGCGACGTGATCAAGCGGGCCAGGGAAATTCTCGAAGAATTGGAGCAAACCCACGTCGAGGCGACCGCCCACGGCGTCGACGAGTCGCTACGGGGAACGCAACAAGAAGAAAAGAAACGAAAAACCGTCGGCGGCATGCAGTTTTCACTGTTCGGTCCCGACGATCATCCGATCGTCGAGGAACTCCGCGAAATCGACGTCGACGGCCTGACGCCGCTGGACGCCCTCAAACTCGTCGCCGATTGGAAAGCGTCGCTGCAAAGAAACGCTAAACGACGACGCTAAGAAACCGTTGATTCGGTATATTGTATTAGCCCCAAGCGTGAGCGCGGGGTGATTCCGTTTTTTTCATGGACGCAACATCACCCCGCGCTGACGCTTGGAGCTGGTAACGTTTTTCGCCGCGAAGCGTAAACTGATTTCACACTGAAAAATCATGAACAGAATCCCGATTCTTTTTTTGACGGTTGTTTCGTTTTTTCTTTCGCTTGCACCGTTTTCCGTTGCGCAGTCCCCGAAAGAAGTCAAGGTTCTCGCCGTGGGAAACAGCTTTTCCGAGAACGCGACCACGTACCTGCCGCAACTCGCCGCGGCCTCGTCGGAGCCGTGTACGCTGGTCTTGGGGAAGGCGACGATCGGCGGCTGCGATTTCTCGCGACATTTTCGTCACGCGGAGGCCGCCGAAACCGATCCCGTCGATCCGGAAGGGAAACCGTATAAAAATGAGACTCGAAGTCTCAAGGACATGCTCCTGTCCGATAAATGGGATTTCGTGACCATCCAGCAGGCCAGTCCGAAAAGCTTTCATCCGGAAACGTTTCGACCCGACGCGAAACGACTTTATGATTACATCAAAAAATACGCCCCGCAAGCCGAGGTGGTGATTCACCAAACCTGGGCCTATCGGGGGGACGAGCCTCGTTTCGGTACCGCGTTTTGCGGCTCGCAACAGGAAATGTACCGGGGATTATGCGACGCCTACGCCGGAATCGCCGAAGAACTCGGTTGCCGATTGATCCGATGCGGCGACGCGATGGAACTCGCCCGACGCTCACCCGAGTGGGGCGACGTCGACGAATGCTTGAAATTCGACCGAAAAAAGGCCGTCTATCCGACCTTGCCGGACCAACGTCGTTCGCTCAACGGAGGATATTCCTGGAAGTTGGTTAAGGACCAATGGAAACTTCACTATGACGGGACCCACGCCAACGTTGCCGGCGATTACTTGCTCGGTTGCGTTTGGCTCGAGTTTTTTTTCGGCGTCTCGCCGGTCGACAATTCCTTTGTTCCGGAGAAACTCGACGCCAAGGACGCCGCGATTCTCCGACGAGTCGCTCATGAAGTCGGAACGTTCAAGTTCGGACTCGCCGGGAAGAAACAACCGTAGAAACGTTACGGATTTTCCAACATCCGTTCGATGTCCGCAAGGGGAATCTTTGCCAGGTAGATCGACGTTTTGCCTTCGTGGGACGAATAATAGGAAACCCAAAGGAATTCGTCGTGCAGCACGAAGCCGGGATAGCTCGTATCGCCGCCGCTCGGTAAACGATGCAGGACCCGTAACTTGCCGTCCGGACCGGGAGTCGACAACGCCGTTCGCGCTCCCTCCTTGTCGTGAACCCGATGCCCGAAAATCAGGCGGTCTTTCGGCAGGACAATGAAATCGGGACCGCCCGTGAACATGCCGAGATCGCTCCAAGTCCAATCCGTGTACGGCGCATCGCTCGTTCCGAGTTGTCCGTTCGTTTTTTCGCAACGTAAAAAAATCAGCATCCGGCCGGTCGGAAGAAAACGAACCGTCGCTTCGTTCGGTCGGCCCGGAATGTCGAATTTTTTGAGCGATTTGTAGTTGATGCCGTCCGTTGTCGTTACCAAAACGAGTCCCCAGTCCTTGTCCGGATGCGGTTGGTAGACGAGTCCGTAGCCGATTCCGTTGCGCCAGGTCACGCGCCAAAGCCAATCGAAGGGAGAGCGGACCGTTTCGTCGATTTCGATCGGTTTCGGTTCCGAGAAATGTTCACCGTTTTTATCCGAAAAGGAAACCTGTGGATGTCGAGCCGTCAACTTGCCGTCGACGTAAACGCTGCCGCCCATCAAAACCATGATCCTGTCGTCCGGCGTCACGGAAATCTTGGCGTCACGCAAATCGTAGGTCGCTTTCTTCAGTTCCGCGACCGATTGCCAAGCCTTGCCGTCGGCCGACGCAATGATCCGGATCGTGCCGTCGCCGTCGCCGGTCGTCTTGCCGGGAACGTGTCCGGTACCCTCCCGGAATGCGCAGTAAAATCGGTCCTTGAATCGGATCAGGTCCGTGAACGCGGAATGCGGCGCGACGTCGTAAATCTTGACGACCTCAATCGCCGGGTCGGCGGCCCGAAGAGCCGAACAAAGAAGAAAGAGAATCGACGCCGTGAAAAGGATGGGATGTTTCATGGGGATTTGGAGGATTGGTTTTCTTTTTAAGAAATTTCCTTTTCGTCATCCCCGCGAAGGCGGGGACCCAGACGGAAGGCGTTATCGACCATTTGCATTCGTCAATAACGTGTGCAAGAACCTCTTGAAATCTGTTCTCTAGGTCCCCGCCTTCGCGGGGATGACGATATCTTTTCCGTTTTCACGAAGCTCAATTCACTAACTTTGTACCAGGTCCCGCCTGTGTAGGGATGACGGTAGGTACGTTCCGTCGAATTTTTCAATTTGAAACGTAAAAAAATCGTTCCATTAGCCGATCGTAATCACGGTAATCCGGGATGATGACGTCGGAGCCGCAATCGATGAGCAGGCTGCGTTTGGTCGGATCGACGCCGCCGAAGCCTGTTTCGTCGGACGCGACGCCAACGACGAAGCCGCCAACGGCCCGAACGTTTTGCGTTTCCGTGTGTCCGTCGCCGAAACCGATCAGTTCGTCGGGCGAAATCCGTTGTTCGTCCAGAATTCGTTCGATGACCATCGCCTTGGAAAACGCTTCAGGATCGGGCAGCGCTCCGTAAATTCCGCCGTCGAAAAGATCGGTGATTCCGAGCAGCTCGCATTCTTCCTTGACGAATCCGACGCTGGAACCGCTGGCAAGGTACAAGATCACGTCCCGGTCGCGGAACCGTTTCAGGATTTCCACGGAACCGGGCAGCATCAACGCGGACGGCGGAATTCTGCCGCTACGGAGTCCGTTGAGCCGTTCATCGACGATCGGCTTCATTCTCAGCGAATGTTCCTTTTTATAGTCGACCGGATCCCGAACCGTGCCGCCGCGTCGCCGAATTTCCTCGATCAGCGAGAACGATTGATAGATTGTCGGTCTGCCGGTGTTGCGGTCGACGAACGCGGAGACGAGCTTTTCGAGTTCGTCCGGCGATTCCTCGGACCCTTTCGGTGTGGCTCGAAGCTCGGCGACGAATTGCTCGATCATGATTTCCCGCCATCCGGAGACGATCAGGCTGATCGTTCCGTCGAAATCGAAGATTGCCGCTTTCGGTGCCGCCGCCGGATACGCATTGCGAATGATTTCCATGATTCGAGCGATTGTACCGAAAATTCCGGTTCCGTCAACGTAGCGGCAGGCGACCACCGACGGTCAGTCGCCTGGTTTTTGTCAACCGAAGTTACGGCAACACCGCCTGTGCACCATCGTCGACTTGGTAAAGTGGGTACAATATCTCGCGAACGGGAGTTGTGATCTTTGCCGGAAAAACCGCACCGTCACCAAAGAGGAATTGGCTGATGCCCGGATGGAAACTGCCGAATCCTTGGTACCAACGCGGATCGCCGGTGTTCGGTTTTTGGTCGGGACGACGGAGCGCAAAGTTGCCGACATCCATTGATCCGACCGCACCGCCGCTGTGGTGAACGCCTTCCCGTGCAGGCGAGGAAAAACGTTCGTCGCCGACGGAGAGATACGAGCAATCCCCTTGGATGTAGGTCTCGGTGGTGGTTCCGGGAAAATACCTGTCGCACATTCCGACGACTTCCGTGTAAATGAATTTTTCTCCGATAAAAATCTGGTTGCTCAAACCGTCGCTGACCCTCGCAAACGTATCCCGAAATGTCCAATAATTACCGGGACCCGGCAACGTCGTTCGAAAAGGCCCGGCATGCCATTGCATGTCGAGTTGCATAAGGGACGAAGTCGGCCAATCAAAATTGGTCGCCAACGGAGAAATGATTGCCAGTCGCTCCGCCAACTCGGCGGCGGTCAGTCCTTTGGCCTGCATCAAATAGGCGTAATCGCTTTGGGGGCCGGGAAAGATCCACCACCAACCTTCGGCCGGCCGATCTTGGGTTTTCGCCGGGCCTGGTCGGCGAGACGGACAGCGAACGCCGCCAAACGATGCAAAGGCGTTCCGATCGGCTTCCGTCATCGGAGAGGCGCCGGTACCTCCGCCCGGACCGCCCAAACCGGTCGTCCCAAGCCACCATTCGGCTCCGAAAGGTCCCTTCATGCCTTCATTGGCGCCGGTCCGATCGCACATCTTGGTGTACAATATTTGTTGCTCCAAAAAAGGGAAGATGAAAGCCCACAACGAAGCACTGTTATTCTGAACCGCACTCGGCGGCAATGCTTGGTTGGTATCATGAAAATTATGAATCGCGAGACCGATTTGTTTGAGATTGTTCGAACACTGTGATCGCCTGGCTGCTTCACGAGCGGCCTGAATGGCGGGCAGTAGCAACGCGATCAACACGCCGATAATTGCGATAACGACCAGAAGTTCGACGAGTGTGAACCCTCGACAACCGGCCTTCCCCTTCCACCACAATTCAATGCTTGGAGTTTTCATGGGACTTTCCTTTATTGAAAAAAGTAAAATACGGAACAATATACGAAAATCTATAGGAATTATCGGCAAAAGTCAACCTTTGGGGGAGCTTATTACTCGCCCCGGACACAAAATGCTTTGTTTTGCTGTTGTCGTTCGAGCATTGACAATCGGAAAGCGATTGATTATCGTGGAGGCCGTCCCTTTTCCCCCATTTAGCCGGTACTCCGGCGCTTCGGTGTTTCGGTACTCCGGTGTTTCGGTACTCCTGCTCGTCGGCGCCGGAGTACCGGCTAAATGTAATCTGTTTTTTCATACCATACCATGGCGCGACTCTCGTTGTTGATCGTTCTCGTCGTTTGTTGCTGCGTTGCGACGGCCCAAGACAAACCGAATCCTTGGAGTTTCGAGACGAAACCCGACTTGCCGAACGTCTTGGTGATCGGCGACTCGATTTCCATCGGATACACGCTTTCCGTTCGGGAAATCCTGAAGGATCGGGCGAACGTCTATCGGCCGATGAACGCCGCCGGAACCGCTCCGGTCAACTGCGCCAGTTCGTACCTGACGCTGACGGACAAGCTGATCGACAAGATGTTGACCGAACGTCCTTGGACCGTGATCCATTTCAACTGGGGGCTTTGGGAGATCACGTATTGCGATCCGCCGAGCAAGCGGACCGACATCAAATCGAAACGGGATAAAGTCAACGGCGTGATCAGCGTTACGCCGGAAGAATACGAACAAAACCTCGAAAACCTCGTCGACAAGCTGAAAAAAACCGGCGCCGTTCTCATCTGGGCCAGTACGACGACCGTTCCTGAAGGCAATCCCGGACGAAAGGTCGGCGAAGAAGTCAAATACAACGCAATCGCCGAAAAAGTCATGAAAAAGCACGGAATCGCGATCGACGATCTCCATGCCCTGACGGAAACCTTCGAACCGAAACTCTTCGCCAAGCCGGGAGACGTTCATTTTTCCGCTGCCGGAAGCAGAGCCCTCGCCGAAAAGGTTGCCGAAGCGATCGAACAGAGCCTGCAAGAAAAATGAACAGCGAACAGAGAATAGAGAACAGCGAACAGCGAACAGTGAACAGTGAACAGAGAATAGAGAACAGAGAACAATGAACAGAGAACAATGAACAATGAAAAACCGATCATTGGCGGTTTGAGGAACGCTTGCGTCTTCATTGTTCGCTATTCACTGTTCGCTGTTCTCTATTCTCTGTTCACTGTTCACTGTTCGTTGATTCGGGGACGTTGCGGGAAATCAAAATTGTGAGAGAATGGGGTGATGGATCATCTCACCATCGACAATTCAAATTCTTTGGCGGAGCTCGTCTGCAAACTGGACGAAGCTCCGACGATCGCCTACGATACGGAGTTCATCTCGGAAGGCCGCTACCAACCGCAACTCTGTCTCATCCAGCTCGCGGCAGACGGCCTGTTGGCCTTGGTCGATCCGTTGACGATTGAAAACCTCGAACCGCTCTGGAATCTTCTCTGCGATGGTCGGCGAACGGTCATCGTCCATGCTTGTCGGAGCGAATTGGAATTCTGCTTCCGTGACATCGGTCGGATGCCGCCGAAACTCTTTGACGTCCAGCTCGCGGCGGCGTTTCTTGGATTCGATTACCCCGCCGGATTCCGAACGCTGCTCGAAAAGGTTCTCAAACGCGAAATTCACAAAGCCGAGACCCGAACCGAATGGAATAAGCGTCCGCTCACGGCCCGGCAAGTCGATTACGCGCTTGGCGACGTCCGGCATCTTGAGGAAATGTCGCAAAAGCTCGGTCAGCAGCTGGAAAGTAAGGGCCGACTCGATTGGTATACCGAAGAAATCGACAACGTCATGCGGCGACATCGGGATGACTTCGGGACGCCTCGTTGGCGGAACGTTCCCAAGAGTTCGAGTCTGAAGCCCCGGGAACTCGCCGTGCTGCGTGAGCTTTGGAGTTGGCGGGACCGCTTGGCAAAAAAATGGAACCAACCGGCAAGTCGTGTACTTCGTGACGACCTGCTCGTCGAACTGTGTCGCCAGAAAACAGCCGATCCCGAGCGAATCGCTGCTCTTCGTGGTCTGCAACGGAGCGACCTGCCCCGGATTCTCCCGGAAATCGTCGCCGCCGTGGACCGAGCCCTGTGTTTGCCGGACGCCGAGTTGCCGCCGCCGGCGGAGCGGCTGTCGTATCCTCAATACACCGTCATGTCGCAGTTCCTGTACGCGGCTCTTTGTTCAATCTGCAAGCGCAAACAACTCACGCAGCAGATCGTCGGCGGTCCGAGCGACGTCCGTGAACTGATCGCCGCAAAACTCGGAACGCTGCCAAGCGGTGTCAACCCGAGACTCCTCTCCGGTTGGCGTGCCGAGATCGTCGGCAACCTGCTCGACGACCTTCTCAATGGTCGTACCGCGATCCGACTCGATCGCGAAAATCCCGACGAACCGCTCAAGTTTTTCTAGAACGAGAGCGTTCGATATTTGGGGTCGGTGTCAGGAGTTTGAACGGGAGCGTTCGCCGATTGGGGGCGGCGGTGTTTGAACTTTTGAATTTTCGGCCTGAAAGGCCATTGCATTCCAGCCCAGGGCAAGGCGTACTCGCCGCCGCCCTGGGAGACCGGTCGAGTTCAGCAACCGCCGCCCTGTAAGGGCAGTGCCAAGCCGGGGTTGCACTGCCCTTTGTATGTTTTATTTTACTTGTATGTTTTATTTTACTGGAAAGAGTGTTATTGGGCAGCTACAATGGAATGAAAGGTTTCCTCCCCCTCGAGGGGGAGGA
>JAVBQW010000242.1:0-23166 GCA_031548665.1 Thermoguttaceae bacterium
TATTGGAGAGAGTCGAGACTTGTCCATCCGAATTTACGCGCTGGCGCAACAACTCAAAGTCGAAACAAAGACGATTGTCGATGTCCTCAAGACGCTCGGAATCGAAGGGAAGGGCTCCGCTCTGGCGAGCCTGACCGAAGAGGAAGTCGGACAGGTCAAAACGGCGATACAAAAATCTTCCGCGAAAACGCCCAAGCCCGGCGTTCCCGTTCGTTCGGATGCTCCGTTCCAGCGTCCTTCCGCGCCAACGACAGCCGGAAAAATTCCGGTTATCAAACAGGCTGCGCCCAAGTCGACGAAAAAAGACTTGGAGCTGGAAACTTCCCAAGAACATGATGGGGCGACTGTTGAAGTCGTGTCGGAACCGGAACTCAAAAAGTCCGAACCTGTCGTCGAAGTTTCCGTTCGAGAAACCTCAAAAGAAAAAAAACCTGAAAAAGCCGAGGTTGAAAAAGTCGAGGAAGTTGCGCCCCTTCCCGAAGAGGTCAAGACAGTCGAAAAACCGGAACCGTCCAAACCGGAGCCGCAGAAGTCCGCGATGCCGACTCTTCCGCCGCCGATTGGACGAATCGACCTGACTTCGCTGTCGACGCAAGATGGAGGAAAAGGTTCAGGGGGTAAAAAATCGAGTCCGCTGACGGCGTTTCGAAAACCTTCCACGGAACAGCAACCTCAAGAACCTCCGAAACCGGCCGTACCGCCGGCGCCGGCAACTCCGCCGTCGCCGATCACAACAGGACTCTCCGCTCCGGGACACGCCGCCGCCGTTCGACGCGACGATTACCGTGGTCCGATGCGGGTCATCACGGACAAAATTCCCAACCTCGATCCCAAACGAAAAAAATCGGAAGGGGACGCGCCGACGCAGCAACCTGCCGCCAAGACGTTGGGCCCGATCGTTCGACTTGCGCCGGTCCCAAAAGCTCCGCAAGCTAAAACGGGCAAGGCATCCCATGAGCCCGCTCCGCAAAAACCGGACGCCAAGCTCCCGTTGGAAGCAATTCGAGCCGCCGTTCAGGGAACGACGTCGAAGCTCGTCGACGACCATATTCGTAAGCACGAAGAACGACAGCGAGCCAAGGAAGAAGAAAAGAAAGCTCGTGAATCGAAAAAGGGTGGAGGAGCAAAGAGAGGGACAACCACTGCTCCCATCGCCGTCGTCGACGATGGCAAAGGGGGCAAGGGAATCAAAAAACGTTTCGGTGCTCCCCAAGAAGCGACGCTGGCAACGGATGCGATGAAGAGAAAACGTCGCGGCTCTTCAAACCGCAATCAAGACGATATGGACGACGGCGGCGCCTCGTTGCCTCGTCGATTGATTCGAAAAAAGAGAAAAGGCCAAAAAGCATCAAGTACCGCCGCGCCGCGGAAATCCGATCTCGTGATTCAACTACCTTGTACGGTAAAGCAGTTCGCCGAGCAAACCGGGCTCTCCGTTGCCCAAGTGATCAAAAAGCTGCTCGAAATGGGTACGCCCTTGATGATCAACTCCCAATTGGACCGTGAATCCGCCGAATTGTTGGCCGCGGACTTCGAATTGCAGGTCGAGATTCGCGACCAGATTACGTTGGAAGACCGTTTGGCAACCGCCGCTTTCGAACAGGAAGACCCGGAGGAATCCTTGCGGCCTCGGCCGCCGATCGTGACGGTGCTCGGACACGTCGACCACGGAAAGACGTCGCTCCTCGACCGGATCATTCACCAGAATGTCGTGTCCGGCGAAAAGGGAGGAATCACGCAACATATTCGGGCGTACCGAGTTCAGACGGACAACGGAATCGACGTCGCGTTCGTCGACACGCCGGGTCACGAAGCGTTCACCGAGATGCGGGCGCGTGGAGCAAACTGTACGGATATCGCGATTCTCGTCGTCGCCGCCGACGACGGCGTCATGCCGCAAACCGAGGAAGCGATTTCGCACATCAAAGCCGCCGGCGTGCCGATTGTCGTCGCGCTGAACAAGATGGATCTCCCCGGCGTCAATCCGGACCGTGTGATTCAGGAACTCGCCGCAAACGAATTGATGCCGAGCGAATGGGGGGGCGACGTCGAAGTGATCCGATGCAGTGCGCTGACCGGAATGGGATTCGACAAATTGCTCGAAACCCTTCAAATCGTCGCGGAATTGCATGAACTCAAAGCGAATCCGGACCGTCCGGCGATCGGCGTCGCGTTGGAATCCGAAATGCAAGCCGGACAAGGGGTTGTCTGCAAGGTTCTCGTTCAAAACGGAACGCTTCGGACCGGCGACGTGGTTCTCTGCGGAACCGCGTACGGTCGTGTCAAGGCGATGTACGACACGCTCGACCCGAAAAAGCAGATCAACGAAGCGACCCCCAGCACGCCGGTCAACCTGATCGGTTTGGACGTCGCTCCGAGCGCCGGGAGCAAATTCTGCGTGCTTGACGATATTTCGGACGCCCGGGTGATTGCCGAACAGCGAGCCAACGAAGCCCGCAAAGCGGAACTCGCCGAAGTCCAGTCGCACGTCACGCTGGAAACGCTGTTCCAACGGATCAGTTCGTCGCAGTCGGTCCAAACGCTCAACGTGATCATTCGGGCCGACGTTCGCGGCTCCATCGAAGCAATTCGCAAGGAACTCGGCAAGCTCGACCATCCCGAAGTGAAGATCAAGATTTTGCAGGCGACCGTCGGCGGAATCACCGAAGCGGACGTCCAGCTCGCCGATGCTTCCGATGCGATTATCGTCGGTTTCAACGTGGTTCCGGACGAAAACGCCCGCGCCATGGCCGAGAAGAAAAAGGTCCAGATTCGGCGATACGATATCATCTACAATCTGACGAACGATATCAAGGCGGCGTTGGAAGGGATGCTGAAACCGGTTTCGCAGGTCAAGGAACTCGGTCGCGCTTTGGTTCAAAAGGTTTACACGATCAGCCGCCTCGGTTCGATCGCCGGCTGTCGTGTGATTTCGGGAACAATCGAACGCGACTGCAAGGTTCGGATCATTCGCGACAGTCGGATCATCGGCGAGTACACGCTGGATTCGCTGAAACGGGAAAAAGACGACGTCAAGGAGATCCGCGAAGGATACGAATGCGGTATGAAGCTCAAGGGTTTCAACGACTTGAAAGAAGGCGACATCCTCGAAACGTACAAGATCGAAGAAGTCGCCCGAACGTTCTGATATTGATCTAAAGAGCCCCAAGTGCAGCGGGTTCAACCCCCGAGTTACGGTGGAGTACCACCTCCACTCGGGGCTCTTTGTTTCGTTTTGATCTTCGGCCCCACCGAAACCGTTTCCTGACGGTAGGTCGGGACCACAGGTCCCGGCTCGTCATTCTTCTAACTCCTAACTCCTAACTTCTATCTCCTAACTCCTCCCCTGATGTCACGAAGAACATTGAAGGCCGGTGAGGCGATCCGACAGGTCGTCGGCATGGCGATTTTGACCGATATTCAGGATCCCCGCGTCAGCGACGTGACCGTGATTCGTGTCGAAGTCTCCGGCGACATGCGTATCGCCAAAGTGCACGTTTCCGTGATGGGAGACGACAAAAAACAGGCGCTCTGCCTGAAAGGACTCCAATCCTCGGCGGGATTCCTGCAAGCGAAGGTCGCCAAGCGCATCGACACGCGGTACACGCCGCATCTCGAATTCGTGCTTGATCAAGGGGTCAAGAACCAGCTCAAAATCTCGAAGATGCTCGACGAGGAATTCGACGACGACAAGTTCGACGACCTCGCCGCTGAATACGAAGAAGAAGACGAAAACGCCGAAGACGCCGCCGAAAAGGCGTGAGGTTTCCATGCCGCGAAAACGAGTTTATCTGGAATCCTCGGTGATCAGCAATTTGACGGCGAGACCGTCGAATGATATACTCAAATTGGCCAAGCAGAAGAGCACGAAAAAATGGTGGAAGGGGCGGCATCATTACGACTTGTTCGTTTCGAAGGTCGTTTCCGATGAAATCATTCGTGGCGACAAAGACGCTGCTCGATTACGAGCCGAAACGATTGCCGGGTTGCCGTATCTGCCCCACACCCCGTTGGTCGATTCTTTGGTTCAAGCGTTTATTGATTCGAAAGCGGTGCCGCCAAATGCATTGGAAGACGCTCACCACATCGCCTTGGCCGCCGTCCATGAAATCGATTATTTGCTGACGTGGAACCAAACGCACATTGCCAATCCGGTAACTCGCGAGCAAATACAGAATATTCTTCGTGGTTTCCTTTTGAAACCTCCCTTGATTTTGACGCCGGACCAATTATTGGAGATCGAAAAATGCAAACCCCAAGAGACAGACTAGAGGCCGATCCGGTTTCCGAGCTTCGTCGTTATCGAGACGAGTTGTCAAAACGTTTCAGGACGACGCAGGAATTAAGCGCCTATTATGAAACGGTTCCAACGGCGGATGAATTCCTCGCCGAACTCGATAGAAACGAGAAAGAAAAGAAAAAACGTCGGCAAAAGATTGCTTGACAGATTCAAGGAACCGCTCCGATTGCATAAAAGGAGATATCGAAAAATGTCTCTTCGAACCATATTGATCGTGTTTCTCTTGCACTTGGTTCCCGTGACATGGATATTTGTTCTCACCTGCCTGAACAGCGAATGCGTGATGGGTTGGATACTGTTCTTATTGATTGATTTTCCTTTGGGGTGGTTATTGATCTGGGGAGAACCGATTTATAGTTTGATTTCAGATGATTATTTTTGGCGATTCCAAGTTTTTCCCGCTCTTTTCTGTCAAATTGTCGGTACGCTCAATTGGGTGTTGATTATTTGTTTTTTTCGCAAGGTTCGTAAATTTATTAAATGAGATCACGCAGCACGACAATCATCACGGTCCGGAAGGACGGCAAGGTCGCGATCGGCGGCGACGGACAGGTTACGCTCGGCAGCACGATCATGAAGTCCGACGCGAACAAAATCCGAAAACTGCTCGACGGCAAGGTGATCACCGGATTCGCCGGCTCCACGGCGGACGCCTTCGCCCTGCTCGAACGGTTCGAGTCGAAACTCAAGGATTACCCGTCGAACGTTCCCCGCGCGGCGACGGAACTCGCCAAGGAATGGAGAACCGACCGCGCTCTCCGACGGCTCGAAGCGATGATGATTGTCGTCGATCCGAAAACGACGCTGCTCCTCTCCGGTAACGGTGACGTGATTATTCCGACGGACGGAATCTTGGCGATCGGCAGCGGCGGAAACTTCGCGATGGCCGCCGCCAAGGCGCTCGCCGCGCACAGTTCTTTGTCAGCGTCCGAAATTGTCCGTGAGTCGCTAAAAATCGCGTCGGAAATCGATATTTATACGAACTCGAATATCGTGCTTGAAGAATTGGACGAGAATTGAATCGAAATAGCTCCAATCGCGTCGGAGGCCGACGCGGCTAACGAATATCATGATCGAACTCGGCGTCAACATCGACCACATCGCAACGGTTCGGCAGGCTCGGCGAACCGTCGAACCGGATCCCGTTTGGGCTGCGGCTCTTGCCGAACTCGGCGGCGCCGACGGAATCACCGTCCATCTTCGTGAAGACCGACGGCATATCAACGACCGCGACGTCGCTTTGCTCAAGCAGACCGTCCGCTGCAAACTCAACCTCGAAATGTCCTGCGTCGAGGAAATCGTCGAGATCGCCTGCAAGACCGCTCCCGACCAAGCGACGCTCGTTCCCGAAAAGCGGCAGGAAATCACGACGGAAGGCGGACTCGACGTCGCCGCCGATCCAAAACGGGTCGCCGAGATCGTCGCCAAACTCAAGGATCGCGGCGTCTTCGTCAGCCTGTTTCTCGATCCGGATCCGAAACAGCTCGACGCCGGTTTCAAGGCCGGTTGCGACGCCGTCGAAATCCATACGGGAACCTACGCCGACGCGCCGACCGACAAAGCCCGGAACGCCGAGCTTGCTCGAATCGCCGAAGCGGGAAAACTGATCGTCTCCGCCGGCTGCCGCCTCCATGCCGGACACGGTTTGACCTATCATAACGTGCAGCCGATCGCCGGAATTCCCCGGATGCACGAACTGAATATCGGACACAGCATCGTGTCCCGCGCCCTCATGATCGGACTCAAGGACGCCGTCGCCGAAATGAAACGGATACTGGAACAGGTTTCCCGTTAGGGTTTTTTCAACTCGGCTTCCGTTTTGAACTGCAGCAGGCGGTTCGTTCGTTTCTTGACAAATCCTGTCTCCGGGGAAAAAGCTGTTTTTTGCTCCTTTTCAGCTTATTCCCCTGTCCTTTTTTTGCCGGTCGCCGCTCCTCTCTTCTCAATGCATTTCGCGTCCGCCGGTAACGTTGATCGCTTGGCCGGTCATGTAGGCGGCTCGTTCGCTCAACAGGAAGCAGGAAGCGTTGACGACGTCTTCGATATGCGCCAAACGGCCGAGCGGAACCTTGGCGGTAAACTGCTTGACGATTTGCTCCATCGGCAACTTCATGTTCTCGACGTAGTCGGCGGACACGCAGGTCCAGACGCCGGTCGATTCGGTGATTCCCGGACAAACGCAGTTGACACGGATATTCGATTTCGCCAGTTCGTACGCCAAGGCTTGCGTCAACCCGATGATCGCCGCTTTCGCGGAGGAATAAGCGCTCATCAAAGCGGAGCCCGTCTTGCCGGATTTGCTTGAAAAATTCAAGATCGCCCCGGAACCCTGCTTTTTCATGATCGGGACGACTTCCTTGATGAAAAAGAACGTTCCTTTGCAGTTAACGGCGTAAACGAAATCCCACGTCGCTTCGGAAAGTTCCTCGACGGGACCGCCCTGTCCGGTGACGCCGGCGACGTTGACGAGAAGATCGACCTTGCCGTCGAAAAACTTCACGGATTCAGCGACGACGTTTTGAACATCGGCATGTTTTGTGACGTCGGCGGCGACGCCCTTGACGCTTGGTCCCAATTCTTTGGCGATTGCGTTTAGTATTTCCTGTTTCAGGTCGGTGATCACGACCTTGGCGCCCTCGTCAACGAGACGACGGGCGAGTTCTTTTCCCAAAGCACCGGCTGCGCCGGTCACGATAGCGGTTTTGTCGGCGAATTCCATGGCGTAAAACAAAAAGAGTGAAAGACATCCATTACGGAACATCTTATCGGGACGAATGCCGATCGTCAATATTTCGGCAGGAATCCTCTGGTCTCCTGGGAGTTCTTGATCGCATGATGGAGCGAAAACGGATGCACTGGATAAGCGGAAATCCGCTTGCGTTGAAAACTGCTCTTGCCGGAATCGTCGGCAAACGGTAATCTTCGACAAAACACCTTTTTTCCCTGCGACGATGCAACGATATTATTTTTTCGTCCTGTTGATCTTGTCGGCGGCGTGCCTCGGCTGCACGACGTACAACAATAATTCCGAAGGCGTCAAGTACTTCGGACAGGCCCGGTACGATCTGGCCGTCAAGTCGTTTCAGACGGCTCGGGACGCCGATCCAAACGCTGCGGACGCTTATTACAACATCGCGGCGACCTACCACCAACTTGGTCGCACGGCCCTCCAAACCGGTCAGGCGGCCCTTGCGCAGCAGCATTTCGACTACGCCGACCAGAATTATCGGCTCTGTCTGGCTCGTAATCCGAACGACGCCTACGCTTATCGAGGCCTCGCCGTCCTGAACATGGAGCGGCAAAATTACGAAACGGCTTTTAGTTTGCTCCAAAATTGGACGACGGCGAATCCCGGTGCCGAACCGAAAGTCGAACTCGCCCGACTGTATCAGGAATACGCCCAACTCGCCCAAGCGAAGAGCGACACGAAAACCGCTCAAGAATGTATGCAATCCGCCGTCGCCTCCTTGCAATCGGCTCTGACGGTCGAACCGACCAACGCCCGCGCTCTGCGTGCCTTGGGATATATTCGAGAGCAGAGCGGCGACACGGCACAGGCCCTGAACAATTACCGCCTGTCGCTGCAAGCCAATTCGAACCAGAAAGATCTGACGGAACGTGTCGCCCAACTCGAAAAGAATCCGGCCGGCGGTGGAGCGACCGTCTATAATCCTTATGCTCCGACCGGCGGAGGCGCGACGACGTATTCGGCCGGCAGCCAAACCATGATGAGCGACAAGGCGACCAAAATGCCGTTTTAGCCTCTCGCCGAACATTTCGAACTCACGAAGCGACCCGCTTGCGTTTTAGCCGCGCAGCGCGAATTGAAATTGTTTCCGGTGAAAGTCATGAAGGGGAAACCGATGAACATGCCAGCAAAATTCCCGTTGCTCGTGTTGTTTCTTCTCGTTGCAAATTTGACCGCCGCCGAGCAGGAGAAAAAACCGAACGCCGTCACGACGGATTCCCTGTTTGCGACGGATGGGTTTTCGTTCGAAGAATCGCTTTCGAAACTCCATGACTCCGAAAAGTTGACCGAACCGGAATCGTTTCCAGCGTTGCGACGCCTCGTCGCTCGGCAACTGGTTGCCGAGAACAAAAAACTGTTCGAAAAAGAATGGGGAAAACCGTCCGATTCGTTCGTTTGCTGGATAGAAGAACACCCCGAGTTACTGGAAACGTTTCTTACGGCGATCAATCCGGAATTCGACGATCTCCCGGCCGCGATTGCCCTGATGAAGCGACTCTGTACCAATCATCCGGAAAAAGTTACAAAAAACACCGACTTGTCCGTCGCCATGGCGGTTGTCTGGGATCAGGCGAACTCGAAGGGGTTTTGTAGCGACAGCCGCGACCAGTTCAGGGCGACGGCTCCGAATCGTTCCTGTGATGCTGAAAATAATTTTCTTTTTTATTGCGATTCCAATCATCCCGCGGCGTCCCGCTTGCGGCAACTTCCATGGGAAATGCTGCTTTACGTCGTCGCCAATAAACGGTCGACGGAGGAACGTCGCTGGATTTTCGAGCAATATACCAAGGACGGCAACATCGACGGCGGCGTTCCAGGTAAGGCGTACAACGACGTTCCGTACAATGAAAACGAATTGAACTCCGAAGAGGAAAAAGCGTTGGCGGGACGGGAATATTCGCTTCAAAATATCCGGCAATACGGTGGCGTCTGCACGGCTCGGTCGGATTATTCCCTGCCGATCGCCCGAACCTTGGGAATTCCCTCGTTTTACGGCGGAGCCGGATTTCCGCGATACAAAAACGGACACGCCTGGATCATGTGGCTCGATGTCAAAGAGATCAAACCCGATCGCATCGACTACGAATTCCGGGAAGAAGGTCGTGGAGATCCTCGATTTTACGTTGCCGGATACGAAAATCCCCAAACGGAACGATTGGAAACCGATGAGGAAATTAAATTACGATTTTTCCGCCTCGGAAAGAATCCGACGGCCTTTCGTCATGCCGAATTGCTGACTCGCTGTTATCGACCGTTGGTTGAAGCCAAACGGCTTTCGACGGATCAACGAATCGACCTGCTTTTGAAAATCAACGCCCTTGCTCCACGGAATGTCGGTGTTTGGCGGGAAGTTGCCGCCTTGGGCAAGACTCGACAATTTACGTTGCGACATCGCCAAGCGATTCTCGATTTGGCTAACGAGATGCGGGAAGACCTCCTCGACTATCCGAACGAATTACCGGAACTGACGCTGAATTTGGTTGACTTTCCGGAAATTCGCGAAGGACATTGGGACGGTTTTCGATGGAAGGTTTTCGAGCCGCTGTTCAATGCCGTCTGGGCTCGTAAACGGCCCGATGTCGTGTTCACGACGACGATCAACTTCAATCGCTTGCGAACGGCCGGAATTCGAGATAAAGCCGGACTTGAGGTTCCGACCGACCTGCATGTCCGGCAACTCACCGCCCGGAGAGACAACGCTTCGGTCGAGAACGCCCTGTTCATGCTGAAAAATCTGTTCCATCATTATCCCGCCGAAATCTCGCTCATGGATGCGGTGTTCGATGAAATGGAATCAATCGGCTCCGTCGGGAATTTCGGTGCGGAAAAGTCCGTCGACCATTGTTATGGCGAGTTCGCCAAACGGTTGACGACGGATCTTGCCGAACTCTCCAAGGATTATCGCCGCGACGCCCTGAAACGCTTTCGGTCTTACGCTCAAAAACACGGCTTTACCCAACGGGCCGATGAAATGACGGAACGGCTCGAAAAACTGGACAAATCCGAAGATAAAAAATAAGTTTTCACCCATTCAGCGCGTCGCAGGTGACGCGGCTAAGGCTTACGATCATGTCATACGGCTTGTACATTTCGTCCGAAGGGGCCATGGCTCAGGAATATCGGTTGCAGACCATTGCGAATAACATCGCGAACCTCGAAACGCCGGGATTCAAACGGGAACTGGCGCTCCAGATGGCTCGGCATACGGAATCCGTCGCGATCGGAGAAATCGGTTTCGACACGGGACGGATCACGGACATCGGCGGCGGCGTCCACACGATCGGAACGCATACGGAATTCAAACAGGGCCCCATCACGCCGACGGAAACGAATTCCGACCTTGCGATCGAGGGCGACGGCTGGTTCCGGGTCCGCGACATGAGCAACAACGAAGAGTTCTTGACCCGGGCTGGAAATTTCCATGTCGACCGCAACGGCAATTTTGTCACGGAATGGGGGCGCAGCCGATTCCTGTTGCTGGACGCCGGCGGCGGTCCGGTGACGGTTCCGGATCCGGCGAGTAAAACCTGGCATATTCAAGACGACGGCGAACTTCACGAATATGGACTCGGTCGCGTTGGACAGATCGACCTGGTACAACCGAACGACCTGAAACAGATGGTCAAGGTCGGCGAAAACGTCTATCGTCTCGAAGGCGAGTATCGTGTGTTGCCGCAGGAAGAACGACCGCGTATCCGCTCCGGACATCTCGAAATGTCGGCCGCGAATCCGTCGACCGAAATGATCGAAATGATTATCGCGTCTCGAGCCATTGAAACGAACGTCAAGATGATGCACACCCAGGATGAGGCGACCGGCGGCCTTCTCAGCAGGGTGTTACGCGTCGGATAGAAAAGAAATTCGGCAACATGGAGAGTATAAACAAAGGACCATAGTTGTACTGTGCAAGTTCTCGGTTTTGTTTGTGAACGTAACCTTGATTCTGCCGCAAGACTGGAGGCTGGAGACCGGAGGGACGGTTGGAAACCGGGAATTCCAGCCTCCGGCCTACAGTCTCCAGCCTCGTTCAATGTTCGATGTTTCGTAACTTGCACAGTACAATTATTAATGTTCACGATCGTGAATTTTTTCATGCAGCGCCGGCGAAATCGGGAACGGAGCAACCATTTCGCGGGTTTCGGCGCCGGAGCGGCAACTCCTGTAGACGGCCCAGCCGCGCTGGGATTCATCGGAGACTTGGAATGGAGCGGACGCATGTTTTTCCTTGAAAGATGACCGCGACAAGGTATAATGAGGATGTTCAGCGGACCATAAGCCGAGAACATTGCAATAAAAAGGGAGAGAGTAGCGAAAAAGTTGATCTTTTGTCGATTTCGCCCCGGAGGGGCAGCGCATCACAGCCCAGGGCAGAGCCGAAGGCGTCGCCCTGGTTTGCCAACGCCCCAAGAAATGATCGCCCTGTAAGGGCAGTGCAATACCGGTGTTGCACTGCCCTTACAGGGCGGCGGTTGGTGAGACCGGTATCCCAGGGCTATGATGCGATGGCCTTTCAGGCCGAAAATACAGAAACGACAACTTTCTTGCTACAGTCTCTAAAAAGGAGAGAAATCATGTCCCAACAACAAACGCCATTGACCTACGAAGGAGTCCTCGAACTATTTCGACAAACCGACCAGCGGATGGACCGCCGGTTTCAAGAGATGGTGCAGGAAACGGATCGTCGGATGCGTGAAACGGACCGTCAGTTTCAAGAAATGACCCGTGAAACGGCTCGTCGAATGCGTGAAACGGACCGGAAAATTTCGGCTCTCGGCTCACGTATCGGCGAAATCGTCGAAAACATGATCGGAGGCGACATCGTCGCCCAGTTTCGAGCGTTGGGATACGCCGTTTCCGCCTATTACCGAAACATGATCTTCGGGGTGGCGGGTACGAACGAAAGCGGCGAAATCGACTTGATCTTGCAGGACGGCGATATCGCTATCCTTATTGAAGTCAAAACTTCGCTGAAAACGGCTGATGTCGTCGAACATATCGAACGGTTGGAAAAATATCGCCGTTACATCGACGAACACGGCGACGTCGACAAGCGGCGATACGTCGGGGCGGTCGCGGGCGCCGTCGTCGAGCCGAACGTCGTCAAGTTCGCGCAGAACAGTGGACTGTATGTCATCGTCCAATCCGGCAAGGCCGTCGAGATCATCCCGTCGCCGGACGGTTTCGTGGCAAAAAAATGGTAAACCCACTCAGCTGCCGTTTTTGCGGCATTACCGAGTCCTGAAGAATCGGAGCCGCGCCCGTTAGGAAACGGTTTTTGGCAGGCCTCCGCTTCCTGACGGGCGCGGCTCTGAATTCCGCTGGAATATCGTTTTGGACCCATCCGCCGCAAATCCCGGGCATCCGACGATTTTCGTGCGAATCTTCTTTGGGACAAACCAGCGGGCCCGATGTTTTCACGGCGAAAAACCGCCCGTTTATTTCGCCGCATCGATCATGTAGCGGAATTCACCTTTCTCCGTCGAGAACGTCAGGCGGTCGGCCTTGAATTCCCACGGAACTTCACGAAGCGTCTTGCCGTCGGCGTCTTGGGCCGCGATCCGGTATTTCTTCCCTTTCTGGAGAAGCAAGTCGACTTCCGTCGCCGGTTCGTCGGGGAGCGGCGTCAACAGGTATCCGCCCTCAACCTGCTCGTACAGAAACGCCCCCTTCGTTCGGATGAAGCCGAAGTCGATTTTTTCCTTCGGCGGCAGCGTCCGGGCAAGCAGTTGCCGTTGGAATTCCGAAACCTGTTCTGTTTTCGGCTCGGTGTCGAGTTTCAGGTCGGAAACTTTTCCATCCGCGCCGCGAACGACGGTCAACATGCCGATTTCGTAACGGCAGTTGTCGTTATCTTTCGCCAACAATCGGGCTCGATGTCCGTCGCCTTTCGAATCGTACATTCCGACGAGCAATCGGTATTTCCCTGCCGGGACGTTGTCGGGAATCGACGGACCGGTGAGCTGCGTAACGATTTCTCCCGACCATTCCGTAACGGGTTTCGGATTCTTGATACCGAACGTCGTGGCGATTCCTTCACCTTCACCGCTCTTCGGTTTCCACGCTTCCGGAACGAAGTGTACGAACACGGAATAATCGGTTTTCGGAGCGGCATCGGCCCGCCAGAGAATTCTTGCCTTGAAACGGTTTTCGCCGGAATACTCGAACGAATTTTCTTCCAATGTCGGCGAGATCGGCAACACGTCGGTCGCCTGTTTTTGACGACCGTTAACGTAAAACCGTCGCGTGAGTGAATCACGGGCCTCTTCGACAACTTCGCCGGATTTTGTGCGATAAATCCTCGCGGAACGGTTGTCCGGTCCGAAGACGCAAAATCCGTAAGGCGGCAAAATGATTTCCGCTACGGTCCAGTCCGTTTCGCCGCGATTGACGAAAACCGTCGTTTTTCGCTGGCCGTCCCGCGATTTCCAGACGATTGTCTGGCGGTGAACGTCGCCGCCGACGAATTCGACGGACTCGATTTCACAGTCGGCGACATCCCGTGCGAAATCCTGCAGCAACCAGTATTTCCGGACCGCTCCGCGTGTTGCGCAGCCCAGATCGACCATCGCCGGATGTCCGGTCAGGATTTCCGAGCAAATATAGTCGTCGCTCTCGATGCCGTGCAGCGTTCGGCCCGTTCCGCCTTCGTATCGTCCGCTATATCCGACGCCGTGTAACGAAAACGTCGTATGATTCACGGCGTCAAACCACGGGATCCGCTCCCAGTCCTCGCAGGGAACGACGCTCACGAAATCGTTCGGCTTGTTGTCGAGCCGTCCGAATTGGCAGTCGGCGCCGTCGAGATGGCCGATCAAAAAATCGTCGCCGGACTCGCTGATCGTCGGGGCGTGGAAGTCTTTACGTTCGGGAGCGGAGTTGGGAGCGCCGGAGTACCGGCTAAATTTCGTTAAACGTTCGCGCATGATGTCGAAGCCTTTGCCCCAATAATCAAGCGTTTCGGCCCGGGTATGGAGGTTTCCTTCCCGGTCGTAAAAGTCCGGCGGCGCGATCGACGAGAAAACGTCGACGAAATAGCAGCTTTGTGGGAGCTGCGGCAGCATCATGTCGAAATTCCGTTCCAAATACGGGATGAATTTGTCGGGGCGGAATTGATAACTCCGGGCCTGGATTCCCTTATTGAACCACGCCTTGCGGGGCTGTCCGTCCTTGTTGAACGACAGCACGTCCATCGAGTATCCCTCGGCATCGGGATAGAAGTCGATGTAATTGTCGTGCAATCCGTACAGCATTCCGGCGGCGTCGCATTTTTTGAGTGTCGCCTGCATTTCGGCGAGGGTTCCCGGTCCCGCGTTCGGCGGCCAAATGTCGGGGAGGCGATTGTCGTAACCGTAACGCTGCCAGCTATGGATGATGACGAGCGAATCGGTCAAACCGTAGCGAATCGCGTTGTTGACGATTTCATCGTGCCGTTGGTATTTGCCGCCCCATAAATCGAAACAGAATCGACCCGCCTTGGTTTTTACGCCGGGAGCCGCCTTTTTCGGATTGATCGCCCGGTATCGGACCGCGCAATCGAACATTCCCTTGTCGCCGGGAAGGAGCGTCAACGTCGTCGCCGGATGAATCACGACGGTCGCGATGTTGCGCTCCGGATCGACGACCAGTTCCCTCGGAGGCGTCGTCGAAGCGAGCAGCACCGACAAACCGTTCGGATATTCGAAACCGACATGCGACGTCGAGAGCCGATGTCCGTCCGCTCCGACCGTGAACGCCTTCGGCTTCACGACGCAATATCCGTGTCCGTAATAAACCTTGTCGACGACTTCGCTCGCCGGGCCGAGCCGGATCGACGTGATCCAGGTCTTTTCCGTGCAGTCGATTCCGAGCTGCAACGCAGGACCTTTTTGTTGAAGCGAATATTTGAGCGTCGCCTTTTGATTGTCGACGACGACGTCTTGAACAACGTGTCCGGGGGTAGCCGGTTTCGGTTGCGAAGCGGCGAGCGTCGTCGGCCATTTCGCGACGGGTTGGTCCTTGACGGTGATTTCAATGCCGTCGTAGACGACGAATTTCTCCGGCGTGCCGAGCGCGATCTTGCCGTCGACGAATCCGTTGTCGCCGCTTGCCAACACGGCTCGTTGTCCTCCGTCCAGATCGAAGACCAGTGTTCCGTCTTTGCGGGAAGCCCCGGTTTTCATTGCGACGACGCATTCGGCGTGGAGTTCGTCCTGCTGCTTTTTCAGCGCAACGGGATCGGCGAAGACCGGCTTCTTTCCGGCGAAGATCGTCGAGTCTCCCCAATAAGAAGAATCGCAGGTCGTGTCCCGCTTCGGACCGGGATCGGAAATCAATCGCAACAGAATTTCCTTTCCGGCAAACGGCGTCAGATCGGCGTTGACGGATTCCCAATTCGTTCCGGCGACGTGTTTTTCCGCGACGTTTTTTTCGTCCTTGCCGTCAACGACGACGATTCGAAATGTTACGCCGTCGGTCGGGTTGTCCTTCGTCGTATCGACGTCGCGCATCGCTCCGTAACAGGAAAACGAGATCGGCGTCGTTTCGGGCAATTTGATCCGGTACTCGACGCCGATGTTGCCGGAGCCCTGTCGGTACGGCGGATGCATGTTCAACGACAGCCGCGACACGCCGCCACGAACCATTGATTGGCGTGAGGCGTTGGCCCCGGAATCCTTGTTGCCGCCCTGCCAGCCGACGGGCTCGACATGGAGCGGCTTGTCTTTTTCCTTGTCGAGGGTCCAAAAACCCCGGTAGGTCGACAGATTGGCGAGCGAAAGCCCGGCGCCGGCGGGGATCGTGTTCAACGGCAACTCCGAAGGATTTTCGATCAGTTTGCCGAGCAGCGGATTCGTCGTCGGCCAATTGATGTTCGGCGTGATCGTCGATTCAAAGGGTTGGACGACCGAGGCCGTTTGTTTTCCGGTCGCCGGGGGAGCCGGAGTACCGGCTAAATGGGGAGAGGTCCATTCCGCGGTGAGATGGATCGGATAATGTACGGAAAGCGTTCCCGGTTTGCCGAGGACGTTTACCTTGACGTCGATTTTTCCCTTGGCGGGGATCTCGATGGATTTTTCCAAGGTTTTGCCGTCGCCGCTCGCTCCGATGAACACGATGGTTTCGATCGTCGTGAACGTCAGCTTGACGGCGAGCGGCGACTCGGCGGCGTTTTGGAGCGTCGTGGAAATCTCCAGCGGCTCGTCGAGCTTTTGCATGACGCCGGGCTTCGCGATCTCGATCGAGAGCGGCCCGGCCGTCGTTTTGTTGTAGGTATAAGCCAAGAGGGATTGCACGCCAAGCAATCCGACGACGAAAGCAAACGCGATGTGTTTGAACATGGTCGGTGTGGGAAATCAATAAAATCGTCAAAAAACTTTCCGGCATTTTACTGGATCCGAAGCGGAAAAACCATTGAGCCGCCTCGAAAAATCCATCTCAACGTCGCCGGGACCGAAAACATCTCTTCATCTTTCAAGAAAAACCGGGACCACAGGTCCCGGCTCCAAGAGATAATATCGTCTTCGCCGCCGTGTTGATCTTTGTGAACGCCGGCAGTAGAATTCGGAAGGTGATTCCAATCGCATCCAACCAAGGAGAATAACGATGCCACTGACTTTTCAACCGTTGAACCGTCGTGAATTTTGTCGCAATGTCTTGGGGGGAACCCTTGCCGCCGCGATGTTGGGGGCTTCGAAAAGCGTTTGGGCGAACGACGCCGGACGCGATCATTGGGTTTTTCTCTCTGACACCCACATTCCGGGCAATCCCGATGAAGAGCGGCACGGAACGAATCCGTGCAAGAATTTCGCCGCGGTTCGGGAGGCGGTTCTGAAACTCGCCGACAAACCCAAAGGCGTGATCGTGACCGGCGACTTCGCCTTCCTGCAGGGAAAACCGGAGGACTATCGGCAACTCGCCGTCCAGGTCGCTCCGTATTCCGAAAACGGAATTCCCGTTCATGTTTCGTTCGGCAACCACGACAACATCGACAATTATTACGCCGCTTTTGCGGACAAGAAAAAAGATGTGTTACCGGTCGCCAACAAACACCTGACGGTTCTCGAAACGCCGAACGCCAACCTGTTTCTCCTGGATTCGCTTTATCAAACGAACAACACGTCCGGCTTCCTCGGCGTGGAGCAACTCAATTGGTTGAAAAAGGAACTCAACGCCCGAAAAGACAAGCCCGCGCTGCTGTTTGCTCACCACAATCTCGACAACGCCCCCTACACTTTAATGGACAGGGAAGAATTTTGGCTCGTCGTCAAAGCCGCGAAGCAGGTCAAAGCGTACATTTACGGGCATACCCACGTTTATCGGCAAGAGATCCGGGACGACGTTCATTTGATCAACTTGCCGGCGCTGGGTTGGGAATTTCAGTCCGGAAAACAGCCGCTCGGCTGGAGCGATGTGGAAATTTCCGGAAACGGAATCCAATTGACGCTCCACTCCGTTCCGTCCACCCATCCTCAAAACGGCGACGTTCGAAAACTCGAATGGTTAAGATAGAACGTGTAAGGCCGGTCCGGAGTACCGTTCCAACCCCCATGTTAGGCTTCCGCTTGAAAATATACTGAAAACGGCCAGAAATTACCTTTTTTGATATCGACGGAAAAGGAGCCCCGAGTGCAGGCGGTACTCCGCCGTAACTCGGGGGTTGAAGCAAAGAAAAACGTGTAATCTGTCCCCGTTTGCGGTATATATACTGAAAACGGTCGGAAATTACCTTTTCGTTTTCGACTGAAAAGTGCCCCGAGTGCAGGCGGTACTCCGCCGTAACTCGGGGGTTGAAGCAAAGAAAAACGTGTAATCTGTCCCCGTTTGCGGTATATAATACCCTGACGCGCTTCGCGGCTAAAACGCAAGCGGGTCGCCAAAGGGGTATAAAACATTCGAACGGAAACCTTACTCGGAGTACCGCTCCACTTGGGGCTCTTTTTCAGTCGAAAACGAAAACTCACCGTTTTCGGAATTTTCAGAGGTTTCCTATCGTCTCATTCATCTTCATCCTTGGCTTCGACCGCCCAAGTTCTGAAGTGTTCGAGGTACTTTTCTTTCGGACTCTTGACGACGTCGCCCAAATAGAGAGCGAGCTGCGGAATGACGACTTTATCCTTCTTTTTCGCGTTTTCCGGCTCTTCCGGCAGAGTCGCGAGCAGCTGAAGGTATCCGGCAAGCAAACGGTGCGATTGCGGCGAATGATGGATCAGAAAATGAACCCAAGACCACGAATCACGATATTCTCGACTCCCCATTTCGCCGATATCCTCCAGTTTTTCCAGCCGAGCCAGCGAGGGGACGGCACCGAACTTGGCGTTCCAGCGAACGGTTTTGAGGTAAGGATTCTTCGCGGACCGTTCCTCCGGAACCGGCTCGAAATACTTGGCGAGACCTTCGTCGAGCCAGATCGGAACATTGGCGATCGACGCGTGAATGATGGCGTGAGTCATCTCATGTCGTAAGTCGATCTCAAAATCCTTCGTTCGCTGGACGAGGAGCACGCCGGGTTTTCCACCGTCCTTGACATACAACGCACGACGATCAAGCGGCGCCTTCGGCAACACGTCTTTCAAGAATCGAATATACGATGTTTCGTCCTTAAAGAGACAAAGTTCGATTTTCTCTTTCGGAGCCGGAACCGCCATGTATTGGTTCAAGTCTCTCTGCAACAATTCGATTTCGTGCAGCAGAACCTTTATCTCGGTCAACGGAAAGTTGGATTGAACGACGACGACACCGCAAACATCGGCATATTTCAGATGTTTGGCGTAGGTCGGATTCGGCGTCAGGTCAATCGGTTTCGATGGAAGATTCGGTTCGGCGATTCGAACGTTTCTCGCTAGTTTGGGGTTTCCTTCCATCACTGAAGCGGACGACCGCTCCGAAGCAATGGTCGACGAAACCCGATCGCTTGAAAACGTGTCCCAATCACTTCGCACACCGGTCGGATAATGCTCGACCCATTCACGGGAGTCGAAGGAATACGTCGGTTGCGGCACGGAAACGGTCGAAGGCGCAAGCGTCGCCGTTTGCGGAGCATCGAGAAACGCGTGGTCGACCGATCGATACGGTTGTTGAAGAGGACGCTCCGCTGGAATTCGAGGAACTTCGACAACGGAAATCGGCGTTCCATCGTCGGAAGAAAACGAGTGTTCGTTGTAGACTTCCGCTTTTCGCTCGACCTTTTGACGAACCACGAACGTCGCGGACGGTTCCGCCATGTCCAACGGCGTTTGCCGTGAAAACGAAACGTCATGATCCTGACAGACCCCGAAACTCCCTCCCAACAGCATCGCCACGACGACGGAAGGAAAAAAGATGGCAAGCCATCCATAAAAGTTCGGCGTAGTTGTTCCCGGAAAACGCGGTATCACGAGCTTGATTATTGTTTGTTGACGGAGGTTGACGACTTCTTCTCTCTGTCTTTATCGGCATAACCCCTACAGCCGGAATAGTTCTTTTTGACTTTTATTCCGTTTGTTGTAAAGAAAGGAACTCGCTGCCGGCCAAACGCAAGCACTCTTTCACCCTCTCACCCTTTCACCCTTTCACCCTTTCACCCTCTCACCCTCTCACCCTCTCACCCTCTCACCCTTTCACCCTCTCACCCTCTCACCCTCTCACCCTCTCACTCTCTCACCCTTCCCGTCAGTATCGATGAATCTGTCTCCAGAACCAGTATCCGGCGCCGGCGAGGCAAACGTTTCCGATCCAAACGGCGACCGCAGGCAGCGATCCATTCTTTGCTCCCTGCAGTCCGAACATGAAAAGCGGATAATAAAAAAGTAAAATCGGAACGAAACAAGCGAAAAAACTGGCAAAAATGTCCGTTTTCTTCATCCAGATTGCAAGAGGAGCCCCCAACCAAATAAAAAACAGGCAGCAGAATCCGGAAGACCAACGTCTTGGCGATTCCACTTCGTAACGGTCGATCGATTTCCGATGGTTGTTGATTAGCGTCTGCCAACGATTCCATTCATCCGGGGTCGCCCATTCATCGATGCTGCCGAGACAGAACGCAAAGGCTTGTCTGGCGGCGACGCGACGTTGGATGCCGGCGGACTGGTCTTCGATTTCGGCAACCGCCATGGGTATTTCCTGCAAACCGGTTTCCGACGGGCCTCTGTACGTGTCCGGCGAGAGAATATTTTCCAACGGAAGCGTGACGGTTCGAAAATCGGTGCTGTATTTGACGTTTCCCGTCGAGTCGACCTTCATCTCGGAGAAGTCGATGCCGAATTCCGAATTGACGAAATCGATGTTAAGTCTGGCATACTTCGCCTCAATGGTCGTCGGCGGTTTCTTCACCGAAATCGATGGCGAAATGAGACGCTTGTTTTCGTCAACGCCCTTAACCATAATCGTCAATTCGCCGCCCGGCGACGTGAACGTATGCTTCGTTTTCAGTTCGTTGAGGATGATATCCTCCGCTGCCCGATAGATGACGGCGCTGATTCCACGGCGTCCCCACGTCACGGCGAGGTCGTTCAGCCAAACGGAAAGCAGGCTGACGAGAAAACTGAGAAAGATCACCGGCCAAAGAATTCTCCAGGGAGCGATGCCGAGCGATTTCAAGGCGATGACCTCGCTGTTTCCGGCCATTCGGGCGAAAAAAGTCGTCACGGCGAGCAAAAGCGTCATCGGAAGGGAAATCCGGGACGTTTCAACGACGATATAGGGGATCAACAGGAGAATTTTCTCCGGAGGAACGCTCCGGGTCAGCATTTCCCGAACGACGCCGACCACCACCAACAGCGTCGTCATGATGATCAGGGAAAAGATGAACGTCTTCAACAGTTCCCCGATGATGTACCGATTGATCGTCTTCATATTGCCGAAACCGCCAAGTTTGACTTTGAGCGTCAGTGCGGCGGATTGTCCGAAATTTCATCGAAAACGTCAAGAGGAATTAGAAGCCGAAAGGATGAAAACGTGAGGAAAGCCTTAAGGCTTCCGCTCGAAAGTTTTCTGATCGTTTCGGATTTTGGGGAGCTTATAATTGTACTGCGCAAGTTCTCGGCTTTGGAGCCTCGCCAAAATAACTCATACAATTGTTCAATATCAACGCTTGCTTCAACCCCCGAGTTACGGCGGAGTACCGCCTCCACTCGGGGCTCTTTGTACAGTTTATTTTGGCGAGCCTCCAAAGCCAAGAACTTACACAGTACAACAAAAAAGTTCGCCGCAGCCGAAAATTGATCGATTGACAATCGAACGCCTTGGGGATACGATGAATCGTCCGGATCGGGTATTCCGTTTCCTTCTTTTCCTGTCGGTCTCCATGTTCAAGATCATCCTATTGTTGAGTTCGGCGTTTTTTTTCGCCGAGCTTGCGGTCTCTTTGTCGGATGACCGATCGCCGACACGGATTCACGCCCTGATCGCCGATCTCGGCGACGATGTTTTCGTCGTTCGGGAACGAGCCGAAACGCAGCTGTTGCGGATCGGAATCGATGCTTTTGCCGAGTTGAAACAGGCGACGAAAAGCGACGACGTCGAAATCGCGACGCGAGCCCGACGAATTCTCTCACAGTTCGAACAGATTTATCGCGGTAAGGAAAACGAATCCGTTCGCGATATGGTCGACCTGTACACGCAGGAACCGAACGTCGCGCAGAAAACGCAGTATCTCTGGATCCTCGCCGACCCGATGGAATATCCCAACGGAGAAGCTCTCCGAACGCTCTGCCGCATCGCCCGATTCGATACGGAGTACACGTTGCGAGCCGAAGCCGTGAAATGTCTCATTGCGTCGCCGCCGATCGCCCCCACGAAGCGAAAAGATTGGTTCAAAACCTTGCGAATCGTCTTCGCCGACCAAAGCGACGACGAACTGCTCCAACTGGTCGGCGACTACGCCACACTTTACGGCAACCTCGAAGTTCTGCGGGAAGACGCCGAAAAAAAGGCCGAAACCCAAGAAAAAGAAACCGGGGTTCTCGTCGAATATCCGGTTCCGTTCACGGTTTCTAAAGAGCTTCAAACCGCCGTCCGATCGTTGACGGATCGCTTGGCGGCGTTTCAAACGAAACCGGAGAACAGCGACGTTCAGCCCGGACACCGCTTCGATATTCTGCTGTTCCACGCTTTGGCCGAGCTGCAGGACGCTTCCGGCTTGGTCGCGGAACGGGATCGAACCCTCGAAGCCGCCCTTGCCGTACGAACCGAAAAAATGAGAAGCGAGAACCCGCTTTTCCTGATCGATCCGCTGGACGAATCGTCCTTTTCGGAACATTTTCACGCCGCCGTTTTGTTGGAACGGCGTTGCCGTTTCCTCTGGGCGGAGCGACATCTTCGGCTCGTTTTCGCCGAGGCGCCCGTCACCATGAAGATTCGAGCCGGAGAAACGCTTTGGTTCGTCATGCAGATGCTCGACCGGTTCCGTGAATCCATCGAGCTCCACGACAGTTGCCTCGAACTGGTCAAGAGCGGCGAGTACAAACTGAACGATTCCGACACGAAAGTCAAACATTTTGTTGCAGCGAAAAATTTCTGCCTGGCGAAACTCGCCGCCGCCGACGAAGATTGGCAAAAAGTTCGGGAATCCATCGACCTTTCGCTCAAAAACGATCCAACCGACTGCGACGCGGTGATCTTGCGTTACGAAGCGTCCAAACACTTGAACAACCTTGACGAACAATACAAAGCCGAAACGAAACGCTTGATTGGCGATATTCTGAACCGAACCGAACAGATTTTCCTGCAACGCTCCAACAATATGGGCGTCGCGGTGTTATGCAATCAGGCGGCGTGGCTTCTCGCCAATACGGACGGCGATTTCCAAACGGCCCTGACACTAATCCAGATCACGACCAAGTCCGAACCGGAGTCGCCGATGTATCTCGATACGATGGCTCATGTTTACGCGCTCGGCAAAGATTACAAAAAAGCCGGCGAGGTCCAAAAGGAAGCCGTTCGACTCGCCCCCGAAGCGACCACCCTGCGGCTCTCCCTTGAACGATTTCGCAAGTTAGTGACTAGTGATCATCGTCGTTAGTCGCTAGTACACGATTTCTCAAATGCAATTCATTATTGCCGTTTTCTTTGGTGTGTTTTCTCACACGGAGGCACAAAGGCACGGAGAAGAGGAGAATGAGAGTTTCCTCCTCCGTGGCTCTGTGCCTCCGTGTGAAAAATAATG
>JAVBQW010000017.1:0-4086 GCA_031548665.1 Thermoguttaceae bacterium
TTGAGTGAAAGAGTGAAAGGGTGAGAGAGTGAAAGGGAAAATGCAAGATACGTTTTATCAAGCGGTTACATCTCTCTCACTCTCTCACTCTTTCACCCTCTCACCTCTCCGTTTTCGGTATGAAACTTTCTGGCGAAAGCCTTATGCTGGCAAGATCGTTTTTAACCTCACTCATCCAAGGAGCCGACCATGCCGCGACAACAATCGACCGCCGACCAAATTCAGGACGAATCCGAAGCCCTCTTTCTCGAACAAGCCAAAGCCTATTTTCGCGATCTGCGGCAGGCCGCTCAGAACGCACCCTATGGAAAAATCATCGCCAACGCCGACGCCTTCGCCGTGCAGCACGGACGGGAAAGGGAGCGTTTGCGAAAAGGGGGCGGTCGAGTGTTTCGAATTCAGCCCCAACGGGGCTTAACAGAGTAGCCGGGGGTAAGCCGTACTCGGCGCAACCCCCGAGTTCCGGCGCCGTATTGATTTTTCGGCCGCCTCCACTCGGGGCCCTTTGTATCGCTCATTTCACTCGTTTTCGTTGCGTTGTCGGTGTCAGCGCCAGAAATCTTCGACCTCGAACGCGGTTTCATCGACCTTCCACTTCGAAACGTCGTACTGGAATCGGGGCCCCGTCAACCGCAAGACCGCCGCGAAAATCGACGGTTTGAAATTCAAATCCTTGTAAGGCCATTCTTTCGTTTCTTCCGCGTACGGCAGGAGATATTCATAAGCGCCGCGAATACTTCCGCCGTTCGTTCCGACCGCATTCCAAAGATCGACGCCGTACCGGTCGCCGAAACAAGCCAACTTGATCCAGGCTCGAAGATTCATGGTACTGTACGAAAACGGCAGCGTCCGGGCCAGTTCGAGCGGTTGACGACCGTCCTTGTCGATTTGCGTGTCGATTCGTCGGCGACTCGCTTCCAACGTTTCCCTCGCCACGTCAAGGCGGTCGGCGTACAAAGCGTACGCGATCACTTGCACGTCGTACCAGGTTCCGTGATTATTCTTTTCCTTGCTCTCGGCGATCCCGTATTTACTGGTTCGAAGCCAGTCCGTATACTCGGAAAACCATCGTTTCACTCCTTCGCGGTCTTCGTTCGACCAATCCGGACACGCTTCGAGAAGACCGAGCATCTCGACGAGTTCGGGCAGCGTATGCGTGTCGATGATTCCGATGCCGCGACCGTGACTGCGGCCTGGAATTCCCTGTCCGTATTGCAGATGCGGATTCATCCGGGTAGCCGGATCGAGAAACCAACAACGCAGGAAGCGAACCGCCCGTTTGCCGTATTCGGGATTACCGCTCAAATACCAGGCCAAGGTCAACGCTTCGACCGAATTGATCATTTCCGTCACGTAGGCCCGGTCGTTTCCTTTTTCGATACGTAATTGTTCCTTGTTCGATTCACCGTCCTTGCGAATAAAGGGCAAGCCGTCCGGTTTCGTCGGATCGGGCCAATAATAGGTCGCGAAGCTGACGTAATCGTTTTTCGTTCCGCCCGGCGCAACGTAATCGTTGTTCGTCACGGAAGGAAACGTTTCAGTTTTCATAAGTTTTTCGGCCCGACTCCGAAGCTTTTCGTAACGAGCAATCGCCCGCGGTTCCTTGGCCGCGATATCGGCTTTCGCTTTTTCCAGTTTCTCGACCGAGAGGAGAAAAACCCTCGGCTTCAACGCCTCTTCGGCACGGAGAAAACCCGTCGACGAGACGAACAGTACGGCGACAATTAATAATCGGTTCATTTTTTGTTTCGGTATAAAAGCCGGAATTGAGCCGGTAGTCCGGCGCAATGACGGACTCCGGCGACACCCGTCATTCGCTCCGCATCCCTCCGGCTTTTATTGAACGGTGCCGGCCCGTTTCGGTTTTTGGACGTTTTCGTTCATCGTTCTCGGCAGTTCGAAGACGTCGCCGTTTTTATTGCAGTAATAGAGCGTCGACTCCGATTTTTGCCGTCCGTGTCCGGAGGCCCAGAGGGCGTAGAAGTCGGGATGCGCGTTCACCGGACGCCGTGGATAACACTGATTAAACTCGCTGTTCGCGGTCAACTGTTTTTCTTTCGTCCAGGTGTCGCCGGCGTCTTTGCTCGTCCAAACCGCGACTTCGCCGCCGGTGTTGTACGGTTGCGGGCCCTTCTCCGTCGTTCCGATAATTCGCCAAAAATTGCCGTCTTCGACGTACAGCGAACCGAAATCGTAATTGTTATCGGAATCGGTGATCGGCTTGATTTTCCAGGCGGAACCGGTCCAATACGCCGTGTGCCAGCGTCGCGGATCGTTTTTCGGACCGGATTCGTATCCCTTGCTCGTCAGGTAAAGAACGATCGGATTTCCCTTGGCGTCGAAGTTGACGTCCATGATATAGACGTTGAGCCCTTCGGCAAAATAATCGTGAACGAGCGCCTTGTTGTCGACGTCCTTCAACGGCGTCTCGACGGTTTCGCCCTTGGCGTTTTTCCATGTTTCGCCGAGATCCGACGTTTCCATGTAATACAAATTGGAGCGATAATTCAAGCCGACGCGGCCGGATTCCCGGTCGTTCGGATGGAAGTTGAACGAGGCCCCGACTTTTTCGTCCTTAAACGTCCCGGTGCTTTGATAATGTCCGTGCAGGATTCCGGCGTACGCCTTCCAAGCGGTCCATTTGACGCCGTCGAGACTCGACATCGAACAAAGCGTCCGCTGCGAGATCGTCTTCGGATCGCCCAGGACCCGCTTGTCGTAGGTCGTGAACATCGCGGCAAATCCTTTGCCCTTCAAATGATAGATCTGGAAATAGGAGAAATTGTCGAGGGGAACTTCCGTGCCGTCGACCAATTTCGTCGGCGCGATCCGTTCGAACTCTTCAATGTCGTACGGTTTCTTGCTCCGGTGGATGAACGACGGCCGGCCCGTTCCGTGCGAGGTCGAGAAAATCCAGACGTATCCGTCGTCGTCGATGTTCATCACGGGATTGTCGTGCGCATCGTCGGTCCTTTTGTCGAGCAGGATCGTCGGCTTCGGAACGGTTCCCGTTTTGTGATCGAAATACGAAACTTCGTGGAGCAGCGATTTTTCCGTGTTCTTTTCCGTACCGCCGTAACAGAAAAACGTTTTGTCGACCGCCGGAGCGTAGACCGCGAAAGGATAATGGTTCGCCGGATAAGTTCCGAGACCGCCGCTGTATTTAAACACGTATTCGTCCTTCGACGGCTGATTGTGGTACCAGATGCCGCGATAACCGTCGTCCTTTTTGTTCAGTAATTCGATTTCGCGCGACGGGGGAGCCGTGGATGATTCCGATGCGGATGGTCGGAACACGACGGCTTTCGGTCCGCCGTCGACGGCGTTCGACCAATCGTTTCCTTTTTTCTCCGACGCGATCCAACGAGCGAACATTTTGTCGGCAACGATTTCGCCGTCGTAAACCTTTTGGACTTCATCGGCGGTCAAGGAACGATTCCAAAGTTGAACGTCGTCCATCGAACCGACAAGACCGCGTCCCTGTTCCGGTCCCGAGCCGAGAAAGAGCGGTTCCGCGAAGGCGTCTCGCTTGCAGACGGCTTTTTTGGACGCTTTTTTTACGCCGTCAACGTACACGGAAATCGTTTCGCCGTCGTAAGTTCCGAGGTAATGGGTCCAAACTCCCGGCTTCGGCATCGGAGCGAGAGCAAAGTCGTACGAATTTCCCGGTCCGCCGCCGCTCTTCGGGGCGTGTTCGACGAGCAACCGGACTTTGTCCTGATAAAGATAGAGCGAAAAATCCTCGGCGGGCTTGCCGCACGAAACAAACATTTGCGAACCGTCTGTTTTCGTGACTCGAACCCAGGCGGCGACGGAGAATCCGTTCGGGGCGAGTTTCACGTCCTTGGCGTCGACGCGGAAACCATTGCTTCCATCGAAAACGACGCCGTCGCCGTCCGGTGCGGCGAGAAGAATGGAAGCGAACAACAGGAACAAAAACGTCACGATAAATCGTTTCATTATTTTCTCCGGGGTGAGGGATTGTACTATTGAGTTTCAGAAAAGTTTTGACCGATTTCATTCAGAGCCGCGGCCCTGAGGAAGCGGGCTTTTGCGGGCATCAGCTTACTGACGGGGGCCGGGCAG
>JAVBQW010000125.1:0-41591 GCA_031548665.1 Thermoguttaceae bacterium
ACGAATTGATATTCGTCGAATAGCAGCCGGAAAGGAGAGCCGTGTTTCATTTTTCGGCCGCCGGATTGACGGCGAAAACCGTCATTACGGCGAGTACGCCTCCATTCCGGCTGTTATCACACCGCGAACATTATTTCCTTAACTTTGGACTAGCCCTCTTCCCAAGGAGAGGGAAAGATTTTAACTCGCACAAGACAAGTACGACTCGACAAACTATCAAATCTCAAGGGAGATGCTATAATACCATATAAGTTTCCGCTCGAAAAAACATCCCCATTAAACAGTGGGGTAGAGTACGAAGGGTAAAGCGTAGAGTACCGTATTGGATGATTGGGCCGAATCGATACTCTACATTGACCACTCTACAGTTACCTGCCAACCACGTATGAAACTTTCGAGCGGAAGCCCATGTTTCGGTTAGGGCTCTGTTTTCTGCCGGGCGCGGCTCCGTGTTCGTGTTTTCCTCGGATTTCAAGCGTTATCGCTCCCTCCTTTTTGAGTATCCATGCCTTTTGCTGACCGTATTTACGCTATTCGCCACCGATTGCCGGTTTTTTTCATCTTGTCGTTGGTGCTGACCGTCGTTTTATTCGTTTTCGTCAACGTTTTCGCGTTTTGGGGGGTCGACGCCGAACTGCGAAGGAATGTCACGGAAAATATTGAAACCCGAAGCCGGATCATCGGCGGCGCCGTCTCGCAGTTTTTCATCGGCAAACTGCACACCGTTTTGCTGTTGGATCAGTACAAACCGATCCGGGACTTGCTCACGCAATGCCGACGTTCCAAGGACATTCCGGGCGATCCGAACTACCAAGCCGTAATCTCCATGCTGAACGCCGTCAACGTGATGTACGAGGGCATGGACAGCATCTACAACATCGAGAAGCACCCCGGTTCGGAAGAAGTGATGTGGTTGGCCGGCGTGCCCGGCAACTTTTTATTGACGCCTTCCATCATCATGGATCCGGAATCCGTCGACGATAAGGGAAAGCCCGATCCT
The DNA here is from genome assembly GCA_031548665.1 of Thermoguttaceae bacterium. GTDB lineage: Bacteria > Planctomycetota > Planctomycetia > Pirellulales > Thermoguttaceae > WRKP01. Next base: position 1,001 of record JAVBQW010000125.1, read on the forward strand.
TGGGTGACGAAAGACCGACCTTGGTATCCTTATATTTCCCAAACGCGGGGGATCGCCTTTACGGATACCTACGTCGACGCCCAATTCCATGTTCCCTGTGTCAGCGTGGTCAAAACGGTCTGGGGCACCAAGCCGGAGGGCGAGGACGAATTGGTCGGAATCATCGGTTTCGACGTCTTCCTACCGACCGTCAACGCCATCATGCAGGAAACGCAAGTCGGCAAAGACGGCGTCTCGTTGCTGGTCGACGGAAACGGAATTGTCGTTTTTCATCCGAAGCTGGAGTTTTCTCTCGAACGAAAACTTCAGAATCTCGGTTCCGGCTACGATGTTCTCGCCCAACGGATCGAAGCCGCCGTCAACGCCTCAAACGGTGATGAGAGCTCTTTCCTGATGGACCTCGACGGCATTTCGTCGTATGTTTCGTTTGCCGAAGTCGCGATGCCGAACGTTCATTGGCATGTCGTGACGATCGTTCCGAAACAGGAAGCGGAGCATCTCGTCTCCGGTTATTTTCATCGGTTTGTCGTCGTCGGCCTCATCGACATGCTGCTTTTCCTATTTCCCATCGGCCTCTTTTTCGTCCTCGAACGCCGAAAACACGCGGAAATCGTCGAGGCGAACCGAAAGCTAGCCGTCGTCAATCAGGAACTCGCGATCGCGCAGGAACTCGCGGAACAAGCCAGCCGCTCCAAAAGCGAGTTCCTCGCGACGATGAGTCACGAAATCCGAACGCCGCTGAACGGCGTGATCGGCCTATCCGACCTGCTTTTGGCGACCGAACTGAAACCAAAACAGGAAGAATACGCCCAAATGGTCAAGGAATCAGGCAAGTCCCTGCTGTTCCTGATCAACGACATTCTGGACTTCTCCAAGATCGAAGCGGGGAAACTGGAGCTGGAACACGAACCGTTCAGGCCCCGAATGACGCTTCAATCGGTGTTCGGCATCCTCGCGTCCCGGGCCAACGACAAGCAATTGGAGTTGTGCAGCGTCATCGCTCCTGAAGTTCCAGCGGCCGTTGTCGGCGACGAAGGACGATTGCGGCAAATTCTTTTGAATTTGGTCGGAAACGCTCTCAAATTCACGGACAACGGCGGCGTGACGATCGATATTTCCGTCAAAACCTTCCAAGGCGCTCCTTCGCTGACGTTTCGGGTGATCGATTCGGGAATCGGTATTCCGTCCGAGCGACGGGACCGTTTGTTCCAGTCGTTTTCCCAAGTCGATACGTCGTTTTCACGAAAATACGGCGGCACCGGATTGGGACTCGCGATTTCCAAAGCCTTGGTCCGATTGATGAACGGAACAATCGGCGTCGACAGCGAACCGGGAAAGGGTTCCACGTTTTGGTTTATTGTTCCCATCGTCCCCACCACCATTCTTTCCGACGCCGTCCAAGATCGCCGCGTTCGTCAGATTCGTGAGCTTTCCAAGTTTCGAGCCGTCGTCGTGGACGACAATCCAGTCCAACGAACCGCTCTTCTCCGTCAGCTTCGCATCTGGGGAATGTCCGTCGAGGCGTGCGTCAGGAAGGACGAAACCTTGGCCGCCATGCTTCGCGCCGCCGCCAACGGTGTTCCGGTCGACTTGGTTGTCGTCGATCAGACCTTGGAGGGAGGATCGGGAACCGAACTGGTCGCCGAGATCCAAAACGATCCGAGATTGAAAGATACGGCCATGGTCTTGCTGGTACCGCTCGAAACGGATACCGACGCCGCCGTTATCGACGAGCCCTCTGAATCGTCCCTCCGAGTTCGAACGCTCAGCAAACCGGTGTACAGTTCACCGTTTTTCGAGATGGTCGCTTCTCTTCTTCTCACGGACGCTCCTTTAGACGACGACCATCAAATTGAGACGAAATCCGATACGGAAATTATCCTTCTTCGCCGATCGCCCACGGCTCGAAGACCACAGGTTCTCGTTGCGGAAGACAATCGGATCAACCAAATGGTCGTTCGGGAAATGCTGGCCGGTTTCGGGATGGACTGCGACGTCGTCGACAACGGAATCAAGGCTTGTGAAAGGTCGGAAACCGGGAAATACGACCTTGTCCTCATGGACTGCCAGATGCCCGAAATGGACGGTTTCGAGGCGACACGTCGTATTCGGAACAAAGAAAAAATCGATGGCGTGACACGTCGTCTTCCGATCATCGCCCTGACGGCGAACGCGACGCAAGGCGACGAACAACGCTGCCTCGACGCCGGAATGGACGCTTATTGCAGCAAACCGATCAACCCGAAAACACTGTTTCGGACGATCCGAAAATATCTGCCGGTCGGCACGGAGGAAACCGAATCCCGTTGAAGACGGCGTATATCGTATCAACCCCAAGGCTTCCGCCAGAAATCGCGGGCAAGTTCCGGAGCCCGACGCGTCAGCGAGCTCAAAACACTCGCTGACGCTTCGTGCTCTGTTTTATTGCCGGTCATTTTTCGGCGAAAGCCAAGCATACATCAGGCGTCCCAATTGTTTCCGGTTTGGGGCGGCGTTGTCGGTTTGACAGGCTTGGGAATCGGATTGCCGAGCGACGGAATTTTGGGCGTTCCTTCGGATAACGGTGTCGCGCCGAGCGGTTTGGGAGCTGTTAACGGCGTCGCGCCTAACGATTTGGGAGCCGTCGACGAAACAAGAATCTTCGTCGGAGCCGTCGACAGCGGTTGCGACGGCGTGTACGTCGCCGCCGAACTTCCCGTGGACGATGTCGTCGGATTCATCGACGAGCCGAATTTTTCACAAACCTGCTTCCAGGTTTCCCGTTCCGAGGCAAGCACTCGAAGCGCGTCGTCGAGTTTTTCCTGACTGTGTTCCATGCCACCCTCGGCGAGGCGACGAAAGATGAAGATATAAATCGACGCCAACTTCTTTGCGATCGTCGGATTACTCTCGACATCCAGCGAACAGAGAATCTCCGCAACGATATCCTGAGCGCGCGACAACGACTCGAATCCGTCGTCGAAACGGTTATCGAGCCAAGCCTGCTTGGTCCGATGAATATTTTTCATCGCGGCCTCGACCAGCAGCAATTGCAGTTTCTGCGGCGTCGCCGTGAAAACCTCGCCTTGGATGTAATTCTCGCGTGCTTTCTGTTGCATGAAAGGAGTGTAGAGTGTAGAGTGAAAAGTGTAGAGTGGGAAGTAGAGAAGATGAACTCTACACTTTCCACCCTACACTCTACACTCTTTAAGTCGTGCTTCCCGTGCTGCTGTAGTTGGAGGCCCAATTGGTCGCGATGGCGGAAATCGAACTCATATCGCTCGACATTTTAGCCATCGCCTGTTCCATCGCGTAAAATTTATTGAGCATCTGTTGCTCTTTGACGGCCAGTCGAGCGGTCATCTTGGCGGAGTCCTCGTCGTTCTTGTCCATCCGGGTGGTCATGTTGTTGATTTCCGCGAACGCGACTCCCTCGTCTCCGGTCAAACGGTCGGCGACGTCCGCGAAGGTCTGCGCCCAACCGGTCTTGATCGTTTTTTCCTTGCCATCTTCGCCGATGATCGTCTGTTCCTTGAAGAAAAACTCCTGGAGTCCTTCCGGATTCGAAGCATACAGGGCGTCGAACTTTTCTTCGTCGAAGGTCAGCGTGTTCGTCGACGTATTCACTCCGTCGACGTCCTTGACGTTGGAACGGATCGAGATGCCGATATCCTTCAGCGATGTGATTCCGGGAATCCCGTACACCCTCTTCAGGAGGACGTCCGCGACGTCCCGTTGGAACATCTTGGCGATTCGGTTTTTGTAAAGATAGTTTCCCGCTCCCGCTCCGTCATTGGCCGCGGGATCGTAAAAGGTATAATTATTCAACAATTCCTGGTATTTATTGTAATTCGTGACAAACGTCGTGAGCGCCGCCTTGATGTCGGTGCTCGACGCAACACTACTGACCGTGACCGGCGACGTCGAGGTTCCGGTGACCGTCAGGTCGATGCCGTTGACCGCGTTCTTGAACGTATTCGACGCCGAGTGGAGGACCAAGCTGCCTTCTTTGTTGGCGTCGCCGTAAACGAGAATCGCGTCCTGCGCCTCGCTCATGTTCTGGACGTCCAGACCGAGACAGGACAAGTCGATGTTCATCGCGCCTTTGGCGCCGGTCGAGGATCCGGTGATCATCAAGCGATAAGGCGACGCCGAGCCGTCGTTGACGACCGACGCGGAAAAGTTACCGCCAAGATCGCTCAATTTCTTCCGGATGTCTTCCAGCGTATCGGTTTCGACGACGTCGACGGTATACGTCATGCTGGCATCGAGCCGTTTTTTTCCGTCGGCGTCCGCCTCCGTGATTGTTTGGGCCAATTTCATTTCCTTGGCGAACTTCGACGTGCTATCGGCGTCTATACAGGAAAAGTTTCCGCCGCCGCCAGCGTTGTCGATCAGCATGATACCGTCACCGGAGTCGCTGATCTTCGCAATGACACCGACATTCAGGCCGTTGATCGCGTTGATGATGTCGCCGACCGTCTGATGGTTCTTCGAATTGATCGTCAGCGTATCGGACTTGCCGAGACTGTCCGTGATCAAAATCTTTCCACCGGCCAGCGTGACGCCCTTGCCGCCGTTCATATCGGAAAGTTTCGTCGAGTAGGAAACCTTTTGCAAATTCAGGCTCGAACCGTCGACGCTCGACGCCGCTTGATTGACGTCAAGGCCCAACGACTTTGCGATGTGTGGATCGGTCGTCGTCGTGACCGGTTCGAAATCTTCGTCGTCTTCCTCGGTCGGTTCCGTGGTCGTCGTAACGACTTTGTCACGGAAAATCAGGTTCGATCCCGTTCGGCCCGTCGTGTCGACGACGCTGAGGCCGGTTTGCTTGTCGTTGATCTGGACCTTGACGCCGACCTCGGCTTCCTCCAATTTTTTGTTGATCAGGTCGACGGTTCCGTTGAGCGTCTGCATCGCATCGAGTTCTTCCTGGGTGAACTCAAGCGTCGCGGTTTTTCCTGTTCGGTCCTGAACTTCGATCGCTCCGGCGACGGCTTTCGAGAGGCCGTAGCCGCCGTTCAGACTGGACGTCAACACGGAATCGAGATCGCCGATCAGCTGTCGACTCGTAAAACTTCCGGCTTCGCTGCTCACGGAAACCATGGAAGCCGTCGAACTGTCGGCCGTCGTCAAGCCCAACGAACGGAGCACCGGACTCAGCGACGCGGAGGAAAGCGTCGTCGTCGACGCGCCTTCCGTCGTGTCGGTGAGAACGAGTCGTTTACCATCCTCGCTGATCGACGCCTTGATTTTTCCGGCGACGCCGTTGCCGTCCTTCGAATTGTTGATCGTATCCATCAGGTCGCCGAGCGTCAACTCTCGATGAATTTCCGGGGCTCCCGCCGCGATTTCGGCGGTTGTCGCACGGTAGTTGAAGTCGACCGAAACCGTTGAACCGTCCTTGCACTTGACTTGAAAGTCGCCGACGACGCTGTCGAAAACGAGACCGTTGCCGTCATTGAGAACGTCGAGACTCATTTTTTCGCCGAGCCGGTACAGTGACGAGCCGGTGATCACGCCGTTTTCGTCGGCTTCGACGCCGGCCAACCCGAGCGACGCGGCCGTCTTTCCTCCCGTAACATCCGAAACGGTCAATTTGCCCTTGTCGGAGTTGCTCATGTCGGTCAGGATCAGATGATCGCCGTCAAGTTCAGCCCAAACGTCGATGTCGTTGTTCTCGTTGATCGCCTTGATAACGTCGTTCATCGTTTGGGCGCTGCGCAGGTCGATCGTCGCCCGGGTTCCGCTGCCGTCGGTGATCCGAACATATCCTTTGGAAAATCCTTCGCCGCCGTTGAGGTTTTTCAGTTCAACGTCGTTTTCGAGCGTCCGACCGTTGCTGATCGTGATGGTTCCCTTTTTGCCGAGCGCCTGCGTGTCGCTGACGACGCCGGTTGCGACCGACTGCTGAGACGAAGCAAGTTGAACCGGCGTGAAAGTATACGAACCGGCGGCCGGCGTTCCGTTAAGCGTCTTTGTCGCGGTAAGCGCGCCGGTGTTGCTGCTGCTCAGGGTGGTACGAGTATAGAGATCCGCCTTGTTCAAGTTGTTCATGACGGAACTCGACGTGATGAAGTACATCACGACATCCGTCAACGCTTGCTGTTCAGAGGCGAGATTCTTCGTTCGCTGATCGAGGGCGTCGCGCGACGCTCCGTCAAGAGCGATCAGCTGCTTGACGAGCGAGGTGTAGTCGATGCCGGAAATCAATCCGACGCTGCTTTTGATGCCAGTCATAATTCTAGTTCTCCCTTCGACGTATCGGCTTTACGCCGATGAAGGAATCACTGTTTATATGCAAGAGATGGAACAGCGAGAATACTCAATATAGGTAGTATACTTGAACGATAGGGTTTCGTTCCGTTCAAGTTCGAGAAAAGCTTGGGATTTGACTGGGGGACACCGGAACATTCGGATTATTCCGCAAAAATATTGCAGCCGGAATGGAGCCAAACGCAATGACGCAGGCGTCTGATCGTCATTGCACTTCGCTCCTTTAGTTTTTTTTCCGAAAAAACCAAAAAAATGTCGTCTTTCGGCTTCGGCTTACCATAATACCTAAGGAAACGAATCACTTTTACAGGATCCTTCACCAAATTTTTCTGGGAGGTGTACCATGAAAAGCTATCTCATTATGGTTCTCGGGCTGGCAATGCTGTTCGTGTTGCTGTCCGTCAACACCGCTTCAGCGCACGGCCCCTATCACCGTTATCGGGCTCCCTATGCAGTCGGCGGTGTTTCCGTGGACGTCGTGGGACCTTATGGCGGACGCGTAATCTATCGCGGCAGCTGGGACCCGCTTTATCGGGCTCCGTTTTATCGAGCACCGGCTTATCATTATTATCACGGACACGGCCCATATTACCGCCCGTTTGTCCGCCCCTATTTTTGGTAGACCGGTTCTTGGCGTACCCGCCTGTTCGGGGTAGAATCTCATGATCCGTGTGCTACTCCATTTAGCCGGTACTCCGGCGCTTTGGACGTCGGAGTACCGCGACGGCAGGGGCCGCCAACCAAACAGGAGCTTCCACTCCGGCGCCAAAACCCACGAGATGGTCGCTCCGCTCCCGATCTCGCTGGCGCATCATGAAAAAAAATCCACGATCCTGGATGGTAGAAACATAAAATGCAAGACGAAAAAATCCTGATTCTCGATTTCGGCTCCCAATATGTTCAGCTTATTGCCCGTCGGGTCAGGGAATGCGGTGTTTATTCCCGGATCGTTCCGTTCAACATTTCGGCAGAGGAAGTCAGGCGGCTCGCTCCGAAGGGCCTGATCCTTTCCGGTGGTCCTTCCAGCGTTTACAAGGCCGACGCCCGGGTCTGTGATCCGGCGATTTTCGAGTTGGGAATCCCGGTGCTGGGAATCTGCTACGGAATGCAGCTTTTGACGAAGCATTTCGGCGGCACGGTTTCGCCGTCGACCGGTTCGGAATATGGTCGGGCAACCCTTGACCTGAACGATTTAGGAAAGGGTTCCGAACTTTTCCACGGTACGCCGCCGACGCAACAGGTCTGGATGAGTCACAGCGACTACGTGTCCGCTTTGCCGACCGATTTCGATCTGTTGGCAATCTCAGCAAACAGTCCGATCTGCGCCATGCGGCATCGAACAAAGCCGATTTGGGGTGTTCAACTTCATCCGGAGGTCGTCCACACGACGCATGGAACGACATGGTTTCAAAACTTCGTTCGGAACATTTGCGGCTGTTCCTGTTCGTGGACGATGAAAAATTACGCTGCCGCCGCCGTGGAACGCTTCCGCAAGGAAATCGGCGACGCCGAAGTCATCTGCGCTCTTTCCGGCGGTGTCGATTCCGCCGTGGTTGCCGCGATTTTGTCGAAGGCAATCGGGCATCAGGTGAAATGTATCCTAGTCAACACGGGCATGATGCGAAAAGGGGAAATCTCCAACGTCGTCCATGCTTTCGGGGACCATTTTGACGTCGATTTGACGGTCGTCGATGCTTCCGAAGGCTTTTTGCAGCGTCTCGCCGGAATCGAGGAGCCGCAGGAAAAACGGAAGCGGATCGGACATTATTTTATCGACGTGTTTGCCGAAGAGGCGAAAAAATACAAGAACGCCAGATTTTTGGCTCAAGGAACGATTTATCCGGATATCGTCGAGAGCGGCATGAGTCTCGACGGCAACGCCAACAAACCGGCCGCGACGATCAAATTGCACCACAATGTCGGTGGTCTGCCGGAGAAACTCGGCTTCGAACTCGTCGAACCGCTTCGGGAGCTGTTCAAGGACGAAGTTCGGCAACTTGGCATTGAACTGGGGTTGCCGGAAGATTTCGTTTGGCGGCATCCGTTCCCGGGACCCGGTTTGGCGGTTCGCTGTCTCGGCGAGGTGACACGGGACAAGCTCGACCGAATTCGGGAAGCGGATGCGATTCTAATCGAAGAAATCCGTGTTGCCGGGTTATACCGGGAGATTTCGCAGGCGTTCGCCGTGTTGTTGCCGGTCAAGAGCGTCGGCGTGATGGGCGACTGCCGGACCTACGAGGACGCCGTGGCGATTCGGTGCGTGAAAACGGAGGATTTCATGACGGCCGACTGGACGCCGCTTCCCGACGACCTGCTTCGTCGATTGTCGACGCGAATCATCAACGAAGTCAAGGGCGTCAACCGTGTCGTCTACGACATCAGTTCGAAACCCCCGGCGACGATCGAATGGGAGTAGGAAGCAGGCGTTAGGCGTTAGAGAATTGAATTATCCTGTATTTTCTGCCTCCTAACGCCTAACGCCTTTCTCTAAAGCCCGGCGAAAAAACTGACGAAAAGTGAAAAACCGGCTCCCTCCCGCTCTTTTTTTTCGCAAAGAAATATGGATAATGGAGGAGTCGATTCGCGCCGAAACGTGTTCGGTTCGAAAACTGCTTGGTTGACAACTCGTACTCGATTTGGAGAAGGAACGTTACCGTGAAAACTTCTGTGAAAAACTTCCGTTTATTTTGGGCCGAGGAGCTCTCAACTTGGCAGACAGCCTCGCGTTATCCGCAGAGCCTCGGCTTAATCGTCGCCGCAAAAAAGGACGAAGACGAAGACGAAGACGAGGCCTCGGAGGATGAAGAAGAATGGGAGGAAGACGAGGAGGAAGACGAAGAATGGGAAGAAGACGAAGAAGATTGGGACGAAGACTACGACGAAGATGAAGAGGAGGAAGAATGGGATGAGGATGATGAAGAATGGGAAGAAGATGAAGACGAAGAGGAATGGAAGGAAGTCGGCGACGACGAAGATGACGAGGAATGGGAGGAAGGAGACGAAGAAGAGGAATAATCCCCTCATCCCTTCCCTCATTTAGCCGGTACTCCGGCTTTATTCGTGGTTCGTGATTCGTGTTGTTTCGAATCACGAACCACGCCTTTGATTAAGACAATTTTGGCGTTGGGCCGTAATTCCCCCCATGAGTACCGGCTATAAATATCTCGAACCGCAGGCGCTTGCGCGCGTCAAGAACCTCCAGATGGTCGCTCGCGGTGTCGTCGAAGGTTCGATTACCGGTCTTCACGCAAGCCCGAACAAGGGGTTTAGTATCGAGTTCGCGGAACACCGGGAATACGTCGCCGGTGATGATCCGCGGCATCTCGACTTCAAGATGTTGGCGAAAACGGAGCGTCTCTACGTTAAGCAGTACGAAGAGGAAACCAACATGCGCGTCCAGATCGTTCTGGACACGAGCGCGTCGATGGGGTACAAATATTCGACCGGAATCTCGAAATACGATTACGGTTGTTATCTGGCGGCGATTCTCGCTTACATGATGACGCGGCAGCAGGACTCCGTCGGTCTGACGACGTTCGACACGGAAATTCGGCTCGACATGCCGGCCCGCAGTTCGCCGCGGCATTTTCATGAAATGATGGAACGCCTCGAAGCGATGCGACCGGCTCAATCGACAGGAATCGCGGACACTCTGCATCTTTTGGCGAACCGCTTCAAAAAGCGTTGCCTCGTTGTTTTGATCAGCGATTTGTACGACGAGCCGGACGACATCATGCGGGCCTTGCACCATTTCACGCATCGTCGGCACGAAGTCATCGTTTTCAACATCTTCGACAAGGCGGAACTCGAATTTCCGTTTGAGGATACGATCGCGTTTCACGATATGGAAACGAAGGAACGAATTCTTGTCGAACCGGATTCGATTCGCAACGCCTACATCGAGGAAGTTCGCAAGTTCGTCGACAACTATCGGCGGGCCTGCCGCGAATCCGGGATCGATTACGTCCTGACGGACACATCGGTTCCGTACGATTACATGCTGACCCGCTACGTCGCCAAGCGTTTCATGGCGCAATCTTGATCCTTCGCCGCATTGCGCCGGAGTGTCTACCGAAACCGTTTTTCGCGGTCGAGAAAAAAGCGGCGAAGATTGACGATGAAATCCTCGTCGGTTTCAATTTCCAGGCGATCGACTTGGCATCGCCGGAGTACTTCGGCGATGCTCCCCCGCGCGGCGACGAACTGTTCCGCCAAGAGGCGGCGAATGTTCGGATTCGCCGTATCGACGTCGACCTGTTCGCCGGTTTCCGCGTCTCGCAACGTGATGAATCCGACGTCGGGAAACTCGCCTTCCCGCGGATCGGCGAGAGTCATGGCGACCAGATCATGTTTCCGTCCGCAAATCGACAACGCCCGTTCCTGCAACGAGGCCTTCGACGGCCGTTGCCGGAGAACGGAACGAAAAAAAAGATTTCGTTCGATACTGCTGTCGCTGGAAAAATCCTTGCCGAAATTTCGTTCAAAATCAAGCGCCGTGTCGGTTTCTTCCTCGGTTTCGAGCAATTCCGGAACGAGAAAGTCGCTGAGCAGAAAAATGACGGCACGGCGACGTTGAATCCGATTGACGTAATCGAGCACTTCTTTGAGATTCGTCGAACGGACCACGGGTTCCACCGCGAGAAGCTCCCGGATCAGATGCAGGACGTTTGCCTTGCCTTTCCGAGGAACGTAATAATTCAAGACCCGATCCGCGAACGTAATCAGTCCGACCTTGTCATTGTTTTTCAACGCGGAAAACATCAACGTCGCGGCAACCTCGATCGCGGTTTCCAGCTTCGAACGACTCGAACCGAACACACCGGAGGCCGAGACGTCGACGAGAAACAACACCGTCAACTCCCGTTCCTCGACGAATCGCTTGATGTACGGTCGCCCCGCCCTCGCTGTGACGTTCCAGTCGATCGACCGAATGTCGTCGCCGGGCTGGTATTCACGGACCTCACTGAATTCCATGCCTCGACCGCGAAACACGCTCTTGTACTGTCCCGAAAACAGATCGTCGACCGTTCGTCTGGCGACGATCTCGATGCGACGAACCTTTTTGAGAAGTTCGGCAAGATCCGGCATGAGGGATAGGGGATAGGGGACAGGGGACAGGGGACAGGGGACAGGGGACAGGGGACAGGGGACAGGGGACAGGGGACAGAAATTCGTCGAGCAAAGCTCGACTTGTATTTTACTGTCCCCTGATCCCTGTCCCCTATCCCCAGATCCCTTCCCCGAAGCGGGACGATAAGCCGGGTTTTGTTCCCGTCGTTCTTTCAAAACGCCGGGCGACGATCATTTCTCTAGGAGTTCGATTGCTCGAACCCTCCAGCGGCCTACCCGGAGCTGCGAACGGATCGGATATCCTCGCCCCTGTTTGGCCTTGCTCCCGGTGGGGTTTGCCTTGCCGACCCGGTTACCCGGTTCGCGGTGAGCTCTTACCTCGCCATTTCACCCTTACCGGGAAAGTGAACAACGAACAGTGAACAGTGAAGACGCAAGCGTTCTTCTAACTGTTCACTGTTCGTTGTTCATTGTTCACTTCCCCGGCGGTATCTTTTCTGTGGCACTTTCCCTGATCTCGCGACCGGCGGACGTTATCCGTCACCGTATCCGAGGGAGCCCGGACTTTCCTCCCGTCGTCCGAAGACGACCGGCGACCGTCTGTCCCGCTTCGGGAACGGGGTTAGGGGCCAGGGATTAGGGGATAGAAACATGTCGAGCAAAGCTCGACGTGCATTTTTCTGGCCCCTAGCCCCTCGTCCCTAGCCCCTACACTATCCCGTGTGATTTCTCGTATTCGACGATTTTGTCTTCGTGCTGCAGCGTCAGGCCGATGTCGTCAAGACCGTTGAGCAGGCAGTTCTTCCGGAAGGCGTCGATCTCAAACGGAATCGAGAGTCCCTTGTCGTCGAAAATCAGCCCCTTTTCGAGATCGACGGTCAACGAATACGGTCGATTCGCGGCTTCCCGTTTGAAGAGTTCGTCGATTTTCTCTTCGGAGAGCCGGATCGGCAGCATTCCGTTCTTGAAACAGTTGTTGAAAAAAATATCCGCGAAGCTCGATGCCAGGATCACACGGAATCCGTAGTCGTCCAGCGCCCACGGAGCGTGTTCCCGACTGGAACCGCAACCGAAATTTTTTCGGGCCAACAGAACCGTTGCTCCTTTGTACTCCGGCTTGTTCAGTTCGAAGTCGGGATTATCCGTTTTGCCGTCTTCAAGATAGCGCCAATCGTAAAACAGGAACTTGCCGAATCCGGTTCGTTCGATGCGTTTGAGAAACTGCTTCGGAACCAATTGGTCCGTGTCGACGTCGCTTCGATCCATCGGAGCGACCAGACCGGTGTGCTGCGTAAAGGATTTCATGCTGTGATCTAGAATAATTACCCGCAAAGTGAGCGTCAAGGAAACTCAGAAACAATTCCCATTTTAAACGACGTGAAAAAAAAGTCCAGTTGCCGCAGTGAAACAATTTAGCCGATACTCCGGCAAATTTTGGACTTGATCAAAACGAAAAATTCGGATACATTCCTGCGACTCGAACGGATTCGAGGCAAAACGTTTGTTTTCCAGAGAGCATGGAGGCTCAATTTCAATGTTTGGTATTCCGACGATCCTTTCGACGCTTGTTCTGGCCGCTCTTCCCACGTCATCCGAGACGACGCTCCTTTTTTTCACGACTCCCGGTTGCGGTCCCTGTCGCCAAATCGCTCCGCTGGTTCAGGAACTCGGTCAACAGGGCTATCCGGTCCAAATGATCGACGCCGCGCAGCAACCGGAGATTGTTCAGCGTCTCGGCGTCGACCGTTTTCCGACCTTTTTGATGCTTTCCAAGGGCGAAATCGTAGATCGTGTCGTCGGCGGCGGCGATCCGGTCGTCATGAAGTCGAGAATCCTGCGAATGTTCGAGTCGGCAGCGGAGCATCAACGAAAAATCTCACTGCAACAGGCTCCACCGTCGAGCGTTGCCGCCGTCGTCCCGGCGATTTCTTCCGCAGCATCCCAGTCCGCTCTCGTCGTTCCGGCCTTTACCCCCGTGATGAGTTCTTCGGAACCGACACCGACCATCGTTCCCGCGAGTTTTACGCAATCCGCCGCCTCCTTTGAAGTTCCGAGAGCATCGTCGTCAAACGAATCGGATCCTTCGTGGATTGCGTCGTCCGTCAAATTGCGGGTCGACGACGAACGGGGACATTCCTGGGGAACGGGAACGATCATCGACACGCGAAACGGCGAGGCGTTGGTTTTGACCTGCGGACATATTTTCCGCGAGTCGCAAGGCAAAGGAAAAACAGAAGTTCATCTTTTCAATAAGAATTCCAACGTCCGCGTTTTCGGACAATGTCTGTATTTCGATCTCGATCTCGACCTTGCGTTGGTCGTCGTCACCCCACCATGTCCGGTTCGAGCGATTCCCGTAGCTCCGGCCTCCTATCAGGTTCGCTCCGGTCAACAGGTGTTGAGCGTCGGCTGCGACGGTGGAGCGGATCCGACGCTTCGGAATCACCAAATTCTCTCGACGGACCGCATTGGAACGCCGAGCGACGTTCCGACGCCGTTTCATTACATCCAAATTTCCGGAGCTCCGGTCGGCGGTCGCAGCGGCGGCGGACTGTTCGGCGAAGAAGGATATCTGCTCGGAGTCTGCAACACCGCTGATCCGGTCGCGAACGACGGACATTTCGTGCCGCCGCACATCATTCGACATTTCCTGAAGCAGAAAAATCTTTCGGCGGTTTACGAGTCGCCGTCCTTGGTCGATTCGAATCCAATCTCCCGAAGCGACGACCCCGCGACTCCCAATGCCACGTCGCTCCAACCGCTCCAACCGCTCCGGGAACCGTCGATGCAGTCCGAACCGAGTCCTCATCGCGAAGAAATCAATAACATCGAACAGGCGACGATCGACGAGATCAAGCGACGAACACAGGACGGTGACGAAGTCATCCTGATCGTTCGGTCGCGACGAAATCCGGAAATCCCCAGCGATGTGATCGTTCTCAACGGCGTTTCCGACCAGTTTATCGATTCTTTGGCGAAACGCCCCCAGTCAAATGCAGGATACAATCCGATTATTCTTTCATCCGCCGTGCCGTCGCCGACGCCGGGCTCCGTTCCGGTTACCTATCCCGTTCAGCACCGCTAGTCCCGGCTTTTTCTTGATCGTTCGGTCTTTTTCGTTCGTCGCCCCGTTTTACGGGGCGTTTTTCTTTCTTGGTGGCGAGCCCGATCTTTTCGCAAAAAGACAAAATTTTCGAAAAAATAATTTCTACCTGTTCCTTTTTTCGTTTCGAGCGTGTATCATTCCAATATCCGATGGTCGCAAAAAATCTGTTTCGACAACCTGTTCATCGGGAGAGGAGGGAATGCCGTGCCCATTTCATTGAAATGCCCGAACGGGCACCATTTGACCGCGAAAGAATCCAACGCCGGCAAAACCGGGAAATGTCCGGTCTGTAAGGCGGCTGTCAGTATTCCTGTGCTGCACCAGACGGAAATCTCGGAAAGTGCGATCATGCACATTCTCGGCAATCCGGAACAACAGCCGAATTCGAAGGTCGGAACGACCGTTGCGCCACCGAAACCGGTTCCGCCGCCGAAACCGACTCCGGTCGCCGCCGCAAAAGCGGCTTCCTCCTCGTCGTCTTCCGCGACGCTACCGCATATCAAGCTCTGTCCAAGCTGTGAGCGTGAAATCGACATGGGCTATCATATTTGCCCGCATTGTCATACATACATCACGGGTCTGAACGACTTCTAGAAAATCGCGAGACTTGTCGAGAGCCGGGACCTGTGGTCCCGGTCTTTGCTTGGTCCCGGTCCTTGAGCCTCGGACTTTCATCGAAACCGAACGATCAGGCCGCCCCAAGCGACGAGCAGCAGGGCTTTTGCGGCGACACCGGGCAGCAGCTTGGCGAACCGTTCGCCGAAGCTTTCGATGAGAGTGATCTGCTCCAAATCGAAGAAGCGATCGATCTGTCGTCCGCTCAGATAGACGAGGAAGGCAAGGCCGAGCATCCAAACCAGCGTCAGCCAAGCGTAATGGATCCGTCGAATTTTTCGTGTCAGGATCAGGGAACCGACGGCCAAGACCAAATTTCCGAGAACGGTCGCCGTTGCGGCTCCGGCTCCGCCGAACTCGGGAATCAGCAGGGCGTAGAAGCAGAGGACCAAGACCGTCGCAACCAGCGCATTGAGAAATTTCAGACCGGTCCGTCGATAAACGAACAGCGGTCCCTCGAAAAAATAGTTGGCGTAGAGAAAAACGTCGGCGAGAATCAGGATCGGGATCAGTTCGGCCGCTTTCCAGAATTCTTCTTTTCCGATCAGCATGAGGAGTTCGCGGCAGAAGAGGGAAACGCCGAGACCGACGAAAAGTTGCGTTGCCGTAATGAGCGAGAACCAACGACCGGCTTGGTCGGGACCTTCCGGTGTTGGCAGGACTTCGTATTGCCGGACGAGCCAAACACGTTGCAAAGGCAAGGCGCTGAGCATGGCGACGCAACCGGCGATTTTCCAGGCCAAAGCGTAGAGGCCGACCGTTTGAAGGTTGTCGTACCGAACGAGAAAGAAGCGGTCGCCGTTCATTTGGATGAAGGTACAAAGTCCGGCGGGAATAAACGGAATCGCGAAACCGAACATTTTTCCCAGCAGCATGAAATCGGGACGAACCGAGCCTTGTCGAAACTCCCGAGCAAACAGGAGGGCGGCAAAGAGCAGTCCGGAGATCCAGTACATCGCCAGCACGCCCCAAATCCCCAATCCGAGCCAGGCAACGGCGATAATGGTTCCAATCACACGAATGAGAAATTGGAGAAAAGTCACGAGGACGAATCCGAAGGATTCCATCCGGCAACGCATGAGAACGTAAGGAATTTCAAGCGTCGAAACGATCAGATTTCCGCCGAGTCCGAAGAGAAGGAGGGAGAAATCGTCCATTCCGACGAGTCCGCCGTATTGCCGAAGCAGGGGAACGGCGAGAAGCGAACCGCAGCCGATCGCGGTGAGATAGAGCAAGAGGACGGTCGCCGCGACACGTCGACGTTCTTGCTCGTTAACGGCCTGGAGATAAAACGTTCCGGTCGCATGGTAAACGCCGACGGAAAGAAAGCAGATACAGAAGACGTTGGAAATCTGATTGACGATTTCGAGGGTTCCGAACTGTTCGGTCGAGAGAAAATTGACGTACAGCGGCAGGAGGAGAACACCGGAGATAGGAATCAGCATCGATCCGACGCCGAAGATGATCGCATGTTTTCGCAGGTCGTCGGAATCCGTCACGGTTCTTGATAATTTCTCTCACATTTAGCCGGTACTCCGGCGTCAATTCGTTTCGCGAACAAGGTCTAGTCCAACGTTTACGAAACAGTGTTCGCGGCGTTGATAACAGCCGGAATGGAGGCGTACCCGCCGTAATGACGGGTTCTACATGACGGAACGGCCGTCATTACGCCGGAGTACCGGCTCCATTCCGGCTGTTGTTGGACGAACATTATTTCCTTAACTTTGGACTAGTGTATCCGATTCTTTGTCTTCACGGAATACGAGGCAGGATTTTCCGTTCGGGACTGTTTTTTTCCGTCGAATGGTGTAATATGGGCGGAAAGGTATATTTTCAACGAGTAGAACCGAACCGTGCAGAGTTCTTTTCAGGCAATCGGATCCACGCCCTCCGCGCCGCCGCGTCTTGCGGTCATCGGCGGCGGCTTGGCAGGAATCGCCGCGGCGGAAGCCGCGAAACGGCGAGGTTTCGACGTCGAGTTATTCGAATGGTCGCGGAGTCTCGGCGGCCGGGCGGCTTCGATTTTCGAGCCAACGAGCGATCAGTGGATCGACAACGGGCAACACGTTTTTCTCGGTTGCTGTACGGAGCTGCTCGCCTTGAACCGACGCCTCGGATTGGACCGTTTCTTCGAACGCCGGACGGATATTTCCTTTGCGTCGACGGAAGGAAAACGCTGGACGATGGCCGCGTCGCCGTTTCTTCCTCTTCGCTGGCAATTGGTCCCGGCGTTCCTTAAACTTCCGTTCCTGACGTTCAAAGACCGTCTCGCGACCGGCCTGTTGCTGCGAATGTTGCCGAAGGTCCGCTCAGCCGACCCGGAATTGTCCTTCGGTGATTGGCTTGCCGCCGAACACGCTTCGGAAGCGTCCGTCGAACGGTTTTGGGCGCCATTGATTTACAGTTCATTGAGCGAAACGGTTGGCAACGTCAGTTTTTCCGCCGCGCAAAAAGTCGTTCGGGATGGATTTCTTTCCGGTCGTGATGCGATGACGATGCATATTCCGACGCAGCCGCTCCGCTCGATTTACCATCAGGCGGTTACGGAATATCTCAACCGCCTCGGTGTCCGACTTCATTTTCTCTCACGGGTCGGGCAACTCCAATGGACGGACGGATCGGACGGCGGCGGGACTCCAAAAATTCTTTCGTTGACGCTTGCCGACGGAACAGTCCGGTCCTTCGATCAGTATGTGTTGGCGATTCCATCGTTCCGGGTTTGGAAGATTTTCGAAGACTCCGGTCTGGAAGATTTCGCGGAGCAGCTTGAATTAGGCCGCTTTGAACCGGGAGCGATCACGTCGGTTCATTGTTGGTTCGACCGTTGCGTTCTTCCCGGTTCCTGGCGGCAGGCGGCCCTCGTCGGCGGTCCGGCACAATTTTTGTTTTGTCCGCAACGGGATTCCGACGGAATCGGCGTTTATCATACAGCCGTGATCAGCGCCTCTCATCGTCTGCTCTCTGACCTTGAGTTGACCTCCAAAGGTACCACGGTGCTGGTTGAACGCGTCGTTCGGCAACTTCAAGCAACTTTTCCGGAAACGTTTCGACAACCGGTGAAACTGTTGCACGGAAGAACGACGACCGTTTTCAATGCGGTGTTTTCGCCGAATCCGACCGTCTACGACTCACGGCCGGGGCAGGCGACACCGTTCGAAAACCTTGCCTTGGCCGGAGACTGGACCGCGACCGATTGGCCCGCGACCATGGAAGGAGCCGTCCGTAGCGGAATCCTTGCCGTCGACGCTCTTTCCAACCTCGGCAAATAATCGTTGCCGACGGAAATTCGTTTGACAATCGATTTCTTTTCGATTATACTGTACTTTTCCCACCCCAAAATTGCCTTCCCGTTGGAAAGTCCATGTTCTGTCGGCGGTTCGTCCGTTTCCTGTTGACTGTCGTTGTGCTGTTCGGCTGCGGCTCGGTTTTCGCGGACTCGCGATCCGTCGCTGAACGGCAACTCCGCATTCGGCTCGATGAACGAATCGAACAATATCTCGAAACGGTTCGACATCATCCGGCAACCGACAACGCCGCTAAACAACGGGAATTGTTGCGAGCCCGTTCGGTCGTCGAACGCGGACTTTCCCGATTGCGTGGAGATGATTCCGCTGCCGTCAATTTGTCTCCGACGGATTCCAAAGCCGTCGTCGCCGCGTTTCGTCAACTCGACAAACCCTTTGACGATCCGGCGATTCATCGAGCCGCCGAGTTTCTCGGACGCCGTTTCCACGTCCCCACGCAACGGGACATTGTCGTTTTTCTGGCAATTCCCGACCGAGCCGAGCAAGCTCGAATTCTCGGCCTTCCGAACGGTTTTCCTAAGCCTTCAAAGGATGATGCCGAACGCTCCGAACTGCAATCGCCGTTCGTTGCCGGCCCCGCCCACGGAAAAAATTTCCGATTTCTTCTTGCGTTGGTTCATGCTTCTTTCTCTTCGAACGCTTTCCAACCGTTCTTCTCTCCGTTAAAGGACGATCGCCGTCGTATCGAAGGATATCCGGCGATCGCTCAGACGACCCTCCGACGGGAATGATTCGTTCTCGAGTTCCCGTTCGTTTTTTTCTTTTCCCCGTTAGCCGCGTCGGCCTCCGACGCGATGTCGTGGGGCAAACTCTACCTTGTGAAAGCGCGTCGGAAGCCGACGCGACTAAAAACATCCATTTTACGAGAACAAATTATGAAACATCAATTCCATCGAGCTTTTACGTTGGTTGAACTCCTCGTCGTGATCGCGATCATCGGCATTTTGATCGCTTTGTTGCTTCCCGCCGTCCAATCCGCCCGTGAAGCAGCGCGACGCATGTCCTGCACGAACAATCTGAAACAGCTCGCGATTGCCGTACACAATTATCACGATACGTTCCTCGCCTTGCCGCCGAGCATGTTTTTGCGTCCGGGGGTCAACGAAACCACAAACGCGACCTGGGGACCAATCGGACGGATTCTCAATTTCATCGAACAGGGGGGAATCGCCGCTGAAGTCGATCCTGCGATTGCGTTCGACACGTCCCCCAACATCGACATTTTCTCGCGGACCGATGTTAGGATTCCCGCCTTTGCGTGTCCCAGCGAGGAAAATCGGCAACCACGTCAATGGACGGGAAGCACACCGTACAAACTTTTTTGTGCGAATTACGCGTTCAACTACGGAACCTGGCTGATTTGGGACCCGGTAGAACGAAAGGGAGGAAACGGTCTGTTTTATCCGAACTCCTGCCTGGATTTCGCAGCGGCGTCGGATGGAACGAGCAACACGCTCCTTTGCGCCGAAGTCAAAGCGTGGACCCCGTACAGCCGGGCCAACACGGCGGCAGAATTCGACATCGCGACGATTCCGGACACCGCAGGAGTTCAGACGCTCATCGACAACGCAACGGATCGAAAGGCCGGACCGGCACTGGAAGATTGTACCGGCCGCACGGAATGGCCGGACGGTCGATGTCATCACAGTGGTTTTACGACCGTACTGACACCGAACTCGAAAATCAATTACAATGGATACGATCGTTGCGACGTGAGTACGATTCGAGAAGGTCGGGATGGAGCGGCTGCGGCTCCGACACCGACGTGTGCAGCGCTGACATCCCGGAGTTATCATCCGGGCATTATCTGTGCGGGGCGACTCGACGGTTCCGTGCAGATCGTCCCGAATTCGATCAAACTGGAGGTTTGGCGGGCGCTCTCGACACGCGACGGAAACGAAACGGAAGCGCCGTAAGCTCCGAAGCATCAAGTTGAAGCAACGAGCCGTGACCGCAGCTCACGGCTCGTCATCCTTCGTTCATCTTTACTCCAAGGAAACTCCGGTGAAATACTTATTGTTCGTTCCAATGCTGTTTGCGCTGACGATGATTTCCGCTGCACAGGACACGGAAACGCTTCGACAAAAAACGATTGATCAAGCGGTTGTGTTTCTGCGGTCGGCCCAGACACCGGACGGCGCCTTTTCGCCGCAGGCCGGAATCGGTCCGACGACCGTTGTCCTTTGCGGTCTGCTTGACGTCGGCGTCAAACCGGACGATCCGATGGTCGCCAAGGGATTCGAATTCCTTCAAAAATCGGTCCGGGAAGACGGCGGCGTCTATACGAAGGATGGTTTTTTTCAAAATTACGAAACCTGCCTGTCGATCATGTGCTTCGCGGCCGCAAACGAAGCGATCAAAAAGACGAAGAACGAAAAGCCGGGCCCCTACGACGAACTGCTCTCCAAGTCGCAGAAATACTTGTTGAAAGAACAGTTTACGGAGGAAAACGGTGTCGAGAAAGACAATCTGTACTACGGCGGCGCCGGGTACGGCAAGCATCGACGTCCGGATCTGTCGAACACCCAGTATTTCGTGGAGGCTCTTCGGGCTTCCGGCAAATCGGCAGACGATCCGGCGATCCAAAAGGCGCTCGTCTTTATTTCCCGTTGCCAAAAACTGGAATCGGAACACAACACGCTTCCCTTTGCGGCGAAGGATCCCGACGGCGGCTTCATCTACACGATGATCGTCAACAATCCGGCCGAGGGACAGTCCGCTCAAGGCGGTTCAGGAAAATCCGGAGACGGTGGACGCTTGAACAAAGGTGAGGCGGTTTCCGCCGACGCCGCTTTGCGAAGCTACGGATCGATGACCTACGCCGGCCTGAAGAGCATGATCTACGCCGGTCTGACTCCGGAGGACAAACGGGTGAAAGCGGCAATCGAATGGATCAAAAAGAATTACGATTTGTCGCAAAATCCCGGACAAGCCCAGAATGGTTTGTATTATTACTACCAGACCTTCGCCAAGGCACTCGACACGATGAAGGTTGCCGAAATGGAAGACGCTGCCGGCGCGAAGCACGATTGGAAGACCGAACTGATCGACGTTCTTGCCAAAAAGCAAAACGAAGACGGTTCATGGGTCAACGAAACGACTCGCTGGATGGAAGGGGACCCGAACCTTGTCACGGGGTACGTCCTGATGGTGCTCGGCGACTGCAAGCGGTAGAATAACGGTTTCCGAAGCCTTAACGCCCTCACGGAGCCGGGACCTGTGGTCCCGGTTTTTTATGATTTTTATTGCGACGTTTCCCTTGGCGATGTATTTCTTATTCCTTGCGTACCTCAACGGACGTCGTCGGCCGACGGTGTTTTCCGGAGGGGCGGATCTGATGCTCCTCGCCGTCGGATTGAGCGGTCTTTTTCTTTTCGGTCCCGGCAAATTGCTGTTGCCGCTGAACGTCTTGTCCTATTGGGGACCGGTCGCCTGGGTGCTTTGGACGTTTTTTTACCTGATCGTCGCGTTGATCGTTGTTCGAAAACTGCGACATCGGCTCGTCGTCTATCAATGTCCCCCCGGCGAACTGATTCCGCGACTCTGGACAACCGTTCAGGAACTCGACGATTCGGCCGTCCATTGCGGCAACACCATGTTTCTGCCGAGACTTGGCGTTCAATTTTCCATTGAATCCGCGCCGTCGAGTCGCAACACCGTTCTTACGGCAACGGCGTCAAACCAGAATCTTCGGAGTTGGCAACGTTTGGAGATTGCCATCGACCGTTCTTTTCGAGCGTTTCCTGTTTCCCGGGGACCGATCGCCTGGCTGTTTCTCGTTTCGGCCCTGACGCTGATTGGTATCGGAATTTTTGAATGGTCGATCGATTTCCCTGCCGTTTTGGAAACGTTGATCTCAATCGGCCGATCATCGGTGTTTGATCGGCCAATCGCGTCATGATGTTGTGCTCCAACGAAAGCGTCAACCGAGAAGGCAGCCGATTTGGAACACGGCGACCGCCAAAACGAACGCTAACGTCGTACTGTAGACAACCGAGAGCAGCATGTATTTAACGGCTCCGGTTTCCTTCCAGATAACGGCGCAGGTCGGAAAACAGGGAGCGTAAACCATCACGAACAGGAGCATCGCAAACGCTTTGAGCGGCGACCACCCTTCCTCCGTTCGCAACTTGACCGCCAAACGCTGCCCGCTTTCGTCAAGTTCCTCCGTGTCGACATCTTCCGCGATTTGTCCCTCTTCAGCTTTCGCGGCTTGTCCCTCCACGACTTCCTCGGTTTTTGCCTCCTCAGCTTCTTCGGCATTTTCCTCGTCTGCCCCTTCGATGCCGTAAATTGTCGACAACGAACTGACGATCACCTCCTTGGCCGCGAAACCGCCGATCAAGGCGACATTGTCCCGCCAACCGAATCCGGCGTACTGCGACACCGGACTCATCGCATGTCCCAGTTGTCCGGCGTAAGAGTTCGCAAGCTGCGTCTTGGCGTCGGTGTTCGGATCAGCCGGACGCGGATAGTACATCATCACCCAGAGAAACACGTTGACCATAAGAATGATCGTTCCGGCCTTTTTGACGAACCACCAACTTTGTCGACAGGCGGTTCCCAACACGTCGGAAATCTGCGGAACCTGATAGGTCGGCAGCTCGATAATCATCGGCGTCGGCGTGCCGCGAACGAAGGTTTTCCCCAAAACCCACGCCGATAACAGGGCGAGGCTCCAGGAAAGAAAAACGATCGCGGTCATCACAACGCTTTTGTACGAGAAGAAGAACGCCGAAATCAAGAGGGCGTAGACGGGGATTTTGGCTCCGCAATTCATGAAGGGAATCACGAGGATCGTCAGGAGCCGTTCCCGGGGTTCCCGCATGGTTCGGGTCGCCATGACGGCGGGGACCGCGCAACCGCCGACGATTCCGCCGCCGAGGATCAACGGCAGCACGCTCTGTCCGTGCAGACCGAAATACCGCATCCAACGGTCCAACACCACGACGACTCGGGCGATGTAGCCGCTCTGCTCTAAAAACGACAGGAACAGAAAAATAAAGAAAATCACGGGAACGAACACGACAACGCCGCCGACGCCAGCAACGATTCCGTCGTCAATCAACGATTTCAGGTCGCTCCCCTCTTCGAGCCGCAACCAGGAATCGAAAATCGGTGGAAGAGCGTCACTGAACACCCATTCGCAGGCGCCGACCGGAGAAGTCCAACCGCCAAACCACGGAACCCAGTCCCAACCATCGGCGATGTTGAACGCCAATTCGAAGGTCAAGAGCATCACGGCGGCGACGCAAAGAAGTCCCCCAATCGGATGGCAGGCGACCCGGTCGATACGATCCGAGTTCCGAACCGGTGTTTTACCTCGCTGGACGACAATCCGCTCAATCGCTGCCGCTTTCTCATTACGTCGGTGGGCGATCGTCTTACGGGGCGAGTCGCCGGTCTCCGTTTCGTATCGACGAAGTTTTTCCGCGGCCTGTTCGAGAAGCGTTTCCCAATCGTCGTCGTGGGTGTGGTGCTGAATGATCCGCCGGCCTTCCCGATCGTTTTCCAAAAGCTTCACGGCCAACCAACGGGGCGAAAAGTCCTCGACGAGATGTTCTTTTTTTGCAAGGCTTGCTTCGATTTCGACCAAAATACCTTCCAGCGGGCCGTAATCGATTTTCCAGTCGGTCGGAGCGTGCGTGTTCTCCGCAGCGACTTTGTTGATTTGCTGTCGAAGCTGCTCGAATCCTTCGCCTTTGCGTCCAACGGTCGGAACGACAGGAACGCCGAGCTCCTTTTCCAGTGCGGCGAGATTGAGCTGTATGCCGCGACGCTCCGCGATGTCCATCATGTTCAGACAGACAACCAACGGAATCTGGAGTTCGAGCAGCTGAAACACCAAATAAAGATGCCGGCGCAAACTCACGGCGTCAACGATCACGACGACGACTTCGGGACGCTCCAAGAGCAAAAAATCCCGCGTGACTCGCTCTTCCTGACTGTACGACGTGAGACTATAGGTCCCCGGTAGATCGACAACCTCAATGCGACGCTTGTCGTCGTGATAATGTCCCGATTTCTTCGCGACCGTGACGCCGGGATAGTTCGCCGTCGTCTGATTCAGACCGGTCAGGTGATTGAAAACGGTCGACTTGCCGGAGTTCGGCTGACCAACCAGAGCAACGAGAATTTCGTGATGTTCGTGCATAGTTTAGCCGCGTCGGCCTCCGACGCGTTTGGAGCGGCAACGAGGTCAGCGCGTCGGGGGCCGACGCGGCTAATATTATTTCTCGACCAAAATGGAACGACCGAGTTCCGAACCGAGCGCAATACGTGTATCACCAACGGCGAGCAGCAACGGCTTCCGTGAAGAGCTGCCGCCTTGAATCAAACGGAACCGGGAACCAACGAAAAGTCCCATGCCCATCAATCGGCCCTGGAGTTCGTTTTCCGTGTTGATCTCGACGACGGTCCCCATTTCGCCGGTCGGAAAGTTGATCAGGTAATCGACCTTTTCGGAACGAAAGGACGTACTCTTTTCGCGGGAAGGAGAAGATTGATGCATGGCGAGTTGATAACAATCGCAAAAGTTTGAAATGTCAAACAACGGCCAGTTTACCCGATGACGGAGGTTTGTCAAGACGGCATCGAGTTCCAGAAAAAAAAGATCAATTTTTTCAGAGCCGCGACCGTCAGAGAGCAGTTTTTGGTGGGTATTCGCTTCCTAACAAGCAAGGTTTCGAATTTTTTATATGTTGACGCTTCAAATTTCGAATCCCACACGCTTTATTCGATACGGATCAATAAGGTGTTATCGAACCAAGCAGTATCGGCGTCGGTTTCCTGATCTCGAACGCCGGCTTGGATTTGCAGCGTCGCGACTCCCTCGGGAACCTTGACGACGCCGGACGCCCGGTCCCAACCGTCGCCGGAAGACGGTTTAAAGGTCAAGGTTCGGTCGTCGGATTCGCGGGTCCATTTTCCGTCGGCGTCGATCCAGCGGACCCGGACGCCAATTCCGCCGCCTCCTTGTTTCTTGGCGTCGACCGACACAAAATAATATTCGCCCGGTTTCACCGGATTGGACTGCATGACGCAGCCCCATTTGACCCGCGACGCCTTGACGCTGCCGTTACCGACGCTCCCATCCCAGGAAAACGTTCCGAGCGGTTCGTGTTGCCAGGAATTCCAGTCGGCCGGAAACAGAACGTCCGGCTTCAAGGTCGACTTCGATTGGGAAAAGTCCGCATTCTTCAAGATGTTGGCGAGCGGTCCCTTGGCCCGTTGCTCGTCGAGCAGCGTTTGGGCGGCGGCGTCTGGATCCTTAATGAACCGAACCGTTCTCGTCGTTCCGGGCAGGGCTTGCTCCCAGTTCTCCCATGTCGAATCGCTTTTCGGCGGCGCCCACCAACGCCGTTGTTCGCCGTAGAGCCAAACATATTCGTCGGTTGCGTCCTTGGCGGCGGCAAGATTTTCCGCCAAGCGGTCGAGCCGAGTTCCGCCCGGTTTTGGACCGCGATAGTATTTGCTCCCTTCCGGATTGACGTACATATCGAGATAGAATCCGAATCCGACTTGAACTTGGGCGATATATTTTTGCCGATTTTCCGGAGCGACCAGCCGAATCGCCGGACCGCCGATCGACTGGACGGCCAAGGCCCGGCGGGCGAACTCGTCGAAACCGTTCAGGTAATATCCCGATTCGCAACCGTCGACGATCCGGAGTTCCGGCGTCACTTCGTCGAGCATTCCATTGAAAAATGCCGGGAGCAGGCCGTAATGAGCCGTTGCCAGCAGACCGTCCGGATCGGCGTCCTGCCCCGCTTGCAGATTGACTTCGGCGACGAACAGCGTGAAGAGCACCATGTCGGGAAACTCAGAAACGAGGGCTTTCATCCATTCGCCGCCCCGTTTCCGGGCAAGTCGCCGCGTTTCCTCAAACGAGAGCCCGGTGTTCGCGTCGAACTTGAACATCGTTTTGCCGTACGATTCGAAATCCGGCGCGAGCCCTTTCAGTCCGGCTTTCTTCGCGATTCGGGAACAGATCACGGTTTTTTCGCAGACGGCTTTCCAATCGGCGTCGGAGTTCCATTCGACGGTTCCCGGCGAGAAATTGAACCGGATGAAATTGTCCGTAAACCTCGTGAACTTGCAGGCCGTCAGATCGGCGATCGCCGTGTCGAACCATGCCGCCTCCCAAGGCGTCGGATCCGTAACCGATTGCGAGGAAACCTTTTTGCCGTCGGGAGCGGTCGCTTCGAGAGCGAGCATGATTCCGTCGAACGGCGTCGTCTGCTGCATCGATTCGTGATGCTCCTTCAAATACGCCGTGTCCGGGATGTCCCAGCCGAGTTCGATGAACTTCTTCGACGACTGGGCGCTCGCCGTGACGGCGACGAAAAGAAAAAAAAGCGTTAATCCAACGCTCAAAAATTTCGAGCCCGTTCTGCGATCCGCTTGCGTTTTAGCCGCGTAGCGCGAATTGAGTTCTAATATTCGTTGCATGATTTTCTCCTGGCGTCCAAAGGTCCGGGGATTGCGGCGGAGTACCGCCTCCATCCCCGGCTCTTTGGAAAAATTAATCGAGCCAACGTCGTTGAAAGGCCCACCATTCCGTAACGGACAGGAACATCGCGGCGAGCGCCAAAAGGAACCACGGCGGTCGGTTCGCGGCTTCCCGTCGAAAATTGTCGTTTTGCCAACGGTCGAGGTCTTCCGGCATGGACGCCAGATTGCTCTCCGCCGGATCGCCAAGGAGCGTTGCGGGCTGCAGTTCGCCGCCGACGCCTCGAAAAAAAGTCAGAGCGTTCGAAATCATGATCGGAAACGCCGTCCGCAACGCGAGTTCCCCTCGGGAAAGCTCCGTACTCAACGCCAGAACCTTGTTTTCCGGCGTCGTGATTTGAGTATAAAGCGGATCTCCGTCCGGCGTTTCGATCAGCGTTTCGAAAACGTATTCCTCCGATTCGATTTCCGTCGGCTTCATGATTTTCGCGCCGGGAAAAAGCACATTGGTCAAATGGACGAACCGGAGCAGCGGTTGTTCTTTTTCCTGACCGCCGACGATAGGAACCTCAACGTTCTCACCGACCCGGAGGAGCTTGCCGCTAATACGCGGATCGATCAGGAGGATATTTCCCTGCGGTAGGGCTTCCGGGACCGTTCGGTGAACGACCAACACGCTGTCGGCGGGGAGAACGGCCGGCAGGTCCTTCACGACGTTCAGGGCGACGTTCGGCTGCGATTGAAGCACGTTGCCGAGGAAAAAATCCTCGTCGCCGTAAAACAGGATGTTTTGGACCTTCCGTTCCGGAAGCGGAGCAAACGCCGTGTCGTCGGCGGGGAGCGCGTCGTGAACGTTGAGTTTGCCGGTCAGCGTTCCTCCTTTTTCGGTGAGTCCCTGGACGATCAGCGTTTGCGGAACGTTCGGCTCCAACGTCAGCGGCACGACGTCGACCGGCGTTCCGTCCAATTCGACTTCGAGGCGGCAATCGACCGTTTCCTTGCCGTAATGGACGGTTTCGACGAGGATTTCATAACCGAGAGCGTCGCCGGGGGAACGTCGCGGTTGAAATTTGACGATCGCCGAGTTTTCCAAAAAACGGCCGACGGGAAGAATTCGAACGTCTTCGTCCTTTCGCAACGCTTCGAGGTCGCTGGAACAGCCGTCGGTAAAGACGAGAATGTTCGTATCGGCGTCCCGTCTTGAAATCTCCCGGGCAAGTTTTACGGCGTCCGCGATTCGGGTCGTTTCAGCGCCCGGTTTGACCTCGCCAAGCTTTTGCCGGAGCGTTCCAAGATGGTCCGTAAAACCGACGACGACATGCGGCTCGCCCCCCGCCGTCAGGATCGCGACCTGATGTCCCTGCCGCATGGAGGAAATAAAACGCCGAATCTCCGATTTCGCGGTCTCAAACCGACTTCCCTTGACGGTTCCGTCCTCCTGGGCGTTCATACTCAGGGAATTGTCGAGCACGATCACGCTTTTCGCCGTTTTGAGCTGCGAGAGGAACACCGGATTCATCACGGCCGCGACGAGCAACAGCAGGAAGAGCAAATTGACCAGCAACGACAGGAGATGCCGCAGACGTCGCCAAAGAGAACGAGTTCGGCGTTCCTCGAAGACCCGCCGCCAGAAAATCGTCGTCGAGACCGGTTGCCGTCGCAATCGGACCTTGAGAACGTAAAAAAGGATGATCGGAATCGCAAGGGCCGCCAACCATCCGGCAAGCGGAACGAGAAAGGGGGCGTTTGACATTTTGGGGCGGCGTCAGTGTTTGAACACGAATTGAGGGAACCTCTGAAAATCTCGAAAACGAGCTGCGATCTGTGGTCGCAGTCTTAAAAAATCAAGAGATATTTTCGGTCCCAGCGACGTTGAGACGAATTTTTCGAGGAGCCCTTGATATATCGAAAACGGTGAGAAATTTCTGGCGAAAGCCTTACCGGACGTTCCAGCGTTCGACGTTTTGGTAAAGATTAAGAATCGCCGGCTCCGTTCGAATACCGTTGATTCCCGCTCGATGGGCGAAATGCTCCGAAATCTGCCAGAGCGGCAAGACGGTCGTTTCCTCGAAGCAAAGACGATGGATTTCCTGAAGACGTTTCGCGGCGGTCGGCCAATCTTCCGCGAGCCGCAGCTTTTCCAAGGCGAGTTCCATGTAAGGACTACCGCCGCCGAGCAGACCGGTTCGACCGAAAATCGCTTCGGCATCGACCAGCGGTTCCTTGACGGTTCGTTCAACGAACCAAAAATCGACGTCCGTTCCCTGTCCGATCTTTTCGTCGGCTCGAAAATCGACTTCCCGAACGGGCACGCCGATCGCCTCCCATTGACGGCGGATCATCAGGCACGCAAATTGAGCCGTTTCATGGACGGGGCGGGCGAGGACGATTTCCGGAACCTTTTCACGCCCCTGTAACTCCTTGTCCTTTTCCTTGACCTGTCCGAACGCCAGCAGAGCCAAGGCAATCGCAAGTTTCGGTTCGTAAGGTCGCGGAAGGATCGACGTATCGAAAGCGTATCCCAGCGGATCGGCCAGAGAGGTTCCCCTGATAAACGGCCCACTGGAAATTTCCGCGTTGACGCCCTGCGAAACGAATTTCGCGAGCATCCGCTCCCGA
Organism: Thermoguttaceae bacterium; assembly: GCA_031548665.1. GTDB lineage: Bacteria > Planctomycetota > Planctomycetia > Pirellulales > Thermoguttaceae > WRKP01. The sequence goes on from JAVBQW010000125.1 coordinate 30,422, forward strand.
TTCAGGCCGTAGAGGAGCGCCCGACGGAACGTCCGACTTGCCGGAAGCGTTCGGCGAAGATTCGGAACCAAAAAGCATTGCGTCTGAATGGCGTATCGACCGATGATCAACGACGGTTCACGCTGCAACCGCTCCAACTCCCATGGAGCGACTCGATCGATGATGTCGACCTTCCCGGAAAGAAACAGCTCGATCGCTTCTTCAGCCCGATTGACCCGATATTCAACGAGGACCTTTGGTCCGGTCTCCGAAGCGGGAACGGTGTCCCGATTTTTCTGGAACCCGGTCCGTTTGAACAATTCGTGTTTTTCCTCACGCGGCGGTCCCGGAGAAAAGGGGCCGCTCAACGCCTCGCCGGATTCCGGAATCCGACCTTCCGGAACGGCAAATCGTGTCGATGGTTGAACGGCAACACCAAAGAGTGCTTCGGGAAGAAGATGTGGTCGAGAAAGACGGACGACCAATTCATCCGACAAAACGATATCGAGGGACGATAATAATTCATTCCAAAGAGTTCGACCGTCAAGCGGATTCGTTGCCGCAAGTTGCAATAACGTGTCGGCAACGGCAAACGCATTGATCGGCTCCGTACGCCCCGTCCAATGGAGGTTCGGCGAAATCTTCCAGCACAACGTTCGATTCCGATCCGTTTTTTCCAAGGTTCCAAACGGCGAAACGTAAACGCCCCCCTCGGCGCTGGGTTGGACGTATTCGGAAAGAGTTCGTTGCCGCAATCGCAACCGTCTGGCGGTTCCCCAATCGGCAAGGCGGGCGAGGTCCGAAGGATCTTGAGCCGCAACGTTAATCCTTGGGGCTTCCTGTTGAAGCTGTTGTCGCCAGGTATTCAGTCCGACAAGTTCGTTGGAAATGTTTTGCGCTTCTTCGATGAGAAAATGAGCCAGGAGATAATCTTTCGAAGCTGCTGCTTGCTGAGACCGTGCCAAACGATCCAAGGCCGCTTGCCGAATCCGTTCGCTCCATTCCTTGATTACCGGATGGTCGGGAAAGAATTCTCTAAACCGATGAAGATATTTTCTCGCTTTGGCGTAATCCTCATCAAGGACGACCTCCTTGAGCATCAGATCGAGCGCGGAGCCCCAAGCCTTGGAGAGCCCCGAATATTCCTTGTCGCGTTGAAACAGCGACTCGAAACGGCTCATACCGGTCTGGTAGTCGCCCGACTTGATCCGATAAACAGCCTCTTCGAAAAGAAACTTGTTCGTTGCCGCCGTAAGCTGCGGCAACTCGTCCTTGAAGTCTTCGAGAAAAAGCAGGTAATCGAAGAGTTCTTCAAAGGAAACGCCAAGCGTCGACCAGGATTTGCTGTTTGGAAATCGCGACCGGGTTTCTTCGGTCAGTTTGTCCAGCTTTTGCTGAAACTCCTTGAAAACGAGTTCGCAGAACAACTCAATCGACTCGATGAAGCTCCATTTGATCGAATATTCCTTGAGCGGATTATCGACGAAACGAACAGTCAGTTCGCCGAGTTGCGGCAACGGACTCGGTCGATGCCCTTCCACGAACTCAATCGGTCGGACATTGAAGGACGCCCCGTCGTAATGCGATGTCAGGGTCAGACGATCAAAAGGCAAGCCGAGATACAACGGTTGCGCCGGCTCTTCGCTTTCTTCTTCCGCCGTGAAAGACACACCGGAAAACAGCAAAGCCGTCAAAAAGAGCGCAACCGATATTCCCCGCACGAAAATCGTTTTCATGACTCCGGAAAAAAAAGGAATCGTCGACCGGCGACCGAACCGTTCGCGTATCGATTATAAGAGTTTTCCGACGAATTGCAACGTGCTGCAATGATTTATCCCGATCTTCCTATTGTTCCTGATTTACGACGCGGCCTCGTTTTGTTCAATGAGATTCGATGCCTTGTCGATTCACCAAAAGTCGAGAAGTTCTCCCCGGAAGGTTTCAAGGAAAGGGGCTGGGCGTATGATCTCCCATGCGGCTTTCGTCCGATCCTCCCATCCTTACGCTCCCTAGCCCATCCTGTATTCCATTCGCCCACGGAGGTTATCATGTTGGTTTTATCAAGGTATCGTGATGAGAGCATCTACATCGGCGACGACGTCGTCGTGACGATCGTCGATATCCGGGGGGATCGGGTTCGCTTGGGAATCCAAGCGCCTCCGAACGTTTCGGTCCATCGTCAGGAAATTTACAACGCGATCGTCGAAGGAAAAGAAGTTCCGCCCGGAGGAAGCAAAAAAACGCTGGAATCGAAAAGTCCGAATCCTTCGGAACCGATGAAAGCGACCGGTCGCCAACTGCCGTTGGAAGCCAAACTCGCAGCCCGAAAAAGCAAGGGACTCCCCATCGACCTCGGCGACTCCCCGCTGGGTTTCGGCGGAATTTCTGAAATGATTAAATAGTTCGCTGGGACGTTTGCTCCAAGTTTCGTCATCCCCGCGAAGGCGGGGACCTAGAGAATAAACTTCAATACGCTCTTGCATACGTTATTGACGGATGCAAACGAACAACGACATCTTCCGCCCAGGTCCCCGCCTTCGCGGGGATGACGGGATTTTTTTCTTTTCAGCAAGAGTCTTACGCCTCTTCGAACGTTTCGATTCGTTCGATATTCTTTGCCCGCCCGCTTTCCGGGTCGACGTCGACCAGAGTTCCGTTGAGCCGCGTATCTCCCCGGGCAACGTCGAAGACGCTCGGCTTGAACGTCAGGGCGTGTTCCAGAACCCGATCGATCCGGCGACCGATGATGCTGTTGAACGGCCCACACATTCCGACGTCGCATTGAAACGCCGTGCCGCCGGGAAAGATCCGTTCGTCGGCTGTCGCAACGTGTGTATGGGTCCCGAGAACTGCCGAGACGCGGCCGTCCAGAAAACGGCCGAGAAGCTGTTTGTCGCTCGTCGCTTCGGCGTGATAATCAACGACGATCATTTTGAGTCCCGGTTCCGTTTCGGCGATTTTCGCAAGAATTTCCTCCGCCGCCCTGAGCGGACAGTCGACCGGTTTCATGAAGGTTCGGCCGATCAGCGAAACGACGGCGATTGGGGTTCCGTCCGTTGTTTCGAGGACCGTCCAACCGCGACCGGGAGCGCCGGAAGGATAGTTTCCCGGCCGAACGATGGTTTTCTCGGTTTCGAGGATCGGAATAATCTCTTTCTGCTTGAAAACATGGTCGCCGAGCGTCAGGCAGTCGATTCCAAAGGAAAGGAGCTCCCGATAGAGGGAAACGGTGATTCCGCTGCCGCCGGCGACGTTCTCGCCGTTGGCGATCACGAAGTCGATTTGCCGTTCTTTTCGCAGCTCCGGCAACCGATTGGCGAGAATATCCCGTCCCGGCTTGCCGATGATATCTCCAAGGAATAAGATTTTCATGCTTTCCGCTTCGCAACGTTTTTTACAATATCTTCGAGTCGAACGCAACGCGTCGGACCTAACCCTCAAGAGTTATCGGGAAGATCTCGAGGCGCTCATCGAATATTTCATGGAATTATACGACGAGCGGATTCCCAAACCGTCGGAAATCACGACGTTGGAGTTGCGCGGTTATCTGGCGGCGATGCACGAAGCCGGTTACGCTCCGTCGACGATTGCTCGGCGTTTGGCGTCGCTCCGCAGTTTTTTTCGATTCGGACGGCGAGACGGTTTCGCCACGGAGAATCCCGCGAAACCGCTTCGCAATCCTCGCGGCGGTCGCAAACTTCCCTATTTTCTCACGACGCAAGAAGTCGGAGCCCTGCTCCAGGCTCCACCGCTTGCCGACGTCTTTGGAATCCGAGACCGTGCGATTCTGGAAACGATGTACTCGGCCGGTGTCCGTGTCAGCGAGTTGGTCGGAATGAACGTCGGCGATCTGAGTCTCGCCGAAGGAATTGTCCGCGTTCGGGGAAAAGGAAAAAAGGAACGGTTCGCTCCGATCGGTTCTTTCGCGATCCAATCGCTACAATCTTGGTTTACATTCCGGAAAGAGGTCCTTTTCGGTCGAATCAATGCGGTCGGAAAGAGCGTTCCGTCAAAACCGAGCACCAAACGTTCGACCCGTCGCCGTTCGACAAACGACACACCGGAGTCGCCGATCTTCCTCAACAAGTTCGGCGGCCGCCTCACAACCCGTAGCGTCGGTCGGATGATCGAAAAATACCTGAAGGAAAAAGGACTCGACCGACGAACGACGCCGCATACCTTACGGCATAGTTTCGCGACGCATCTTTTGGACCGCGGCGCCGACATCCGAAGCGTCCAAGAACTGTTGGGGCACGCAAACATCGTCACGACGCAGATTTATACCCATCTGAGTACCGCCAATCTTCTCGAAGTTTACGAAAAGGCCCACCCCCGGGCTAAATAATTTTTCATCTCGAAGATTTCACCCGCAAAGGAGCCCCAAGTGGAGTGGTACTCCGCGTAACTTGGGGGTTGGAGCGGTAAAAAACAAGCAATTTGTTCCCATTTTCAATATATACGGACCGGAATATCGGCTCAATGCGGATGAGGAAGAACCATTTTCCATGAAATTTATCAAATTCCTTTCGTTCGTCGTCGTGCTTGGCTTCGGAATTCTCAACGCTCAGGAAGTTCCGCCGCTAAAAATCATTTATTTCGTTCCAACCGACTGCCAACCGTTTGAGAATCGTGAAGAGCGGCTCGGTCGCGTCATGACGAACATCCAAGAGTTTTATCGTCGTGGAATGGACGCCAACGGATACGGATCGAAAACCTTTCAACTTGAATGGGACGCTCCGGGAAAACTCAAACTCTACACCGTCCGAGGAAAAAAAAGACAGGCTGAATACGGTCGCAACGACGGCGGCATTATTCGGGATGAAGTTCGAGCCGCCCTGATGGAACGCGACGGAATCGAGATCAACGAAGAAGTCGTCCTGATCTTTCAAGTTCTACTCCGCTGGGACGGCGATCAGGCGACGGAACTCGGTCCCTTTGTCGGCGGCGGCGGCTCGCTGTCCGGTACGGCGTGGGTTTACGACGATCCCCGACTTGACGCGGCGAAGCTTTCGTCAAAAGATCCCGGCGGATATTACGGCGGCCCCTGTTCGATCGGTCGATTTAATACCCATTACATCGGCGGCGTCGCGCACGAACTCGGACACGCTTTCAGCCTGCCCCATGATTGCGAAAAAATCGACGAAAAGGCGAAATGGGGCAACTCCCTCATGGGATCCGGCAATCATTCTTACGGAGCCGAATTGCGGAGCGAGGGCAAGGGAACCTTTTTGTCGGCGGCTTCCGCGATGCAACTTTCAACGGTCCGGGCGTTCGTCGGCGAGCTTCCCCGAGCTCGGGAACGCGCGTTCTGGAAAGTCGAAGAACTCGAAGCGACCTGTCGGAAAGAGAAAATCATCTTGGTCGGTCGCGTGACCGCCGATCCGCCGCTGGTCGGGATCATCGCCTACAACGACGACTCGAACGTTCCGGACGATTACGACGCGAAAACCTGGACCGCGACCCCCGATGCCGCCGGATGTTTTCGATTCGAGATCGGCGAATGGAAAAAAAGTTCCTACCAACTCCGTTTGGTCGGCGTTCACGCCAACGGCAAAACAAGTCGGTTCGTCGTCGATTATCTCGTCGGCGACAAGGGGCCGGATCTTGATCCGTTCAACACGGCGATTCCGCTGGCCGAACTCAAAAAATTCTTCCTGATGGGCAACCGGGAACGAATCGGCGAAATTCTCGACGACCTGACGACCCAATTTCCGAACGACAAGGTACTGCAACGCAAGGCGAAACATCTTCGCGACCTTTTGAAGACGACGGCCCTGTACGACTTGAACGAGCAACCCGACGGCGTTCGGCGTATCGATCTTTCGTTGGCCGAGTTTGCCGCCGCCGACGTCGGTTGGGCCAATCCGCGACGCGGCAACGTTCCAGAAGACGTTTTTCTTGAAGTCGGCGGCGAGTTCTTCGAATCGGGCCTTTACGCCCACGCTCCGGCTTCGTACCAATTCGACCTCGGCGGTCGCTGGAAGACGCTCAAGAGCGGATATGGTCTCCAAGACGGACACGGCGGCTCCATCGTGTTCGTCGTTCGCGGCGACGGCAAAGAACTGTTTCGAAGCGAAAGGGTCGCCGACCGAAAACTGCGACGGCTGGACGTCGACGTCAAGAACGTCAAACGCCTTGAACTGATCGTCGAAGACGCCGGAAACGGCAACAACAGTGATTGGGGCCTCTGGATCGAACCGACCCTGGAACGATAGAAACAGCCCGAAACGGAATCGTCGCTAGTACAAAGTTAAGGAAATAATGTTCATGAGAATGGATTAATGGCCGTCATCCCCGCGAAGGCGGGGACCTAGACGAAAGACCTTATTGATCGTTTGCATCCGTCAATCACGTGTGCAAGAACCTATTAAAATCTGTTTTCTAGGTCCCCGCCTGCGCGGGGATGACGATATCTTTTCCCTTTCCATGAAGATCAATTCGCTAACTTTGTACTAGCCGCGTTGGCCCCTGACTCGCTGAAAAGCAGGAAAACTCTTTACAATGTTTTTTTCGATGCGGTTTTTTCGCAACACAATTTTTTCATCAAATTTTCCGCTGTTTCGAGAACTCCTTGCGGCAACTCATCTCCCGGCAGCATCGTCGACGGTAAATCCACCGACCGATCCACCAGACGAATATCCTGCGTTTTCACACTCAACGTTGAATTCCGCTCCAAGACGCTAAAAGTATCGTCATTAATCTGAATATACCGTTCATCGCCTTTCAACAATTGTCGATCTTCATCGTTTGCGTCCTTCAGGGAGAGAAACGTCAAGACCGCTCCGTTTTCCCTGCAAATGATGAGAAACCATCGCTTTTCGAAATAGCAGGCCAACCGTTCGCCATGCAATCGAATCGCATATTTTTTGTTCCTGATCGTTCGTTCAAACGATTCCCATCGTTTTTTTGAGAAACGGACACCATATCGTTCGAAAGCTCGTTCTTTGGCGTGGATGGAAATCGTCATGTTTTCGATCGCCTCGGATTGGATCTTTCGAAAAGACTTATCCGTTCCGTTGCTGAACGACAACGCGATAACCGACGATTTCGACGACCTCGACGGAAACGTCGGCGTCGATCAGTTCGCCGTCAGAGACGACGTTGATCAGCTCGTCGTCGAAGACCGCCTTGCCGGCGGGAACCAAGGGCGTCGTCGTCAAGCCAAGTTTTCCGAGAAGATGTTCGTAATCGGCGAGTTTTTCCGTTTCCTGGATAAACGCCGTATCCTGCGGTTTATTTTTGTCATGGAGAACGCGAGCCAGGACACCGGCCAGCACGATCACGCCGCTTCCCGCGAACACCAGAATCAAGAGGGAACGTTGGAACTGTTCGAATTGATACGAATTTTGTGGAACGATGAACGTCTGGCTGGCGAGGACCAACGAAACGACGACGGCGACCGCGCCGCCGATTCCGAAGACGCCGAAGCCCGGCAACACGAAAATTTCGAGCAGCAGGCAAATGATACCGAAGAGAAACAGGAGGACTTCCAACCAACCGGCCGTTCCGCCGAGAAAACAAAGCCAGAAAAACAACGTCATGCTGATCACGCTGAGGAACGCGCCGATTCCCGTCGGCGCTTTCGCCTCGATATAGGCTCCGCAAAACGCGATGAAAATCAGGAAGAACATCATTCCGGGAGACGACAGCGCATGGACCAACTGGTCGGCCCACGTCGGCGCGACGAGCAACGGATCGTCTTCCAAACCGAAGAGAAATTTGAATTCGGCGAAATCCTTGGCAACGCGATCGACGACGAATTGTTCGCCCTTTCCGCCGACGACCTTAAAAAGCTGTCCCCGTTCCTTGACAATCGGTCCTTTTTTCCATAGATCCGCATCCGGTTGCTGCTTGAGCTCTTCATCGCAAAAATAATCGACGACCGGCGGATGTCCCTGCCGCGTCATTGTGTAGACTTCGAGGTCCCGATCAATGAAACCGAGCGGCAACGACCAGGAACGGACCGATTCCTTGGTGATGAAGTCGATGAGCGATTCCTTGGCTTCGGCAACCTGTTGCGCGGAAAACTCGACGGCGCCGTCGCCGCCGAGAACGGCGTCGGGACCAAGCACGATTTCGTCGCAAGCCAAGGCGATCAACGCGGCGTCGGCCAAGGCTCGATGCGGAACATAGGCGACGGTCCGAATCTTCGTCGTATCGATTTCCTTGGCGAGAAACGACGCCAGACTCAGGCTTGCTGAGAGATTGCCTCCGGGGGAATCAATCCAGAGACAAAGGAAGTCGATCTTCACCTCGCCGACGACGCGATTCTGCAACGGAACCGATGTCGGATCAATCGCCGAAAGAATGCTCCGTCTCGCAATACCGACTTTGTCGACGGAGATTGGACCGGACAGGTCGATTCGAACGGCGTGTCCGGCTTCCCCGGGAACCGGGGCGTTCTTGATGTCGTCCGGTCGGAAACCGAGTCCCCGAGCCAAAGCAACACGATCTTTCGCCAAGAGATCGACAAGATTAATCTTTCTGGCGGCGTCCGCCGTAAAAAGTCCTGGCTGTCCGGCTGGAATCAAAATCTGCGGTTCGGCCGCGAAGGTCTCCGTTTTTCGAAGTTCGTCAAGTTTCTTCGGCGTTGCCAGACGGAGTCCCTTTTCGGTATCGACCTGCAACAGTTCGACGGTCGGATCAAGCAACTTATCGACAACCGCCAAAGGCGTTTTGCGACGACGTTGAGCGATTTCGTGGTAGGCTTCTCGTTGTGTCGGCGAAATGGATGGTTCGTCGATTCCCGCTTCACCGATTTCAGCATTTTCGGCAGCGACCATTTCGTCGCAAGCCAAAGCAACGAGCAGGGCGTGTCCCCGAACGGATTGCGGAAAATACGCGACCGTCCGGATTCCGTTGAACTGCTTGCCGGCTAAAAGACTCGCGATTTCATAACTCGCTCCGAACGAGCTGCCGCGTCCGAACGCTTCCTGGGCGTCACCGACCTTGAATTGCAGGATCACGGTCGGAGGCGGCGTTTCGGCGTCTTTCGGTTTTTCCGCTTTGGAGAAATCCTTGGCGGTCCGTTCAAGAACCCGAACGACGGCGTGCGACGATTTGCCGGTGATCGGCAACGAAATATCCAACAACACCGACTGCCCCGACAGGCCCGAGCCGAGGAAGATCGAGAAAAAAAAGATTATCGAAATGATTGTTCGCTGCATGGCGGAATTATAAGCAGCTTCCCCAAAAAACGCAACAAGCAGTCATCGGCTTTCAGAGCCCGAAGCGTCAGCGAGGGAACGAGCGCAATCCCTCGCTAACGCTTCGGGCTCCGTTTCGACCAGAACACAATCCCTTGCTAACGCTTCGGGCTCCGTTTGATCAAACATTACTCTGCCGCGAAACGAGCCAATGATGGAGCGACAGCAGGGCCAGGGCGGCAAGCAACAAACTCCAGGCGACCGATTGGTAGTCGGAGCGGATCGTTTCCTCATCCAACCAGTTTCCGAAGGTTCCAGAGTCGGCGTTCCGAAGATCGGATTCCTCCGCCGAAAGGGCTCCGACCGCAAAGGAATATTCACCGGAAAGCGTCTTGATTCGATAGACGCCGACCTGATCCGCCGCGATCGTCGCCGAACCGCCGGAAATTGGAATGGTTTTCTTTTCGCCGTGCGGCGGCGTGAGTTCCATCGAATGGTCTTCCTCCGCCGCGATGAATTGGGCTTCGGCCCCCAATTTCAGGTTCGCCGTCGACACGCCGACCGTTTGGTCCTGACGGAATCGCAAAATATTCCAGATAAGGATCGGCCAACTCGGACTTCCCGTCAGCGTCGAGAGGCGGTCGTTGAGCTGAATGTTCAGCGTCCTCGCGCCGCCGCGTCGAATCTGTTCCGTGAGCAGGGGAACGGTTCCCGCCGAGACGAGCGAAATTCCATCTAGCTCAAACTCAGTCGAGGCGCTCCAAACGATTCCGTCCAGCGAGAGTCCCGTCGCCAGCGGATGCTGCCGATCAACGACAAAAGGACCGACGAACGATTTCAATTTTTCGGCATCCGGTTCCGTGATGAAACGGACCGACCAGACGCCGGTCGAGCGTTCCGAGTCCGAAAGGGAGCCGAACACCAAATCCGGTCGCTCGTCGACGACCGTTGCGATCCCGGACGATTCAACGGCTTTTCGGACTTTGGAAAAAAGTTCGGCAGGCAGGTCGCCAAGCCGGACCCGAACCGGACGGCGGCTCGGCGGAAGGAGAGTCAGGCGATTATCAACCGTTAGCGGATCGTCAGCGAGGCGAATCTCGATTTCTCGAATGTTTTCGGGAAGTCCTGTCCGGATTCGGAATGTTTCCATAGGGGCGACTTCCCGTTCGGCGCGATAAATCACGGTGTTTCGTTTCGGATCGATGACGTTCAATCGGAGCGGTCCCGGTTTGTCGGAAAAGTTCGCGATTTCCAGCAGCAGACGATCCTTTTCGCCCTGAAAAACCCGGCTGGCGTGAACGACGGCCAAATTGTCGAGCGGTCGACCGAAAGCCTTCCAGAGTAGTTTGCCTTCCGGGATTTCTTCCTTTGGTGGGTGGTCTGTAACGACCAAAACCTTTGTTCCCGGCGTTGAAATGTTCGCGGCCAATGAAACAGCGGCATCAATTGCCGCTGTTGGAGCTTCGCAAGTCCAAGAATCGAGAATCGAGACTGCTTCGGAAACGTTCTTGGCCCGTCCCGAAACGACTTGCGGCTTGGCTCCGGCGAGGATAAATTGGACTGGAAAGCCGATCTGCGACGCGAACATTTTGTGTAAGTCGTCGACGGCTCGTTGCCGGACGTTGTCCTTGTCGGTTCCCGCCTGCATGGAATACGACGAATCCAGCACGATAACGGTCGGTCGCCCCGACGACTCGATACGGATCATCGGCCGCGCAGCGGCAATTGCCAGGAGAATCAGGACGAGCAGTTCGAGAAAGATAAGCAGCGGCAACTGCAAGCGTTGAAGTCGGCGTCCGCCTTGTCGAGCCTGACTTTGGTCGACCCAAAGGAACAGGCTGGAAACCTCGCGCCGTCGCGATCGTGTTCGGAAAAAATAGATTCCGAACACGATAGGAATTGCAATCAACGCGAGCAGAGCCCAAGGGGTCGTCAGCATGGGGAATTGCGAATAATCCGATGATCAGAGCCGCGGCGGGCGGGGAGCGGCGGGTGAGGGGGGGGGGGGAAGAGCGGGGGGGGGGGGGCGGGTTTTTATTATTGGT
>JAVBQW010000033.1:0-21440 GCA_031548665.1 Thermoguttaceae bacterium
GAAACGTTCGAGGAGTTCAAGGAAGGGATCAACTCCTGTTTGAAACAAGTCGGCAAACAATACAAAAGTGAACTCGCAACGTTGATGAACCCGGAATTTCAAAACTTCGAAAACTACAAAATACTGACTGCGTAAGGTATACAAAAAAAGCCGAGAACAATAGTTCCCGGCTCGTTGGTTTAGAGTACATTCCCTCGCTGACGCGTCGGGCTCTGATTTTGGCGATTTTAATGTCCGCAGCAGGGTTTCGGTTCACAACCCGGTTTGCGGAGCATCACGCGGCTGTCGGCGACGGAGCAGCCCTTGCCTTCGGCGTGAACGATCAACGGATTGACGTCGCATTCCACGATTTCCGGATGGTTGCAGACCATCGCGGACATTCGGAGCAGCGTGTCCATCAACTTCGCAATGTCGCATTTCGGCTCACCGCGATAGCCGTTGAGTTTTGGGAACCCCTTGATTTCGTGAATCATCCGTTCGGCGGAAACTTTCCAGAGCGGAGCCAACCGGAACGAAACGTCCTTCAACAGCTCGACGTCCGTTCCGCCGAGACCAAACATCATCAGCGGGCCCAAGCCGTCGCGGTTGCAGCCGAGGATCACCTCGACGCCCTTGTCGGCCATCTGCTCGATCAGGATCGCGTCGATCTTCGCGCCGGGAACGTTTTTGGCGATATTGGCGTAAATCTGGTCGTATCCCTGACGTGCTCCGTCGGCTCCTTCAATGTTGAGCAACACGCCGCCGGCGTCTTTTTTATGCTTCACGTCGGCCGACATGACTTTCATCACGACTTTCGAACCGATGTTGGAAACGATTTTCGCCGCTTCGTCGGCCGACTTGGCGACGCCGCTTTTGAGCAACGGCAGTTTATAACATTCGAACAGCGCCCGGCAGTCGGCCTGTGTCATGTACTTTTCGGTCTCGTTGCCGAGGAAGTCGGCGATCACCTTTTGGGCCTTCGCGACATCGCAGTCGGAGTACGCGACGAATTCCCGCTGTCCGAGTTTCTGGAGATCGACCAATCGGGTCGACGCGGCCAAAGCGTTGACGGCGTCTTCCGGGAACGCGTAGTTCGGCACGCCGTTCTTGACGAGATTGTCGACACCGGCGGCAACTTCCTTGACGCCCATGAAGGCGCCGACGACCGGCTTGCCATGCTTCTTGATGATCGCCGGCAGAACTTCGCCGATCTTGTCGGTATCGGTCATCGACTGCGGCGTCAGGACGACGACGCCCATATCGACGTTCGGATCGCCCATCACGGCGTCGACGGCGGCTTCGTAACGATCATGATGCGCGTCGCCGATCACGTCGACCGGATTGTTCAGCGCGGCGGCTTCCGGAAGGACCGGCGGCTTCAATTTATCTTTCGTCGACTGTTCGAGTACCGCCAACTTGAGTCCGGCGGCAACCGCCGCGTCGGTCGCCATGATACCGGGACCTCCGGCGTTCGTAATGATCGCAACCCGATTTCCCTTCGGCAGCGGCTGCGTCGTGTACAGAGCGGCGTTGTCGAACAGTTCGGCAATCGAGTCGACCCGTTGGATGCCGCTTTGCTTGAAAATCGCGTCGTACACGGCATCGGAACCGGCCAACGAACCGGTGTGCGAGCTGACCGCCTTGGCTCCTTCCGCCGAGCGACCGGATTTCAGACAGAGAATCGGCTTGCCCTTTTCCCAGAATGTCTTCGAAGCGGCTTCGATAAAATCCTTGGCGTTGCCGATGTCTTCGAGGTACATCGCGATGACCTTCGTGTCCGGATCGTTCGCCATGTATTCGAGGAGGTCGACTTCCTTGATATCCGCCTTGTTTCCGAAGCTGACGAACTTCGAGAAACCGATTTGGCGGGCTTCGGCGTAGTCGAGCACCGAAGTGCAGAGGGCACCGCTCTGCGAAATGAAGCCGAGATTGCCGTGCGAACAGATTTTCGCGGCGAACGAGGCGTTAAGCTTGTACTTTGGATCGGCGTTGATCACCCCTAAACAGTTAGGTCCGATCAACGGGATTCCCGCTGCTCGGACCTGTGCCGTGAGTTCTTTTTCACGTTCGGCGCCTTCGTGACCGGTTTCCTTGAATCCGGCGGAAATGATGACCATTCCCTTGACGCCCTTCGCCTTGCTTTCGTCGACGATTCCGGGGACCGCTTTCGCCGGAACGATCAGGACGGCGAGGTCGACGTTACCAGGGATTTCAGAGAGCGTTTTATAGCATTTGACGCCGTGAATTTCTTCCGCCTTGGGGTTCACGGGATAAATTTTGCCGGTAAAACCGTCCTTGATAAGATTTAAGAGGAGATCGCTTCCGACAGTACCGGAACGGGTCGAAGCGCCGATGACGGCAATCGAGGTGGGCTTGAAAATCGCTTCCAATTTCGCTGCAGAGGGACTGGACACGGGAGATCCTTTCGTAAAACGTGGAGTCGCCGCCCCCAAAACGGCGCGGCGAGAAAAAGAAGTTGGAACGTAAAAACTAAAGGATACAGCAAAGGTCGGCGAAAAGAAAGCCCCCCGCAGTCTCATTTAGCCGGTACTCCGGCGCCTGAAGATACCGGAGTACCGGCTAAAAGGATCGCGGAATACCGGCTAAAAGGATCGCGGAGTACCGGCTAAATGAAATCGCCTTCGTCTTGTTTTCGCTGCTCCAGTTCGGCGCGTTTTTGGGCCTGTTTCAGGTATTCCTTGGAAAATTCGCCGCCGTCCGGAGCGTCGGCTTGGGAGAACTGTCGACTCATTTCGACCGTCGCTCCGCCTTTTTTCAGACGATCCCGGCGGATGACAAGGTGTTCCCGAGCGGCGGCGGCGTAGAAATCGGCTTCGGAAACCGACAAACGAACCGCGACGTCCCGATCCTCGCAAATTTGGTCGACACCGTCTCCATGGGATTCCACCAACTCATCCAGCGGAGTTTCCGGAGGATGAAAATCGAACTCGATGCCCTCGACGTCCATCTCGAAGATTCCCTGAGTGTTGCTCGTGATGAAAAATGTTCCGTCGGAAAATTCCGTGGAAAGCTCGACGTAGCGGTAGTCGGCGGAAAAACGATAGAAAAAGGGAATGATCGTGATGTCGATCTTTTGCTGCGCAAGAACCGCCGCGATTTTGTGGTCTCGATGAAGAAAAAGTCGATTGAACGTCCGAATGTTCGGAAACGCCCGGGATGCGTGCCGGAAATCGACGTCCCGCAATTTGTAGAAACCATGCTTCTCCAATTTCAAGGCCGTGGAATCGTAGTATTCATGATCCAAGTCGGGAAAGTCGTTCGGATCAATCGGCACCGCTTCGAAATCGCTCAAAAGCAGCGTCCATTCGCAATCGAGCTGGTCTTTCGCCAACAGGGAGGTAAAACGGTGTACCTGATAAAGCCAGAGCGGCAGATAAACGATCAGCAATCCGAACACGTAATTCCAATGTCCGACCGCGTAGCAGAACACGCCGCCGCCGATCAGCGAAAAGAGCAGCGAGAGCTGCATCGAGATTCCCCGACGAAACCGAAGAAAGACGAACGACAGACAGAAAAACGAAAGCGTCGCGAACAGGACGCTTTGCAGTACGGGAGAGGATTCCAGCGTCATGGGGCTTTTCGGGGAGATGGCTCGTACAAAGTTAACGAATTGAGCTTCGTGGAAAAGTAAAGGATATCGTCATCCCCGCGCAGGCGGGGACCTAGAGAACAGATTTTAATAGGCTTTTGCACGCGTTATTGACGGATGCAAACGATCAATCATGTTTTCCGTCTAGGTCCCCGCCTTCGCGGGGATGACGGCCATTGATCCATTTTCATGAACATTATTTTCTTAACTTTGTACTACAACCCATAATGGTAATTAAACAGTCGGGGAAAAGAAAGACCTTCGTTGTATTTTCGACTTGCATGGCGCAAACGGCAAAATTTACCGTATTTTCCTTCCAATTCCCCCTTGCGTCGATCGTCAAGAACGGTACAATTGCACGATTCACAATAGGGCAGTTGTCTGCGCAACGACTCGCTCAGTGATATCCGAGGCTCCTCGTCGTGGGCTTCGGATCGAATTTCAACCTTTCATTTTGCAGGAATTTTGTTGTGGTCAATCGAAACCTCATTTTAGGACTGGACACGAACGAAGAAAATTGGGACAACTTTGTCGACGCCGCGATGAACGGTGCGATCATCGAAGAAACCGATTGGGGCGGCCAGGAAGTTACAGGAAATCAAATCATCGAAGGACGTGTCGTTCGAATCGAGAACGAATACGTGATCATCGACGTCGGCTACAAAAGCGAAGGCATTATTCCGCTGAATGAATGGGACGAAGATGAGGAACAGCCGAAACCCGGCGACCTCGTCAAAGTATTGGTCGAAGAGCTCGAAGACGAACAGACCGGCCAGGAAATCCGTGGCATGGTCAACTTGAGCAAGAAGAAGGCCGCGAAGATCGAAGCTTGGGACAACATGATGAAGTCGGTCAAGGAGAACGACATCGTCACCGGCCGCGTGCTCCGCAAAATCAAGGGCGGTTTGCTCGTCGATATCGGCGTGCCCGTTTTCCTTCCGGCCAGTCAGGTCGACGTTCGTCGGCCGAACGACATCGGCGAATATATCGACAAAGAGATCCAGTGCATGGTCCTCAAGATCGACGAAGCCCGCCGCAACATCGTCGTCAGCCGTCGCGCAATGATCGAGAGCGAACGGGCCGAAAAGAAAACCGCCCTGCTCAATCAACTCCACGAAGGCGAAATCCGCAAGGGAACGATCAAGAACATCGCGGATTTCGGTGCGTTCATCGACCTCGGCGGTATCGACGGTCTGCTCCATATCACCGACATGAGTTGGGGTCGGATCAGCAACCCGAACGAAATGGTCAAGCTCGACCAGGAAATCGAGGTCGTGATTCTCGCCATCGACCGGGATAAGGAAAAGATTTCGCTCGGCCTGAAGCAGAAAACGGCGTCGCCGTGGGCCAGCGTCGAGGAAAAATATCCGGTCGGCTCCCGTGTCAAGGGAACGGTCGTCAACGTGATGAGCTACGGAGCCTTCATCAAGCTCGAAGAAGGAATCGAAGGTCTCGTCCATATCAGCGAAATGTCTTGGACGAAGCGGATCAGTCATCCGAGCGAAATCCTGTCCGTCGGCGACGAAATCGAAGTCATCGTCCTCGGTATCAATAAGGAAAAGCAGGAAATCTCGCTCGGCATCAAGCAGACACAGGACAATCCTTGGGAACACGTCGACGAAAAGTATCCGATCGGCAAGGAAATCGTCGGAACGGTCCGCAACCTCACGAATTACGGAGCGTTCATCGAGATCGAAGAAGGAATCGACGGTTTGTTGCACGTCAGCGACATGTCGTGGGTCCGCAAGATCACGCATCCGAACGAAGTCGTCCAAAAGGGCCAGCAGGTGACGTGCCGTGTCCTCTCGGCCGACAAAAAGAATCGTCGGATCGCCCTCGGTCTGAAACAACTCAGCGAAGATCCGTGGGAAACGAAGATTCCGGACCGATACCAGCCGAACCAGCTGGTCAAGGGCGTCGTGACGAAGATTACGAACTTCGGCGTCTTCATCAGCCTCGAAGAAGATCTCGAAGGTTTGCTCCACATTTCGGAACTCGCGAACCACAAGGTCGAGAATCCTGAAGATATCGTGAAAGTCGGCGAAGAAATCGAAGTCAAGATTCTCCGCGTCGATCCGGACGAACGGAAAATCGGCCTGTCTCGCAAACGCGCCGAATGGACCGAAGAAGAAGAAGCTGAAGCCGCTGAGGCCGAAGGAACCGCCACGGCGTCGACCGCATCCTCGTCGATTGCACCGGAACAGCTTAAGGGCGGTATCGGCGACAGCTCCGGTCCGCTGTTCAAGACTTCGTAAGAATTTTGAACGTTGACAAAAAGAGCTTCAGGTGAATTCGCCTGAAGCTCTTTTTTTTGGTGCGGTCGCCTGATCTTGCCAACGTTGGTATCGTCATTCGGCATGGTTTTTCAGAGCCGCGCCCGTCTGGAAGCGGTTTTTTCCTGACGGTCGCGGTTCCGATTTCCCAAATTACTGTTTCCGATCATCTCTATTCTCTGCCAAGACGTTTTCCAAGAAACGACTCATGCTTCTGTACGGCGACATGAACCCAGCGCGGCTGGGCCGTCAACCGGAGCTGCCGCTCCGGCGCCGAAACCCGCGAAATGGTCGCTCCGCTCCCGATTTCGCTGGCGCCGCACGAAAAAAATTCACGATCTTGAACATTAGTAATACAGACGAACGCGAAGAAGTCAAAGCGACATTCCAAGCCGATCCGAAGAATGCAGCGACTGGAATTCTTCCGACGGCCGACGCGGATTCCGAAGAACTCGACGTCGAGGAAACGCCGGCTCGGGTTCGACATCGCGGTACCTACGAGGAACGATGCGAAACGCTCGGCGAGCAGGTCAAGAACGCTGTCGAGATACTTGTCCAGCGACTCGACCAAATTGACGCAGACCGGAAACGCAAGCTGCTGCCGCCGAATCCGACGGTCCTTTACGAAGCCTGCTTGACCGTGATGATGCGGCTCGTGTTTATTCTTTGTGCCGAACAACGCCGCCTGCTCCCGCTCGACGAACCGGTTTACGATCAAAATCATGCCGCTTCGACGCTCCGGGAGAAATTGCAGGAAGTCGCCGATCAGCACGGCGAAGAAATTCTGGAACACCGTTTCGACGCCTGGGCGCGTCTTCTTTCGTTGTTTCGCATGGTCTACGGCGGCTTCGAAACGGAATCGTTACGATTACCGGCGTTGGGCGGAGCCTTGTTCGATCCCGACCGTTTTCCGTTCCTCGAAGGTCGTTTTTCAACGTTCCCTGATCGACAGCCAACGGAAACGGGGCCTTTCAACGGAGCGGAAGATTCAAGCTGCCCGGCCGGCAGGTCCCTCCCCATCGATAATCGGACGGTTTTGCATCTATTGACTGCTCTGGAAGTTTTCGAACAAGGAACCGGGGTCTTGCTCCTTTCGTACCGTTCGCTCGACGTCGAACAGATCGGACATGTTTACGAGGGTTTGCTCGAATACACCGTCAAGCGACTCGACACGCCGCCGCTCGGGCTTGAGGGAACGAAGGCGGCGAAGAACCCGAACATCACGCTGGTCGAACTGGAATCCGCGAGGCTCGACGGCGAAGAGACGCTTTTCAAACTTGTCCGCGAACGGACGAAAAAAAGCATCGCGGTCATTCGAAAATCACTCGACGATCCGCTTGAAAATTTTCTTGACACACGGATCAACACCGTTTGCGCCGCCGACAAAAATCTTGCCGAGCGGGTCAAACCCTTCGGCAACCTGTTGCGTCTGGACGCTTGGGATTCCCCGATCATTTACGGCAAGGATTCTTTTTTCGTAACATTCGGTTCGGATCGCCGAGAAACGGGAGCACATTACACGCCGCAATCGCTGACCGAGGAAATCGTTGAACGGAAAAAACGTCGACCGCATTTCGCCGATTCTTGATGAAGGCGCCGAGTGGGGGCGCGCCTTGGTTTTTCCCGAAAACAAAGAAATCAATTTCCAGGGATCGGTCCTTGCCGGAGAAGGATTCACGAATATTTACAACAGATTCCATAAGCCGGAGGAATCGGACACACGGATCGCGGAGCTTCGGGACCTTCATCGCCGGATGGACGAAACGACCTGCGAGGCCTATGGTTGGGATGATCTGAAATTGGATCACGATTTCCACCGGGTCGACTATCTCTCGAAGAACGACCGTCTCCGCTTTACGATCGGCGAAAAGGCCCGCCTCGAAATCCTTCACCGTCTCTCCCTTTTGAACCGTCGACGTTACTGAGGCCGCTTCAACCCCCGAGTTACGGCGGAGTACCGCCTCCACTCGGGGCTCTTTGTACATGTTATTTCTTTACAGTTCCTGAGGGGCCGTGCGCAAATAAACTCCCTCATTGAACGGATATTTCGCGGTATCATCCGGGGGCTACGGCGCCGCATTGTTTCATTGGCCGCCTACACCCCCGGCTCTTTTCAGTAGTTTAATTGCGCAGTTTCAGAAAAACTTGATCGATTTTCTTGAGAGCCGTTACCGTCAGCGAGTGTTTGGAGCACATTCCCTCGCTGACGCGTCGGGCTCTGGAACTTGCCCGCCAATCCCTCCTGGTGGAAACAACAGGATGTTGTCGGATTAATGGCCGCTCGTCTCGTTGCCGTTTCGAGTACTCCACGCCCTCCAAATGTCGAGCGACATCGTTTCGCTGACGAATCGGGTGCTGCCGTCGCCGAAGGTGACGTTCACGCCGACCGGATGCTGGCTTCGAGCCGTCAAGATACCGATGCCGCCCGCTTGGACGTCCGGATATTTGGCGTTCGGTAATTGATAGGCGTTGTACGCCGTATCGACCGCCGTACCGACCATCCAACAATTGGCACGGCGGCCGATCCATTCTTCCGGTTCGCTCGCAAAAGCCGTGTTCATGTCGGGATTCTCTCCAATGGCCGTAATTCCCGGTTCCGTGTCCGTGTCGGTCGGTCCGTCGTCGTCGAACTCGCCGAGATAGCGTTGGACCATTTTTCCGTTCAGCACGCTGTCTCGAGCACCGTTCAGCGGCCCCTCCGAGGAACCGACCAACGTTTCCGAAAGGATCATGGTATTGCTCGTACCGTCCGTCAAGCTTTCGAAACCGAGCGTTTCCTCGCAGTTGAACGAACCGTCCGTGGGAAAACGAACGTCATAATTTTTTTCCGTTCCGGAGCCGCTGCAAATCACGTAATTTCCACCGGTTGCCAGATGGGGATGCCCTCCGGCGTGAGAATGGAGCGTGAATTGATGGCTTTCGCCGTCGCTCGGACAGCGCAGCACGGGAAGCAAATTCAGGACCAAATCGGTATAACGATGGTTCAAATGACTTTCGCCGCCGCCATGGTCTTCGAAAAGGCTCTGCGAGAAATCGATTTGCGAGTAAATGCTTCCCCCTTCGATGAACGGCAGCAGTCGGGCTTGGGCCGAATAGGTCAGTTCGGCGACGAAACGGTCGCCGAGCTTCGGAAAGGCGTTGAACGTATCGTGGTAATTGTGCAGCGCGATTCCCCATTGACGTTGATTGTTGGCACACTGCATCCGGCGGGCCGCTTCGCGCGCCGCTTGGACGGCAGGGAGCAACAGGCCGATCAGCAAGCCGATGATCGCGATGACGACAAGGAGTTCGACGAGAGTAAACGCGCCGGCTGAACGTGAATATCGAGACATGATTTCCTCCGATGATTTTTTGTGTTGAAAATTCGTTGAGACGATGCGCGATCGGCGACACGGCCCGGAGGCAATGTCGTTGCGCATGATAATTCGTCGGAATGACGCTTCTGTTTGACGTTCCGCTTGCGTTTGAGCGCAAAACGAACGCGAGCCCCGAGAGGGGTGAAACGATGACGATCGAAAAACCGCTACGAAAAGAACGGCGGCGCGCGACCGGGTTCGAATGGACGATAGAGAACGACGAACAGACGAACCGCTTCCGGTTCACGCCGTTCGACAAGATCAAGAATAAAATCCCAAGCGTCGACACGAGGAATATCTCGCGGCATCGTCAGGAAATCGCAGATCGGACAGGAACTTTCCGCCGGCGTTCCGTCTTCATGGTCGTCGTCGCCGCCGTTATCGTCCTCAGGAGCGTCGTGAGAATGAGACGCCAGATGCCTGCAATGCGATTCGAGCGGACACGGTATCAAACGATGGATCGCGTTCCCGAACAGGAGCGGCGTGACCGCCAAGACGATCACGAAAAGGAAGATCCGTTTATTGTTGATGCCGGAACTCATTGTCATGCATATCGTAAGAAAATACCGGTATATTTTATACAAAACAATCCCTGAAGTCAACGGAAATATTCATGTTTTTTCGTCGTGTTTCTGCCGATAAAGAAAAGGGATTTATCGTTCGACGTGTCGCCCCCGACACTTGGGGGAGGAAAACTTCTGTTCTTGAGGACGAGACGATGAGCGTGAAGAAAATCGGAACGATTGGGCTTGGTCTGCTCCTTTGCGCTTCGCTGAGCGGTTGCCTGGTGATCGGCGGCAAGACGCATGTTTGTACGAATTCAAAGGAAGCGGACGAACGGATCGCGGTTCTGGAGAATCGGATCCAAACGTTGGAGCAGTACGCCGGGATCACGCCGCCGAAAACCAACGACATTGCCGTCGCTTCGGCAACCCTTGAAGCGAAATAATTCGCGGGGAGACAGGGAAATCCGATGTCGATATTGCGAAAAATCCGATCGGCCTTCGGATATCTCGTTCACGGCGAGTTCATCGATTTTTTCAACGCGCTGACGTCGTTCCTGCGACTTCAGCCCTCGTTGATGATCGGGGACGTACGACTCTTGACCGTTGCTCCGTTCGAAAGCCGCAACGAGCCGGAACCGTTCGTTTCGGATCCGACGTTACAAATTTTCGGCGACGCCGGTCCGGAAATCATCGATCAACTGCTCGACTGCATGGAAGGAACGACCGATTACGCCTGGATCGAACCGAAGGACAGACGCCGACGATTCGAGAAAATGTTCCGTCACGGAAGCCGGCTCTGGATCGCCCGGGAAGGAGAAACCGTCGCCGGTTTCATTTGGGAGACCGGCGACGTTTACGTCGTTCACTATGGCACGACGGAAATCGAGCTGGAACTTCGGACGGACGAAGCGTTCGTTGAGTTTCTTTTCGTCCGAGAATCCTGTCGACGTCGGGGCATCCATACGGCGTTGTTTGCCGCGATCCATCGGGCGTCGCCGTCGGTTCGGTATTCCGCCCTGATTACGGCGGATAACGCGCCGTCAATCCGCTCGCATTTGAAATACGGGTTCCATCCGAGCGGTCGCATCCTGTTCTTCCATCTTTTCGGTTTGATCGTCGCTTCTTTTCGATTCGAAAAGACACGGCGACGATTGTTCCGGCTCAAACCGAACGTTCCGTTCAAGATTTCCCGCGGCGACTGATCCTTCGAACGGTATTTTGTCGGGCCGTCCGGGGACTGCGTCGGAGTACCGACTCCGTCCCCGGCTCTTTGAAGTCTCCTTGAAAAGTCGTGTCCTAACTCCTCCATCCGGCGATCAGGGAGCGGAAAGAGGCGAGCGTCGTGTCGCCGGTCACGCAAATTCGATCCAATTTCAGCGGATCCGGACGCTCCGGATTCCGATGCATCCGAAGCGTCACGCCGACGCGGAAACCGAGTTCCCGGGCGGCGGCGACCACGGCGTCGGAAAACGCCTCGCGACCGCCGAAAGGATACGCCAACGAAAAACAATCGATTCCGAGTTCCGTTTCGATTTTTTTCTTGCTTTCCCGCATCTCATCGATCGCCTCGACAATCGGGAGCTTCGCCAAATTGCCGTGCGACACGGTATGCGCTCCAAGTTCGAAGCCCATGTCTCGAAGCTGTCTCACGTCCTGCCAAGTCATGAAGCGGTAAAGCTCGTACTGCCAGTATTCCGAGGGCTGGAAGACCGTTTTGCTTCGAATGAATTCGACATAACGAAGCCGTTCGGCATCCGGTAGCGACTTACATCGATTCATCACGTCGATCGCGGCGTCGATCCGTTCGGCAGGGTCCGTGGGCAGTTTGAACAGGCCGCCGTTGTTCGGCAACGGCAGAGTGTTTCCGTACCAAGAGATGATCCGTTCGACCAGTTCGAGCGGCCAAAGGGTGTCGCCGGTTTCGATCAGGCCGGTCGTCAGGAAAATCGTCGCCGGAATCTCGTATTTTTTCAGGATCGGAGCCGCAACGGTCAGGTTGTTCAGGAATCCGTCGTCGAACGTCACAAACACGGACCGCTCCGGAATCGGTACGTCGTTTCGAAAACAACGGTCGAGTTCCGCCAAGGAAATCGGCGTCCAGTGATTGCGAAGCTCCGCAAGTTGAGCGTCGAATTGAGATTGCGTCACCGCGATCCGGGTCCTCGGATCGTCCATCGGAGCGTCGTCACCGATCACGCTGTGATAACAAAGTCCGAGCAACCTCGAACGTGTTCGGTCCCGAAAGAACTTGTTGACGCCGAAGAACTCCGCCGCCTGCAAGATTCCCTGTTTGACTCGTTGTGTCATGACGTTTTTCAAAACAAAAATAAAAGCCGGAATGGAGCCGGTATTCCGGCGCAATGACGACACTCCGGTGTAAGGTTTCCGCTCGAAAAAAACATCCCCCAAGTTTCATTTTGTCCGGAACACCAACCATCCGGGGGCTACGGCGGAGTACCGCCTACACCCCCGGCTCTTGGGCAGGAAACTTTCGAGCGGAAGCCTAAACCCGCGAAACGGTTCTCCGTCATTTCGCCGGAGTACCGGCTCTATTCCGGTTTTTGTTTTCTTTAAGATAAACACATCCAAAGGGCGGCCATACGGACGGCGACGCCGTTGGTTACCTGATTGAGAATCGAGGAATGTTGACCGTCGGCGACGTCCGGCGTGACTTCCAATCCGCGATTGATCGGTCCGGGAGCGATGATCAGGACATCGTTTTTCGCTTTGGTGAGCCGTTGGGCGTCCATTCCGTAAAGATGGGCGTATTCTCGCGTCGACGGAAAGGGCCGAACGACCTGTCGCTCGAACTGGATCCGAAGCAAATTAAAAACGTCGACCCGAGGAAGAATCGCGTCCAACGAATACGACGTTTCGACGCCGAGTTTTTCCCATTGTTTCGAGACGAGCGTCGAGGGGCCGCAGACGATGACGTGGGCGCCGAGCTTTTGGAGCCCCCAAATATTCGATCGGGCGGTCCGACTGTGAGCGATGTCGCCGACCAATGCAACGGTCAGTCCCTTGATCCGCTCGAAACGCTGGCGAATCGTCAGGATGTCCAGCAAGGCCTGTGTGGGATGTTCGTGTGGTCCGTCTCCGGCGTTCAAAATACTACATCGAAGGTTTTCGGCGAGCAACTTTGGCGAACCGGGACAAGAATGTCGGACGATCACGGCATCGATTTGCATTGCTTCGATATTCTTCGCCGTGTCGATGATCGTCTCGCCTTTCGACAAGCTGCTGGTCGACGCGGAAAATTCAACGACGTCGGCTCCCAAACGCCTTGCCGCCAACGCAAAGCTCGTTCGGGTTCGTGTTGAATTTTCGAAAAACAGATTGACGCAGGTTTTGCCCGCCAAGAGAGGGATTTTCCGATCTCCCTGCATCAAAACGGCCCGAAACCGTTCCGCTTGGTCGAGAAGAAGATTGATCTCCTCGGCGTTCAACTCCTCCAAACCAAGAAGATGTCGCCGAGTCCACGCCGCCGGGACGTCGCCCCAAGATTGCTTGTCCAACATGGTTTCCTCCGTCTACGCTTTCCGGGACCACAGGTCCCGGCTCCTGTGATGGTTATCATATCAAAACGTTGGGCGTTGACGAGTCCCCATGTCGAAAGGGCTAACGTTGGAAGCAACTTCGATAATAATCCGCGAAGGCTCGCGTCGCGTGAGAAAGCTCAAACGGTGAGTTGCGGACGATCTCCAAACAGTGTTCCCGCGGCGGAAAAACAACCTTGGCCTTGGCAATCGCCGCTTCGGCCCAACATTCGACGGAATCGCTCAACGAAAGAGTCTCGATCATTCCCGGGAGCAGACAGGTTTCCATCGAGATTCCGGTCGAGCATATGCTGGGAACGCCGGCCGCTTGAGCTTCGACGGAAACGAGCGGAAGACCTTCGAAGAATGAAGGGAGGACGAAAACGTTCATCGTCGCGAGCAGATCCGGAATGTCGGGACGCCGTCCCGTCAACGTCACCCGCTCTGCCAGACCGGCTCTGGCGATCTGCCGTCGAACCTGCGTTTCCCGTTGACCGCTTCCGACCAAAAGAAAATGAGCGCGAGGTTCTCTGGTTGCGATTTCCTTGAAAATACTGATAAGGAAACGGTGATTCTTTTGACGGGTAAACCGACCGACTTGTCCAAATACAAGGGCGTCTTCAGGAATCCGCAGGGACGCCCGCAAGGAAATTCGTTCGCTGCCAAAGGCGGAAAAATCGATTCCGCAATGCTTGACCTCACAGGGAAGCGTGGAATTCGGTCCCAAACGAACCCATTGATCCTTCACGTACTGACTGCAAAACACGCAATGGGTCGCATAACGGGACAACAACGGAATCGTATAGTTTCTGATATACATTTCCCGAAAATAGCCGCCGAACTTTTGGATCGGATTGTGTCCGTGGAAAATTCGAACGGGAATTCCGACTTCTTCCGCTCCTTTCAGCCAACGCCAAATGTTCGTCACGCCGTTGCAGTGAATGATGTCGATCGGTCCGACCGCGTCGACGACGCCGGAAACGTCCTGCTCCCATTTTTTCGAAATCAATCGTCGTCGCGGACTGAATAAGCGAATGTCTATCGACTCGAACATTTTCCGGGTACCGACCGGAGGCGTGTCGATACACAGGACGTTTACCTGAAATTCGTCCTTGGGAAGCCCCGCAGCGAGGTTTCGGATGAAGGTTTCCACCCCACCGGGACGTTCGGCGCAATATCCGGCGATCAAAAGACGAATCGGAGCAGACATCGGAGGATAACGGAATGATGTTGAAGGGAAAGACGTTAACCACGCTGCCTTGCGGTCTCGCTGAAGTCCGGGAAGACGTTTTCTTTATTCTACACGTTGATTCGGTCGACAAGGACGACGCGGAGATCGCAAACGTTGGTTCCGGTCGGTCCGGTCGTCACGAGACCGTTGAGGGATTGAAAAAAAGGATAAGCGTCGTTAGTTTCGAGAAATCGTTGCGGATCGAACGTCGGTTCGTTTTGGAGGCGGTCCCGAAGTTGTCGGACAAGTTCGTCGTCCAAACGGGCGCCGGCGGCGTCGGTCGGTCCGTCTTCGCCGTCGGTTCCACCGGAAATCATCGCAAGGCCCCATGGTTCGGGACCTTGGAAACGCGGATCGTGCAGGAGTCGGATCAACGCCGCGAGGATAAGCTGTTGGTTGCGTCCTCCTTTTCCACGAATTTCCTTGGCGGCGAGACGAACGACGGGTTCGCCGCCGCTGATCAAACAGTCGGGGCCTCCGGTTTTCATGTCGATCGCTTGTTCCGCGAGCCGAACGCCGACATCTTCCGCAAGCCCCTCGCTTTTCGTCGCCGAAATCGAGACGGTGGAATAACCGCGACGTTCCGCTTCGATTCCGGCGGCGTCCACGGCAAGGGCGTTGTTGCCGATAACGACGTTTCGCACCCAACCGCCTTCGGTATCGAAGACAGCCCCGAACTCGTCGGCGACGACCGTCGCCGAGTTTAAGTCGGCCCGTTCCTCGTTGCTTCGCTCTTGGAGAAATCGGCGGACGTTTCGAATCGCCGTTTGCTGAGCTTCCGAAGCAGGAACCGTTTCAAAGCGTTGGAGAATGCGAAGAGCTTCCGCAACGTCGCTCTGATTGTCGACGGTCGGTCCCGAAGCGATCACGTCGAGCGGGTCGCCCAGAACATCGGAGAGAATCAGGCTGATCAGGCGGCGACCGCGGCAAAGCTCCTTCATTTTACCGCCTTTGAGCAAGCTGATCTGTTTGCGAACGGCGTTCAACTCCTGAATGTCGGCGCCCGCTCCGCTGAGAAACCGAGTGATTTCAAGTTTCTCCGACAACGAAATTTCCGGCGGCGGGGCCGGAAGAAGCGCGGAACCGCCCCCGGAAAGAAGATTGATGCATAAATCGTCCGGACCCAGCGAGTTGAGGAGTTCGATGATCCGTTGCGTTCCGAAAACGGCTGCTTCAGTCGGTTCGTTGACGCCCATCGGCCGCGAAGGGTGCAGATGAACCTTTTGCAGCGGCAACACGCAATCATCGGGAACGTTGATCCAACCGACGATTTCGGGAACTCCCTCCTGTCCTTCCCGTTGAAAAAGGGGACGGAGTATCGACTCGAAGGCTTCGGCCATTCGACCGGAAGCCTTTCCGCCTCCGACCACGACGAGGCGGCGAACGTTCTGGAGCGGATAAAAGTCTCCAGCGATCGTCAACGTTTTTCCTTCCGGAGAGAGATGAACGTTGTCTTGGATCAGGCGAGCGACGGCAACACCGGCGACACCGGCTTTCCAAATGGTCAACGCATCTTCTCGCAACTGTTCCGGAGTTCGCAACATAAAAGAAAGGGAGAAAGGAAGCCGACGAAGACGGAATAACGACCGTAAAATTTCTTCGATTGCAAGGATTGTAAAGGATTTAATGAAATTAATCAAGCGGTCGCCGAAACAGCGAAGGACGAAAGCAAAGTGTAAAACAGATAAAATAAGAGGGTATCATTTCGACCGAAGGGAGAAATCTCACCATACCGAAAAGGTTGAAAATTCAAACTCAACCGGTTCAGTGAGATTTCTCGCTCCGCTCGAAATGACGGCCTGTTTTACAATTTACATTTGTCCTGGAGCCCCAAGACTCGCCTTTACAAGTCCATGATCAATGATATACTGACAGCTAAACTTTCGACGTGACATTTTTTGCCTTTCTGTCAATCCGAGGTGTGATCGTGAAGGCCCATATTCGAAGTATCGCTTGCTATCTTCCGGAGCATACCCTCGGAAACCGTGAACTAGCCGACGTCTTCACGTCTTGGACGGAAGAAAAAATCGTCCGAAAACTTGGGATTGAAACCCGACCGATCAGCGGCTCCGATGAAACCGCCGCCGATATGGCCGTCAAATCGACAGAAGCCCTTTTCGACGCCGGAAGTTGCGTTCCCGAAGATATTGACTTCGTTCTCCTCTGTACTCAATCGCCGGACTACTTCCTACCGACTTCCGCCTGCCTCGTTCACGAACGCCTCGGGCTGCCGAAATCCTGTGGAGCCCTCGACTTCAATCTCGGCTGCAGCGGATACGTCTACGGACTTTCCCTTTGCAAGGGGCTCATCGAAGGCGGCATGGCTCGGAACGTTCTCTTGATCACCTCGGAAACCTATTCGAAATATATCAATCCGCTTGATCGGGCCTCCCGTCCGCTGTTCGGTGACGGCGCGGCGACGACGCTGGTTTCCGCCGTTGCCGATTCGGGCGAGTCGCCGATCGGCCCCTTCGTCTTCGGAACCGACGGCAGCGGCGCCAATCTGCTGATCGTTCCCGCCGGCGCTCAACGAATACCGAAAACCGACGAAACCGGCGTCGAATTCTCCGACGGCAAAGGCAGTGTTCGCTCGAAAGACCAGCTTTACATGCACGGTCCCGGCATCTTTTCCTTCGCCATCGATCGCGTTCCGCCCATGGTCGAAGAGATTCTTCAACAAAGCGGCAAAACCCGGGAAGACATCGGTTGCTTCGTGTTCCATCAGGCGAACAAATACATGCTCGACCGGCTGCGGGAGCTTTGTAAAATCGATGAATCACGGTACTTCAACGACGTTCTGCACCGCGGAAACACCGTTTCCAGCAGCATTCCCATCGGAATGATCGACGCTTTTCAACAGGGTATGTTGAAGCCCGGTGAGTGGGTGATGCTCGTCGGCTTCGGCGTCGGACTGTCTTGGGCCGCAACGCTTGTCAAGCTGCCGCAGGATTTCAGCACCGCTTTCTCTCGATAAGAAATCATCCAGAAATTGGCGGGCAAGCTCCAGAGCCCGACGCGTCAGCAAGGGAATGTGCTCCAAACACTTGCTGACGCTTCGTGCTCTGTTTTATTGCCGGTTATTTTCTGGCGAAAATCTTACGGCAAAATCGAGGACGCCCAATCGTCGAACGATTTGTCCGGATCTCGCGGCGTCCGTTTCTTCCAGCCGGACCAAAATCCGCGATGGAACAACGACAAGATGACAAAGAATTCGAGACGTCCGAGCATCATCAGCCAGGTAAAGAGGAATTTCGACATTTCGCTGAAGGCGCCGAAGTTTTCCCGTGCTCCGATCAAGCCGAGTCCGGGACCGACGTTGTTCATGCAAGAAGCAACCGCGCTGGCGGTGTCGATCAACTTCCGGTCCCCGGCGACGCTGACCATGCCCCAAGTCGACGGCGGTTCGAACGCCAAAACGAATAATGTTCCGAGGATGAACACGACCGTCATCAGGGTGAAATGGACGAAAATTCGTTGGAGAATGTCCTTGTCGACCGGCGCTCCGTCAACGATGAGCGGCCGGACGACGTTCGGTCGGTACGCCTTTTCGATTTCCAGCGGCAGCAATCTCCAAACGTACACGACGCGAATCACCTTGAAGCCGCCCGAGGTGCTGCCGGTACACCCCCCGAAAAACATCAGGAGCAGAAAGACGCCGCAAGCGAAACCGTTCCATTTTTCGTATTCGTCCGTTACGAAACCGGTCGTCGTCATCAGGGAGACGACTTGGAACGTCACGGTTCGGATCGCCATGGAAAGCGGCATCGGTTCACGGGGCTCCGGAGCAATCGGCGCGGTCTCGCCGGACGGCGTCGGCGGCGCGGCCTCCTCGGTCACGTGAAAGACCTCTTCTTCGTATCGTTCCTCAATGACCGTCAGCTTCGGATCGTGTTTCGGCGGACTCGATTGAAAAATCGGCGTGTCAGCCGTTCCGTAGTTGTCGAAATCGTTGTCTCGAATTCCGCTGCAGACGATCAGGAACGTCGCAATGCAAACGATACCGAAATAGGCTCTCCATTCGGTGTTCTGGAACATTCGTTTCGGCTTGCGCATGACACACCAATAGAGCAGCACGAAGTTCGTTCCGCCGAGAAACATGAACAGCGTCAGCGTCCATTCGATGCCCGCCGTACAGGAATATCCGGCAGCCGCGAAATGTCCGACGCTGGCGTTGAACGTACTGAATCCGCCGGTCGCGATCGTTCCGAACGCATGACAGAGGGCGTCGAACAGCGTTAAGCCTTGCAGAACGAGCGCGGTCGTCAGCAGGAAATTGAGGCCGACGTAAATTTTGAAGAGGGACTTGGCGAGTAGTTGCATCCGCTCCTTGGGACTCGACTTGCCGCTCCATTCGAAGCGCATCATGGTCTTGCCGAACGATCCCTGACCGAGCAGGGCGACGAAAAGAACCATGATTCCGAGACCGCCGAGAAAATGGGTCGCGCTGCGCCAGAAAAGAATGCAGCGGGACATCAATTCGGGACGTTCCAGTTCGCCAAAAATCGTCGCGCCCGTCGTGCTGAAGCCGGATTGCGATTCGAACAGGGCGTCGCAAACACTCATCGGAACGCCCTCCAACCGCTGCGTCCCGGAAAGCAAAAACGGCAACGCTCCGAGAATCGTCGCCAAAATCCAGCTCAAGCCGACGATCGCGGTCGCTTCCTTCTTGGAAAAATGCTCCGACGCGCCGCGGCCGAGAAAGCGAAGCAGGAAGCCGAGAACAACGCAGATCGTGATCGAACCGAGCAGGCCGTAAACGCCGCTCTGTTCTTGGCGCCAGACGCCGCCGAGGAACGGATGCGCCCACGGCAAGCTGAACAACATGCTGCCGCCGAGAATGTAGCAGACGAAGCCCAGAAATCCGAAAACAAGCGGATAGTTCATGTCGGAAGGCGGAAAAACTCGTCATCCCCGCGCAGGCGGGGACCTAGACGAAAGTTATCATTTACCGTTTGCATCCGTTATTGACGTGCAAAAAA
Organism: Thermoguttaceae bacterium; assembly: GCA_031548665.1. Classification (GTDB taxonomy): domain Bacteria; phylum Planctomycetota; class Planctomycetia; order Pirellulales; family Thermoguttaceae; genus WRKP01. Next base: position 19,471 of record JAVBQW010000033.1, read on the forward strand.
CACCGTCAATGACGTGTGCAAGAGCGTATTGAAGTTTACTCTCTAGGTCCCCGCCTTCGCGGGGATGACGATCGTCTGTCGATTCACAATGTTACCCGGCGACAAATTCCGCGATGCGGTCGAACGCCGCTTCGAGGACGTCCATTCCGGCGGCAAACGACGCCCGGACATATCCTTCGCAGCCGAAGGAGGAACCCATCACGGTCGCGACATATTTTTGCGACAACAGTTCGAGACAGAATTGTTCCGAGTTGTCGATTTGCACGCCGCCCAGTTTTTTGCCGAGGTATTTTTGGACGTTGAAGAAAGCGTAAAACGCTCCTTGCATGTCGGCACAGGTCAAGCCATCAATCCCGGCGATCCGCTTGGCGACGTAATCGCGGCGTTCCGAAAACGCTTTGAGCATCGTCGCCACGCAGGTCTGGTCGCCGTTCAGGGCAGCGACGGCGGCATATTGGCTGATGCTGCACGGATTCGAGGTTTCCTGGCTCTGGAGTTCGCCCATCTTCTTGGCAACGTTTGCCGGAGCGAGGGTCCAGCCGATGCGCCAACCGGTCATCGCGTAGGTCTTGCTGACGCCGTTGATCACGATGGTCCGATCCTGCAAGCCGGGCCGCAAGGTCGGGAAGCTGACGAACTTATTGGAACCATAAACGAGCTTGTCGTAAATCTCGTCGGCAAGGACGAAAATATTCTTCGCCAAGACGATGTCCGCCAATTTGCCGAGTTCCTCGCCGGAGTACATCGTTCCGGTCGGATTCGACGGACTACACAGCAACAACATCCGGGTCTTCGGCGTGATCGCCTTTTCGAACTGTTCGGCGGTCATTTTGAAGCCGCCGGCTTCCGTGGTCGGAACGATGACCGGTTTCGCGCCGGACAGTTTGACCAATTCGGCGTAGGAAACCCAGTACGGAGCCGGAATGATGACTTCGTCGCCGGGATTCAACGTCGTGAAGAACGCATTGTGCAGGGCGTGCTTCGCTCCGTTGGCGACCGTAACTTGAGCCGGAGCGTATTCGAGGCCGTAATCCCGTTTATAGGCGTCGACGACGGCTTTCTTGAGTTCGGGAATTCCGCTGGCGATCGTATATTTCGTGTGTCCGGCTTTCATCGCGGCGATGGCGGCGTCGCAGATGTGCTGCGGCGTCACAAAGTCCGGTTCGCCGACACTGAGGTCGTAGACGGTCTTACCTTGGGCCTTCAGGTCTTTCGCCTTGGCAGCCATAGCAAGCGTTGCGGACGGTTCCAACCCTTGAACGATGTTCGAAATCGCGATCGACATGGTTTTCTCTCAATTTAGGGGACGAAAGGACAAAACGAAATTCCCGCAGTGCGGCAGGGCCGCCAGCCAAACAGGAGCTACCGCTCCGGCGCCGAAACCCGCAGGATGGTCGCTCCGCTCCCGATCCTGCTGGCGCTTCGTGAAAAAAATTCACGATCCTGAACATTAGTAATACAGGATACCCGTCTATTTTATTCGACGACCGCAAAAAGGGGAGGGGGAGGAAATCCTTGCCGAGAACCGAAAGCGATGTTCAAAGAATGATGTTCGTCATCCCCGCGAAGGCGGGGACCTAGACGGAAGACGTTGTCGACCGTTTGCATCCGTCAATATACTGTAAACGGCGAGAAATTACCTTTTTCGTTTTCGACTGAAAAAGAGCCCCAAGTGAAGCGGTACTCCGCGTAACTTGGGGGTTGAAGCAGGTAAAACATGCAGTTTGTCCCCGTTTGTAGTATAACGTGTACAAGAACCTCTTGAAATCTGTTCTCTAGATCCCCGCCTTCGCGGGGATGACGGTGCTTTGCTCATTTTCGCCGATTTCCTAGTACAAAGTCAAGGAAATAATGTTCGCGGTGTGATAACAGCCGGAATGGAGGCGTACTCGCCGTAATGACGGTTTTCGCCGTCAATCCGGCGGAGTACCGCCTCCTTTCCGGCTGTTATTTGATGAATATCAATTCGT
>JAVBQW010000040.1:0-12173 GCA_031548665.1 Thermoguttaceae bacterium
CCTATTGGAATCTGCTCTCTAGTACAAAGTTAGCGAATTGAGCTTCGTGAAAATAGAAAAGATATCGTCATCCCCGCGAAGGCGGGGACCTAGAGAGTAAATTTTCCAACCCTTTGCATCGCCGCAAGTTATAGAGTGTGCAAACGGTTGACAACGTCTATCGTCTGGGTCCCCGCCTTCGCGGGGATGACGAACATTATTTTCTTAACTTTGTACTAGGTCCCTGTCTGCACGGGGATGACGAGGGGATGACGTCGTCCAAACATCACCCGACTTCGGCGACGAGTTCGATTTCGACTTTCGCTCCCTTCGGCAGCGCGGCGACCTGCACGGTACTCCGAGCCGGCTTGGCGCCGTCGAGATGCTGTTCGTAAATCCGGTTCATGGCGACAAAGTCCGCGAGATCGGTCAGGAACACGGTCGTTTTGAGGACGCGGTTCCAGGAGGTTCCCGCCGCAGCCAAGACAGCGTCGAGGTTGCGGAGAACCTGGAGCGTCTGTTCTTCGACGGTCATTCCGACGATCGCCATCTCTTTGGGATCGAGAGGAATCTGTCCGGCGGTAAACAGCAAGCCGCCGCTGACGGTTCCTTGGGAATACGGTCCAATCGCCGCCGGAGCGGCCGAAGTCGAAATCGTTTTCATGACTCTATTGCATCCATTTAGCCGGTACTCCGGCGTTTTTTTTATTTCGTTCGAATCCACTGAACAAGTTGCGTGAAAAACCGGACGTAATCGGCGCCGACTTCGATCGACGCTTCGTCGCCGAGTTCTTGCGTGACGCGTTGCTTTCCCCAATCGACGAAGCCGCCGACCCAATGGGGCGCGACGTCGGTCGCCAAGGCGGCGACGTTTCCGTTTCCGTAACGGCCGACGACAAGGAGCGGAAACCGTTCCGGGAGCGACAAAAACAGCGTTTCGCCGCTCCAAAGCGGAATCGAGGTTCGTTCTTCGATCGGCTTGCCGTCGATGTCGCAGACACCGTCGACGTCGCAGTTCGCGACCTGACCTTCTTCGACGAGCCGGACATCGAACCGGACCGTTTCCAGCAGGGTTTCGGTTCCGGGTTTCGCCTTGAACTGGTTGAATCCGCCGACGAACGGCGGCGAATTCCAAGGCAGTCCGTCGACGATCGGATGCCGACGGCGACAATGGACCATGAGCGGTTGCGAAAAGTTTCGACGATCGTCCCGATGCTGCATCTCGACCGGCAAAACTTCGGCGAGCGGTGATTTATGATACTCACCGAGTCGACCGTAAAAACTTTCCCAACCGCCGAGCATGACGAGCCCGCTGCCGGCGGCAACGGCGTCGCGAATCCGTTCCATTTGGCCCGGTTTGAATCCCGAGACCGGATAGTCGCTCAAGACGTAGGCGTCGTAATCGGCAACCGAAACCGGACTGGTTCCGCTGTCGACGTGATCAAACGGAATGCCCGCCTGTTTCAGGATTCCACAAAGATACGCCGCCGCCTGACGAATACTGTCGTCCCCAAGATAGAGAATCATTGAAATCCTCCTGAATATTTGGCCGGTAGTCCGGCAATACGACGTTTCACCGGACCGGGACCAGAGGTCCCGGCTCTCGGTCGAAGTTTTCGAAACTTCTTACCGTCTAATCTATCCGCCTTGCACGGAGGATGCAAGCCTGAGGCGACTGTTCTACCGTCCGATTTCCAAACCTTCGGCGTCGAGCACCTGAACGGTTCCGGTTTCGAGATTATATTCGAGCTTCTTCGCCGAGTTCTTGATCCGGTTTTTTCCGGAATAGACGGTCGCCTTACCATAGGCTTCGCCGTCAAAAATCACTTGGCTTTTCGCTTGGTTGTACTTGATCGTTTCAGCTCCGGCATAAAGATTGTCGGGGCCTTCGATCGTCGTTCGTCCGGTCGCGGTCATCTCGACGCTCCGTGTTTCTGCGCCGGGATCGGGCATCTGGACGATCAACAGTTTTTCGCAGTTCATCAAATATCCGCGTTTCGTCACGGCGTTTTGATCCTCGATTCCCAATTTGGCATCCCAGGACGTCACCGGACAATGCATGCATTCGACGTTTCCGGTGATTTCGACGATACTGGTCAAGTAATTGCCGCGAATACTTTTATGGAACCGGACGTAGAGTTGGGTCGTCTCGCCCTTGGCCGTCGGCGCCGGTTTTGGTGCCGCGCTGCCGGGAACCGAGAATCCTTTGCCGTCGCTCAAAGACGTCGACCGAATATATCCTGGACCGGCGGCGACGAAATCACCGGTTTCCACGTAAACTCGAACGCCGTCGAACTCGCCGATGTTCACGGCCTTTCGTTGATTGTTCTCGACTTCCTCCGTTCGAATATACACGTTCTTGGCGCATTCGATCGATTCGGCCTTCGCTTGAATGTCGGATTGATCGTCGAAGAACGAAACCAGTCGGTTCAGATGAACCATCATCACGTCGGCGAAGATTTGCGTGTTCTGGTATAAAGCCCGGACCCGGATTCCGCTTTGATCCGGTTTGCCTCGGAAAACGAGCGTTTTGCCGTTGAACGACATCTGGTCGTTCCAATCGACGAGCAATCGACTGTCGCCGCCGGATTGGTTTGCTCCAAACGGCGTCAACGGCGTCAGGTTGGACTTGCCGTTGCCCTGATTGACGACGACGTTTGGCGAACCGCCTTGGGCGGGAACAAGGGCGAGGAGCCGGCCGGGACCGTCCGACCAAATCAAATTTTCGGCGCGACGGATGTTGATTTCCATGGCGTTCAACTTGACGCCCTTGCCGCGAAACTCGGCGTCTTTCGGAGCCTTGCCCTTGATCAAAATTTTCGTGTTCGGCGTCGACGGCTCCCAAACCTTGATTTCTTCGCCGAAAATCTCGATCGCTTCCCCGGCGGAACCTCCGATCAACTGCTCCGTGATGCGGACGTTGCCGTCAAGATGGATAATGCTCGGTTCGGAGCGTCCTTCGATTGTTTGAACGAGCATCCGAAGACGGTCGCCGGTGATTGCGTACGCGGAACGTCCGGTACCGGAACGAAAACCGAGCAAGCCACCGGACTCGGTTTTCGGCACCAAACCATTCGCCGGCGCCGGACTCGGTCGTAGCGGCGAGGGATTGGTCAAGGGAAGAACTCCCTTGTTGGCAACCGGCGACTGGGCGGTCGCCGGACTCGGTTGCGGCGGCCGCGAAAAACCTTGCGGCTCCAAATACTGGACCGGTTGAATGGTTTGTTTCAACGAACCGGCAAGCCGATTCGGAGAAACGACCGAACTGTTCATCTTTTCGAATGGAAAAATATTTTCCATCACGAACAATCCGTTCGGAGATTCCGGTGCCGTTTCATAAAGAATTTGCGGCGTCCAGCGGGAACGTTCGATGACGCCGTTCACCGCGACCGTTTCGAAAAAGATATCCATCCGGTTCACGTCGCAGGTTCCGTTTTCGTTTTCGAAATGAACCTTTCCAAGTACCATGGCTCGATCCGGCGTCAAGCTGCCGTTTCCAAGGGCCGACAACGAATCAGGTTCCCCCTTTGGCGATTTTGCCTTCAGCGGCGTCGCTCCGGTACCTTGCGTCACAAAACACCATAAGATGAATTTCTCGGCCTTCATCTTGCCGAATCCCTGCATTTCGAACAGGACGCCGCCGTCCATTTGGACGACCATCTGCTTCGGATCGAATTTGTCCGGCTCCATTTGGAGGGCGTTCCACGTTGCGGAGATATTTTTCCGTTCAGGACCTTCCCCCATCGTTCCCTGAAGGTTTCCCGGAGAGGAAGAAGTCAACTTTCCGATTCCGCCGTTCGGATCCATGGTATAAAAGAATCCTTGCGTGCTACGGAAAACGTATCGGTTGTCCTGAAGGAACAGAAAAACTTCTTTCGAAGCGCCGGCGACTTTCTCCGTTTCAAGATAAAACTGGTTTTTTTCAAGGTCGTACTGGAGTTGGTCGCCGACCATCACGACTCCTCCGTTTCGTTTCGAAGTCAAGCGAGCGGGTTCCGGCGGCTGATTGTCGAATCCCATCTTTCCCCGAACCGTAAACAGGATCGGTTCCATGGAACCGAGACCGACGTTGCTTCCCTTCTTTTCGACCGTCGTTTTCGTGTTCGGTTCAGATTTTACGCTCGGATCCGGCTTTTTCGGCGAGAAAACAATTCGGAGTTCTTCGCCGGTAATCTGATCGGAGCTTCCATCCGAATTGGTTCGGACCGCCAAAACGTTCCCCCAAAAACTGGCAATCCAATCCCCTTTCGTTTCCCCGGGAACGAAGACGAATTCACGACGACATTGAATGTCCAGCGTCGCGACACCGTCCAGCGGAATCGACATCTGTCTGGTGGAATCGGCGGCAAGCGGCGGCAGGGGTTGTTGCGGCGGCAACGGCGGAATCCGCGACTCCGTTCTCGGAGCGGGAATCGCCGGTTTCGGCGGAGCGGCCGCAAGAACCATGGAATCGTTCTTCTCCGGCAAAAACATGTTCAGGCGTCGAAGCGAGTCAAATTGCAGACGTTTGAGTTCCTTCGGCGACGCCTTGCTTTTCGGATCGGCCCGAGCCAGATCGATCCGAAGAACGGAACCTTCGCCGGAGTTGATTCCCCATCGAAAAAAGACGTCTTTGAGCGTGCTGATCGTCGTCAGGGCCGGACTTTCGGTGAAAACGACGTTTTCCGTTTCGAGATGAAGATTGTCCTGCGGACCGGGCTCTTTCATGTCGCTGTCGATCCAAACTTTTCCAAGAAGCTTGCCGCTCTTGATGTTCGGAAAAGGAAAACGACTGAAACTGACTTCGCCGTCAAATTCGATTTCGGCGTACTGCGGCGTTCGCATGACGACGGCCTGACGAATCCGCTCTTCGGGACTCAATTCCGAACTTTTGTCGAGGAGCAGAATCGTACACGGCTCCAATTTGACGACGTTGCCTTCGACCGTATCGGTTTGAAACAGGATGACCGCCTGGTCCGTTTCGATTTTCTGAATATTCGCCTTCGGATCACGTTCCCAGGAATCCGGTTGGAACAAGGAAAGATACGGCTCCAACTCGTCGTTATGCTCGCCGTCGGATTGTTCGTCGAACACCACGCTACGTTTTCCCTCCGGCAACATGAGCGGAACGACAACCCGATCGTAAAGGACGTACATCCCCACGATGCAGGCGAAACTTCCGATTGTCAGGAGAAAACGAAACATTCAGATCTTACGCCTTCCATTTTTCTTGCCGTTTTAAAATCTGCTCAATGAGTTCGCGAACGGCTCCGTAGCCGCCACGGCGTCGGGTGGTGAAGTCGGCGGCGATCTGTAATTCATTCGGAGCGTCCGGTACGGTAACGCCGAGGCCGACGGCTCGAATCGCCGGCAGATCGGGAAGATCGTCGCCGATAAACGCGATTTGTCCCAACGATAATTCGTGTTCCGCCGCGATTTCTTCAACGGCTTGAAGTTTTTCGAAGGTTCCGATCCGCACAATGTCGATTCCAAGATCCTTGGCTCGATGCAACACGCATTCGCTACGCCGTCCGGTGATCAGGCCGAAGGAATAACCGACCTGTTTCCAGACACGGATTCCGAAGCCGTCAACCGTACTGAACCGTTTCGATTCGTTGCCGAGATGATCGATTTCGATGGTTCCATCAGTCAATACGCCGTCGACGTCCGAAAGGATCATTCGAATCGGCTGACATTTCGCTTCAAGGGACATGGTGTTAGCCGCGTCGGCCTCCGACGCGAGAGAACGGGAAATCGCGTCGACTTCCGACGCTGGAAAAATCAGGCAATTTTCAATTTAACCGGTCGTATCTCCGGGACCTCAGATCCCGGCTCCTTTTGAAAGGCGGCAGGTCCCGGCTCTTCCCGAAAGGCGGCGTATTCCGGAAACGCGGCGACGACGTCCGTAATGTCGATGATTCCGTGGGGAAAACCATCGACATCGAGAACGGGCAGTTCGCTGATTCGTCGTTCGCCCATCAAGGCAACGGCTTCGAGCATTTTGGAGCCGCAACGAACGGTGGTCGGCTTCGACGTCATGACGTCGCGGATCGGCGAGTCGAGAAGGTGGTCGCGGTGCCGTTCGAACAGCTTGGCCAAATCGCTGTCGGTAAAGATTCCGGCAAGACGTTTGTCGGCGTCGAGAAGCAGGATCGCTCCGGAACGGCGACCGACGATTCCATGGCGGACGAAGACTTCACGAACGGTTTCGGAGTCCGGGGCGACACGGCATTGGGCGAGCGGACGGCAATAATCGTCGACGAGGCTGAGTTTTCGACCCAAAGCTCCTCCGGGATGAAACCGGGCGAAGTCTTCGGCCCTGAAACCACGCTGTTCGCTGACGACCAAGGCTAAGGCGTCGCCGAGCGCGATCATCGCCGTCGTGCTGGTTGTCGGCGCAAGCCCGAGCGAATCGGCTTCCTCCAGACGTCCGAGCGGCAGAACGATTTCCGCATGGTTTCCGAGCGTGCTCGTTTCGGAAGCGGTAATCGCAAGGATCGAAACACCCAAGGATCGAAACGAGGGCAAAATTCGTGTAATCTCCTCCGTTTCACCGCTCTGCGAAAGGATGAGAACAATGTCGTTGGGGCCGACTCGACCGAGATCACCGTGAACGGCTTCTGCCGGATGCAGAAAATGGGACGGCGTACCGGTCGAGGCAAAGGTCGCAACGAGTTTTTGACCGACGAGTCCGGCTTTTCCAATGCCGCTGACGATCACTTGACCGTTGCAATGGAGAATAAGTCGAACGGCCCGAACGAAACGGTCGTCGAGTCGGTCCGCGAGTTGTCGAACCGCTTCGGCTTCAAGAGTCAAAATTCTGCGTGCAAGGAACGGAATATCGGCCATGGAATCAAGCGGACAAAGGAAATTTTTTGATCCGTGATTCTAGCGATTATCTTCGATTGCGACAAGATCATTTTTCGGCCCTCGTTTTATACCGTAGCACGGTAGGGCGGTCGCCTTCGGCTACGTCGACGCCGCCTTCCGTTGGTCGGCTCATCTTTCGTCAGTATTTGACTTTGTGAAAAAAAGCGAAACGGAGAAACCTTTTCGAAAAATGTCAGTCGAATGCCGTTTCGCAGTATACAAACAAAGGGCACGGCTTTTCAGAGCCGCGCCCGTGAGGAAGCGTTTTTTTGGGGTCTACCGCTCCCATACGGTCGCGGCTCTGATCTCCCTGATTCGTCAAAGCTTCCTAAACTACCGTTACCGAACAATTCTATTCTCGGGCGCTCCAGTTTCGTTGTTCGATTTCCTCGGAGGAGGTCGCGTCGGGATTCTTTTCGAACCACGTCGTCGGATTCATCCGCTGCCAGGTCGTCAATTTCGGCTTGACGACTTCGGCGACTTTGATTTCCTCCTCTTCCTCCGGCGTCAGCTTCCGTGTATAGATACGGTTCGGTTCCGGCAGTTTGTCGATTTCCAGGCGGCAGTTCAGATTCTTCGAGATATCGGCCTGCCGCAGCATCTGCACGACGTCGGGATAGGTTCCGCCGAGTTCGACCACGGCACGGATCACGGCGTCGAGTTTGTTCGAAACGGTTCGCTTTTCGTCGAGTCCCTGTCCCTTGGCGTATTTCGTTACGACGACGGAATTCGGCGTTCGCGCAACCACAGAGATATACGGTCCGGCTTCCAACGTCAACGGAGCCACCAAACGGGCGTCGAGACCGAAGAGGACGATTTCCGGGCGTTTTGAATTCGAAAGATGAACCATCGGCGGCCCCTGCGACGCGATGCCGTGATAACTGAACTGGTTGCCGAGATTCTCACCACGAATCGTCCGATCGTAGGGATTCCTTAAATACAAGGCCCGAAACGCTCCGTAACGGGTTTCGGCGCTCGAAACGTTCAAAAGATCTTGCAAACAAGTTTCCGCTTCGATGTCGCTTTTCAGGACGCTCAACGCATTCAGAGCGTAAACACGAAACGCCGGCTCTTCCCGAGCGAGATCGGCGAGAATTTTGGCCGCCGTGCTGTCACCGAGATACGCTAACGAGGTTCCCGCATGGAATCGGATTTCCGGATTCTGGCTGCGAAGAGCGCCTCGCAGTGCTTCGATCCCCGGTTTGCCGATCGCTTCGAGTTGAAACGCCGCTTTTTGGGCCTTCGCAGGAACCGTGAGTTCCGTTTTTAGACGTTCGATCCGTTCAAGTTGCTGGACCTGATTTTCGTAGCACGCGATCGTCTGGATGATCTTGATGTATCGCGGAACGTCGTGTTTGTAGGACGGATGGACGTCGAGCGTGATGAGAACGTCGGTTTTCGCCGTCGCGACACCTTTTTTCTGGCCCGATGCCGTGTAAAATCGATGGTTGATTTCCTTGGCGAGCCGATCCGTGAGAAACGCCGACTCGTTGCCGGATTTCATCGTCAAGATGAGGTTCCGCGATTCCTTGGCCCGGGCGCCGCCGAGAATCACCCCCTTTTTCAGGTTGCCGGGATTGTTCTTGTCGCTCGCCAACGGATCGACCATGATCGGCCCCTCGACGTAAGCCAAGGGACTACCTTCCCGAATCATTCCGCCGATCCCCATCATTTCCTGGAGCGACGCCTTCATCAGCCAGCCGCCGCGCAGACTCTTGACCTCGCTCGGATCGGGAACCATCACCTCGACGTCGAACACGTCGCCTTCCTGAATGCCCGGCGGCAAAATACCGTAAATTTCGACGACCGCCGATTGAGGATCCGCCAACCGTCCCCGAACGTCACGGACTCCGCGTTTGATCATCTCGTCGTACATCATCTGCCGCTGCGGCGAGTTGACGTCGTCCGCTCCGGTTCCCGGTAGATTCTGAACCAAACCGACGCCGCGAACTTCCACGAAATGGTTGTTGCCGATGTTCGCGTAGTCGCCGACGAGCATCGTCTTGCCGTTCTTGACGTCCGTGCTGAGTTGGTCAGGAAGCTTGTCATCTTTTTTCCGGCCATTCAACGGCGAACAGCCGATAGACAACACCAGACAGCAAATCGTCAGGAGAACAACCGGAAAGAAAAGTCGAGGCCGTTGCATAAACGTCGGGAGTTGGGACAATTTGGGGACTATCGGAGATTTTCACCGGAAGAATAAGAAATTCCCGTTGAGCCGTCAAGGGCGAATCGCTACAATCCGTTTTATCGGCAATCTCGTCGTGCCGCTTTCATCTGTTTTTCGATGAAGAATCCCTTGGACGGCAATTTGTATGCTAGACTTTGTCGATTGCCCGTGTTCGATAGAAACAATGCGCCGGAATACCGGCTAAATGGGATATCATGTCGACAACGCCTGCCGAACTGCCGTCCGAACGCATCCGAAAGCTCTTGCCGGAGAACCCCCACGCTTTCATCGTCGATGATTCCGTGCCGACCCGACGTATTTTCCGCATGATTCTGGAAGAACTCGGCTTTACCGTCAACGAAGCGGTCAACGGCAAATTGGCGCTCGAAGGGCTCAAAGACAGAATCGGGGAAACTGACGTGGTTTTCTCAGATATCAGCATGCCCCAGATGGACGGCTTCGAATTCTGCTTCCGGCTGATGCAGGAACCGTGGTACGACGGGACGCCGTTCGTTCTCGTCTCCACGGAAAGCGACGCCAAAAACGTGATCAAAGGTCTCAAACTCGGTGCCGACGATTTTCTGCCGAAACCTTTCGACAAGGAAATCGTCGCCCAGGTTTTATTGCGGATTTTACAATAAATTTGTGAAAGAATAAATTGCCCGTCATCCCCGCGCAGGCGGGGACCTAGACGAAAGATATTACTGATCGTTTGCATCCGTCATTGACGAATAAATAATCCCGTCAATAGTGTGTGCAAAAGCGTATTAAAGTTTGCTCTCTAGGTCCCCGCCTGCGCGGGGATGACGGAACATTAGCCCCATCGACCATGTCAACCGCTTCCACCGCTCCGACCCGTTCCGTCGACCGCATGTTAGTTCGACTGGAACACCTCGACAAGCTGCTCAATTTGGCCGGCGAGGTGATCATTACCAGCTCGACGCTGCACGAACTGCAGCGAGACATGGCCGACGCCGTCACGCATCAACGGGCGATGACCGAGGGCAACCTGAACATTATCAAGGCGGCCGACGAAACGTCCCGTCGGATCAGTCAGGACCTGCACGACCTCGTGATGGCGATTCGGATGGTCGAAATCGGTGAAACCTTCAAGCTGTTTCGCCGTCCCGTCCGCGACTTGGCTCGAACGCTGAAAAAGGAAATCGACCTCAAGTTCGAAGGCGAAAAGGTTCTCGTCGACAAGGCCCTTGCCGAGCGTTTGGTGGAACCGTTGCTCCACATGCTGCGAAACGCCGCCGATCACGGACTCGAAACGCCAATCGAGCGGATTCACGCCGGAAAGAGCGAAAAGGGAATCATTCTGCTCCGAGCCATGGAGCACGAAAACGAAACGGAACTGATTATTTCGGACGACGGTCGCGGAATCGACGAAGCCAAGGTCGAGGCGAAGGCGCGAAATCTCGGCTTGCTACGGCCCAGCGAGCCGTTCAATCTGCTCAGTGTTCTTTGCGCGTCGGGGTTCTCGACCCGGGATCGGGCGACCGATACCTCGGGACGCGGCGTCGGACTCGACCTCGTTCGAACGATGGTCAGCGAGTTTAACGGAACGATCGATTTGGAAAACACGCCGGGACGCGGAACGACGTTCCGGCTCAGCATTCCGAAGTTGAAAGCGGTCAATATCATCGACGCGCTGATCGTTCGTTGCGGTGAGACGCTGTACGCCCTATCGATCGACAAAGTCGTCAGCTTGCAAGGTATCCGACCGGAGCAGATTCAGGCTTCGATGGACCGGGAACGATTTATCCGATATCTCGGCGAACCGGTTGCGCTGTTCGACTTGGCCGAGTTGCTCGGAGCGTCGCCGTCGCCGTTGGAAAATCCCGAAGTCGTTCCCGTCGTGATCATCGAGGGAAAAAAGGAGAGAATCGCGGCGGTCGTCAACGAATTTCTCGCTCCGTCGAAGCTCGTCAACGTTCCGTTGGAGAAAGACCTGTTCGAACGGGAAGCGGCGGGAATCGCCGGAACCTGTATTATCAGCGGCGGACGCGTCGGCATGACGGTCGACGTCGACGTCTTGGTCGCTCAGGCAACCGGCGAACCGCTGACGGAAGAAGAAGGACACGAAGACGCGTCCTCGTTTTCGGAAACCGCAATTTCCTTGACGCCCGGCGAATCCGAGCCGGAACGGAGCTTCGCCTCGGCGGTTCCCGACACGGCGGCCTTCGTTCACACACAGGACGAACTGATTACGAAAGCGAAACTCTCAGCGAATCGGGACCGAATCGCCAACCGAATCGAAGAGTCGAGCCAAAAAGACTTGACCGACGTCGATATCACGGACCTCCTGACGGAGCTTTCCCGGGGCTTAATGGAGCTTCAGGACGCTTTGCTGACGTTGGAGAACGACAAGGATCCCGAATTGATGAAGGAAGCCTTCCGCCGCCTCCACGCCGCCAAGGGAAACTTTACGATGCTCGGTGTTTCGGTGTCGGCGGCGCTCGCCCACGAACTGGAAACGCTGCTCGACCATGTTCGCAAGGACCGGATTTCGATGTCGCAGGAGTTGATGGACATCATGCTCGACGGCGTCGGCGAACTGAACAAGGCGACGAAAATTCTTCCGGCGTCGCGGCCCGTCGCCAATTCGGCCCTCTCGACACGGATCGACGGCATCATGCGGTCGCTGGAAGACATGGGACCGATCACGGATCCCGACCAGTTGCTCGGAACGACGTTCACGCTGATTCCGACCGTCGAACTGCAACTTCTCGGAGCCTTGAAACAGGGGGCGAAGGCTTACGAAACGTTTATTCGGTTTTCGAGAGGACGACAGGCGGAATTCCTCGTCGCCTACCTGACGTTGCGGAAACTATGCTATCACGGAACGATCCTCGCGACGCTGCCGAGTGTCGCCGACATTGAAAACGGACACTGTGGCAGCGCGATCAAGATTCTCTGGGCGACGAACCTCGATCCGGACAAGCTCAAGGAAGCGATCGACGCCTGGGCGCCGCTGTTCAACATCACGGAACACCACAGCGTTCCGACCACCGTGTTCCGATACGACTCAAACGCCGAGATTTAGTGAACAATGAACAACGAACAGTGAACAACGAACAGTGAACAACGAACAGTGAACAACGAACAGTGAATAACGAACAGTGAATAACGAACAGTGAATAACGAACAGTGAACAACGAACAGTGAACAA
>JAVBQW010000049.1:0-8561 GCA_031548665.1 Thermoguttaceae bacterium
GTTGTTGCGGGTTCATGGGCCATGGTTCACCTCCTTGTTTTGGCTTAAACAAGGTGTATCGTGGCCTTTTTTCGTTTTTATGTCATCGGCAATTTTCGTAAATTACGCATCTTCAACCCCTCAAAGTACGAAACGATCAGATACGTTTATCGTCATCGTAACATTGTTCGCCGCCAGCTTTAATCCGTTGCCCATGCCGTTTTTTTACGTTTGCGCCTGCAAATCGGTCCCTGTTTCAAAGCACATGGCCGACTTTCTTGAGTCGAATGACGGTGCGGTGCAATGCTTGATTGCCGCCGTTCGCATCTCGTGCCGAAATGCCGACGAAGCAGAACGCATCGTCGCCAAGGTTCAGGGGCAACCTCATGCGGCCATGCCGAAAGAATGGAAAGATCGGCTTTCTGAAATGTCTAATGAGGAGAAATGGGCGGCGTATGCCTCAGCGGTAGAAGCAAGTATGGATGTGGATTTGGACGAACAGTACGAAAAAGCCATACGAAAAGCCCTTGACCGAGACGAACCCCTGCTTTGGAAGAGGATTAAGGAAAAACTGCAAGAGTCTGAGCGACATTCGATCAAGCCGGAAACGGACATCAAGTACATCAAAAAAAGAATCGAGCAGTTCCATGCCCCGGCGTATGAGTATCACATTTTCAGCGAACCGGAGGCGTTGAAAAAATGGGATGCCATCGATCTTGCCTCAGCGCAGCACCACTTTGAGCAATGGCTTCATTCGAAGGACGGCAGCAAAAACGTCGATGAAAAAGCGTTTTCCGTTTTGCGTCAATGTGCCAGTATTGCCAAATTTCTTGAGGATGGGAACCATACTCCGGAGGCGTCGCCGCCTTTGCCGAAGACCGACGAAGGCGACTTTCAGTCGATATTGCACAAATATCCGTTCCCGCGCACTCCCGAAGAGCGAGCGCTGTGGATTCGTGCCGGCGAGGTCGCCGACATAGAGAAAACGGTCGATACGGCAACGCTGCGCAAATATCGATCCGGCCCGGCGGCGGAAAAAACGCTCGACGGCCTTGCCGGGCGCGACAAAGACGGGCGACTTTGGCGAAAACCCGGCCCGAACGGACAGGTGCTGTACCTGATTTCCTCGCTCCGCAACAAGCCGAAATAGGCTTTTTCTTCAACGAGATTTTCACGCTCGAACGCTGAAACCGTAGAAAATCAAATTCCAGAAAAGTTTTTGCAACTTCTTATTTGCAAAGGCGTTATCGATCTTCAATAACCGTAGATTCTACGGTTTTCTACGCTTTGGCGCTTCTCCGAAACCGGCGTATACTCTTCACGTCGGTTGGGAATTTCCTTCGAACGTACTGAAAAGGAATCCCGGTTTTACCCCAAGACTTGGAGAAGCAAACGATGCCCCCAAAAAACTCTCATCACAGGCAATCTCAACATCAGGCTGTCATCCCGGACATCTATGAATTGTTCTGGGATGCCGTCAACAGCGTTGAAGAAGACCACTCCGATACGGCGGACGTTTTGGAGATCATTGAAGCCGTCAGGGAAGCGATTCATGACAATCAAGGCCGAGCGACGAAAGTCGCTCATGTCATGCAGTGTCGTGTCCGGTTTGTTTTGTCCGAAATCGGGCGAAAGTTCGCGAACATGGCCGAAGAGCAGGCGATCCCCCGAGGTTGGCTGAAACGTTAATCTCGATATCGTCGATATTGAAACCCACTTGCATTTTAGGAGATTTCGTCATGCCCCTTCCACTGGTACGCGCTCCGCCGACCACCTGTCGAGCGGATGAAAACTTCTACTCCAACAACACTGACAAGTAAAGATCATGGAAAAAGTTTTACCTATTGATTCGATCCGTACCGACGGCAACACCCAAGTTCGTGTCGAGGAAAGTCCGGAGGCGATCCAGCGTTACGCCGACGCCTTGGCCGCGAACAGGCAGTTGCCGCCGATCCACGTTTTCTTCGACGGAAGCGATTACTGGCTCGCCGACGGCCATCATCGACTTGCCGCTTACAAAAAACGGGGGCTTGACTCCATTTCGTGCGTCGTCCACGAGGGTGACCAGACGGCGGCGTTGAAATATGCCTGTCAAGCCAACCAGGAACACGGCTTGCCGTTGACCAACGCCGACAAGCGGAACATCGTCCTGACCTACTTCAAGATTCCCGGCAACGAAAACAAAAGCAACAACGCCGTTGCCAAGGAACTCGGAGTCTCCGTTCCGTTCGTCAAAAGCGTCCGGGACAATGCCGGTGTCAAGCCTTCTCCCTCCGCCCATGTCGGCGTCGGAGCGAAGAAAAATTTAAACGGTTTAAATAATTCCGGCGGCAAGGATTTAAACCGTTTAAATCAATCGGCTTCCAAAGCGGGACCGGGCAAGACCGTCAACCTTGACCTGCCCGACAATGACAAGCAGCAGTTCGCCGTCGTGCTTCTCCGGTATTTCGACCCAACGTATCTGAAGTCCTGCACGAAATATCTCGACGAAGTTCTCTGATTTGAATCGTGTATTCGATGGTTCGAATGTTTCAATAATAGATCTAAAGAAAGATTATACATGTCAAAAATCGTCTATTCAACCCGTCGTGTCAAAAAAAGTGCCATGACCATCATCGTCAAGGCGATACCGATTCTCAACGAATACCACGCCGCCGGATATCGCGTTACGTTAAGGCAGTTGCATTACCAGTTCGTCGCGCGGGGCTACATGCCGAACACGAAGGCGACGTACACCAAGATTTGCGAGGCGATGCAACTGGGACGCATGGCCGGAATGATCGATTGGAGCGTCATTGAGGACCGTACGAGAATTTTGAGGTCAAGACCACGATGGGACGATCCGTCCGACATCTTGGCATCTTGTGCCGATTGTTTTCATGTCGACTATTGGCAAAAGCAGAGGCAGCGCGTCGAGCTTTGGATCGAGAAGGACGCCCTTCTCGGCGTGATCGAAGACACCTGCGATCATTGGGACTGCCCGTATTTTTCGTGTCGCGGATACCCGAGCACCTCGGAGTTGCATGAGGCATCGTTGCGGATCAAGAAATCCCGAAGCCGGGGACAGGGATTCAAGATTCTCTATTGCGGCGACCATGACCCCTCCGGCCTCGACATGTGTGAGTACATTACACGAATGCTGCGGGAATTCGGCGCGAAGGTCGAATTCAAACGAATCGCTTTGAACATGGAACAAATCGAGCGACTCAACCCACCGCCGAACCTCGTCAAGGACAGTGATTCGCGAGCGAAAGAATATTGCAGATTGTACGGAGATGAATGCTGGGAACTCGACACCCTGCCGCCGAAAGAGTTGAACGATATCGTCGAAACGGAAATCGTCGACTGTATTGATGATACAACCGATTTCGAATATCGTCGCTTGGAGGAAATCGACGGTCGTGTCCGACTTCAGGTCGTCGGCAAGCATTTCGACGATGCTCACGAATGGGCCGCAGCATGTAAAGATGACGACGAGAATTGCGACGACCTTGATGAGTTCGAAGACGATGAATGAGTCGGAGTTGGTTGCCGGGCTTGGCCGGAATTTCCGGTCGCCCGGCGGAGGCCGGGATTCAACCGTTTCATTCTCCGAAGCGATTTCGGAGTTTCAGAGAAAATTCTGAATAATAACGACCCAGACGGCAATAGATGTCTATTGAAGGAAGTTTTTCAAAAGAATAACGCGATGAGCGGAAATTAATATTATTGAAGGGAGATTTGTCGAACAATTCTGTTCAATAAATGCGACACATTTTTCACAGCCGCCGTTTAGTAATATGGGGAGTGCAAGACGATTCAGGAGAAAAAGATTTTTTTGGCCGCCGCGCGCACATTAACCGACTCGTGATTGGAGGTAATTGATAGGGAGTCAATGAATTTTCGCGAAAATCGGTCGTTTCTGGAATTTTTCATGCGACATGTTGCGGTCATGCCGCCATATATCGGATGGAGCCATCGTGTCCGACGGTTGCCTGAAACATTCGACATTAGCGAGGTCCAACTTGGAGCATTTCCATAGAGGGACACAACGGCAAGAAAAATAGTGCATTAGCGAAGTCGAAAACGCCTGTCTTATAGGGGGAGCAAAAATTCTTTGAAGTTTGTAAAAAATAGCGGTGTTCACGACCATTAATACCTATTGAGGGGGACAAAGCTTTTTCCGGGGCCGGTCTTGACAGAAAACGCAGGTCGCCCAGCGGTGAAATTTAATCGTTTAAATGTTTTTTGAATTTTTGACGGAATTTCGGCAGTTTAGCCGAGTCCAAAACGCCTTTCCTTATAGGGGGCGACGTGTTTTACGGCAAATGGAGGTCAACAGATATCAAATGAAATCGAAGAGACGTTTTCGGAAAAATCCCAATCACCATTTTATTCATCGGAGGTATTATCGAAACGAATAAACAAGCGGATCAAGCCCGGCTTGCGGTTCCGGGCCAAGCAAACCGCGAACTTGCGAAGTCGAACACATTGTACGATTCCAGCCCCATTTTCCCTACGGAGAAAAAAATGTCAAAAGTCTATCGTCTTGAAGTCGAAACCCTGTGGGTTCACCCGGTCCTCAACCAGTCGAAGCGTTATGAAATGGTGTACGATTTCACCGACAACACCTTGGTTCCTGACGAGCGAACCCATGCCCACGGCCAGGAATTTCATGAGCCGGAGGTGTCGCCGCACATCTATGCCGATTGGGATAAGGCGGAACTGGCCTACACGAATCTCGATTGGCTCATGGACGAATGGGGACCGTTCGAAGGCTCGCTGGCCGAAGGGAGCAACCAGTATCTCGAAGCCTTTCGTCTGATTTCTGTCGACGAAAACGGCAACGAGGAGGTCGAAGCGGAGAACAACCATCTCGAACTGCTGATCGAGCTGAACAAGGTCGCCAAGGAGCTTGCCGCCGCCAACTGATCGTTTTACCCCGGGAACGGGCTCCGGCCCGTTTCCCCTTCTTTTCAGCGACATTTCGTCCTTGAACTTCCAACACTTTGATCTTTGCGCTCGATGTACGTTCCCACCTTTCGAAGGAGCTTTCATGGAACAGACTCCCGACTCGCGTCCCTTGATCGCCAACGACTGGCTGATCGAGGGACAGCGATTCCTCAATCGGCGATTCGGAACCGACTTGATGTTTCCGATCTACGTCGTTCGGGCTCCGCCGAGCGACGACAACGTGTTCATGACAATTGCAGGCGGGGCCGACTCGCTTCATTATCGCAACGAAATCACCGACTGGCAAGGAGGCGGGTATTTGATTCGGCTGCATAAAAATCGTGCGAGCCGCGTCGCTTTCAATTCGACGCTCTTGCATGAAACAGCTCACGCTTTTCAACCGATTTTTCCGACGCCTTTGCCGCAGCAGGTTCCCGGCGTGAATCTCCCGTCTTGTTCCTGTATTCAAGGGGCTTCGTCGGTTTACTGGAACCACGTTTTTCATAAAGCGGACTTTTGGAGAATCGCTTTTCACGTCCTGAAACGAGCGACGCTGGCCGGGTTCGAATGCGATCACACAAAGCTCGGTATCGTTTGGGTCGACCTCGACGCCATGCGTGACGCCCTTGAAGACGAAACCGTCGAACTACTCGACATGCCGCTCTGGAAGATCGCCCGGCGTCCCGTTCCGAGACGCTTTCTAAAATTGTTTGATATCGATTTGTCAACCCTTAGCCAACAGTGATGATGAAACAGAAAAAGAAATCGAAACGGACCGACGAATCGGTCCAATCTCAATCGCCCGAACTCGATGTGGAACGGTTCCCGTCGAGCAATTCGGATGATTCCACCCACTCCCCCAATGGAGCAAAGACAATGACCGTGAATTTTGAATCCCTCGCCCAAGCCGAAAAGTCCCAAGCCGTCGCCGATCACGAACGCTATCAAATGCTGCTTCGCGATCTTGCCGCCGGAAAAGATCGGGATGAAGCCGACATCCTCGAAATCTGCCGTCGGGTCGACCGGAACGTCGCCATGCTCCAGGAAGACGTCGCGTGGCGAAAGCGACGTGACGAGCTGATCGTCGAGGTTCGCAAGGCAAAACAGTACGAAAACGAAAAGACCGAGGCCGACACCGAATTGGCCCAGATTCGTGCGGAATTCGAGAAAATCGAAGCCGAGTACGACGAGAAGCGTTGGCCGCTTCATGCCAAGTACGACCGGGCCAAGCAGCGACTCCACGAAATCTGGATGTATCGCAACGAACTGGGAAAAGACTGCCGGGACCAGAACATCTTGGACGAACTGGAATCGCTCAACGAGCAGCAAAACTGGATGCGCATCAAATTTCTCGAAGACAAGGGCAAGGAAATCCAGCGGGAGATTGGATTCGCGCAGCAGGAACTCGACGAGTTACCTTCCTTCACTCCCGGTCGCAAGGAGAAAGCCCAGTTCATCAAGGCTCGGATCAAAGACCTGCAAGCACGTTACGAAAAGGGGCAACTGGAGGTCGCCGAACTCGAACGCAAGGACGCCGCGATCAAAATTCGCGAAGCCGAACTGCGTGAGGCGATGATCTTCGCATGAACCAGCGACGGCAACCCGAATTCTCCCGTGAAGGACGGCACGTCTCCGTCCTTCCTTTCTCAAAACATTTTCAAATAAAAAAGATCATGGACAGCTTTCAAACTTTCCGTTTCCGTCCGATTCACTTCGTCGTTCGTCCCGCCAACAATTGGAAGGACAGCGCGAGTCATACGCTGAATGTCTATGTTTGGCGTTCTCTCGACGACGTCTTGGAAACATTATGCGAGGTCGTGCCGGGATTTCAGCGGAAACTGACGGCGGACGATGTACGAAAACTCGCCCAGTGCGATTGGTGCGATTACTTCGCTGCGGATTTCTCCTACGACGAGTTCGCCGCGCTCTGGCTCGTCAAGACCGCATGGGACCCCGGAATTGCCTATCCCAACGAGGATTTCGACCTCTTCACCA
The DNA here is from genome assembly GCA_031548665.1 of Thermoguttaceae bacterium. Lineage (GTDB taxonomy): Bacteria > Planctomycetota > Planctomycetia > Pirellulales > Thermoguttaceae > WRKP01. Next base: position 6,907 of record JAVBQW010000049.1, read on the forward strand.
TCGACGGCGCGATGGCGCGTGCGAAACGCTTGTTGGATCTCGACCGACAAGTCGCCCAGTCGCGACCGGAAAATCTCCGCCCCTTCCTTCCGACGAGTTTGAGCGATGACGACTTGGAAATCATCCTGACGCCGGAAGCGATCAAAGCCCGACGAGGCGGACCGGAATTGCGTCGCATGTACACGCTGGCCCGCTGATCGTCGGCAGGGCCTTCCTGTCGCCGCAAGACCGCTTTGAACGGTCGGTCGGGGCATTGTCCCTTTCCGGCCTTTGAGCGGTCCTGCGGCGATTTTTGAACCTTTTGGAGGCGGTCTTCGGATCGCCTCCTTTTACTTTGAAGAATCCATTTTATGCAAGAGAAACCTACAATCACGGAAGTCCTTTCCCGTTTGGAATCGAAGGGATATGCCGTCAAAAAATCCGGCGGGACGTATCGCTCGGCGTGCCCAAGCCATGCTGGAACCGGCCCGAATCTGGCCATTTCGGAAGGCAAGGATGGAAAAGTATTGACCGTCTGCCATTCGAAAGGATGTTCGCACCAAGACGTCATGGCAGCCCTTGGCTTCGAGCGGAATGAATCCGTCGAGTCGAAACCTGTGAAGAAATCGGCGTTCGGCAAAACTGTTCATCCGACCTTTGACAAAGCCGTTTCCGCGTCGGCGTTCGGGGCCGGAATCAAACGGAAACCCGACGCCGTTTATCGATACGACAATCTCGACGGCGGTGAAAACATGATCGTTCTCCGCTGGAACACCGATCAAGGCAAGCAGACGCGGCCCGTCACGAAGGTCGACGGCGGCTATATCTGCGGCACGAAGACCGACGAAGCGTATCCGATTTATCGTTTGCCGCAAATTGTCAAGCACTTGAAGCCCGGCGTCAAACCGGTCCGCATCTACGTTTGTGAAGGCGAAAAGGCAACAGACGCCGCCGTCTCGGTCGGGCTTGCCGCGACGACCTCGGCTTTGGGATCGCAGAACGCGGCGAAAAGCGATTGGGCCGCCTTGGATCAGGTTGCAACCAGATGCAACGGGAAACTGGAAATCGTGATCCTGCCCGACAACGACAAACCCGGCCTTCAGTACGCCGAGTCGCTGGTCGAAGTCTTCACGAAATTCAAATCGAAGCCGGACGTCAAGATCGTTTCACTCGCCGATTTCGGCCACATTACCGGCCTTGGCGAGTTCCCGAAGGGCGGCGATTTTTACGATCTTTTGGAGATGCTTGACTCAAAAACCGAAACGGATATACTGCAAATGATTGAAGCAATGGTCGACGAGACCACGTCGGAAGCCGAGATCGTCGAGGATGAGATCGCCTGGGAGCCGTTTCCCGTCGAACTGTTGCCGGAAAGTATCGGTCGTTTGTGTACGGAATCGGCGAAAGCGAAGAATATCGAGCCGGTCTACGTCGGGATCAATGCGATTGCGGCGGTCGCCTCCGTGATCGGCAGCGCGTTCAAAGTCGAATTGAAGCACCGGGATTGGTACGAACCGGCGATCCTGTGGACTTGCCTCGTCGCCGAATCCGGCAGTGGAAAAAGTCCCGGACTCGACTCGGCCACGGAGCCGCTTCGAGCATTGCAGTCGGAAGCCGACCACGAAAGCGACCTGAAGGCCGAACTTTATGAAACGGAATTGGAGCAGTACAATCTC
>JAVBQW010000136.1:0-22060 GCA_031548665.1 Thermoguttaceae bacterium
GCAATACCGGTGTTGCACTGCCCTTACAGGGCGGCGGTTGGTGAGACCGGTATCCCAGGGCGACGGCGAGTACGCCTTGCCCTGGGCTGTGATGCGATGGCCTTTCAGGCCGAAGAGACAGAAACGACAACTTTCTTGCTATACTGCAAACGGAGACAAACTGCACGTTTTCCCCGCTTCAACCCCCAAGTTCCGGCGGAGTACCGCCTACACTTGGGGCTCTTTTCAGTCGAAACCGAAAAAGGTAAATTCTAGCCGTTTTCAGTATATCGCCAAAAAAACGACTATTTGTACCAAGGTGGAGTATAAACCGCTGAGCGATTTTGTCGATCTTGTTGACTCTTCGACGGAATGTGCGAGAATTTCTTTGAGTTGGATTCGTCGACGGATTTTCCGCCATTGGGCTTTCGCTGGAAAATAATAGACCCAAGACGCGCTTCGCGGCTAAAACGCAAGCGGGTCGCCAAGCGGGTAGAAAACAATTCTCGCGGAAGCCTTATCATGCCGTTGAACTTTTAATGCGAACCGCCATGCCAAGCATCATTTTTCCTGCTTTGCGTCCCAGTCGGACGAAGATCGTCGCAACAGTCGGTCCCGCCAGCGATTCCGAAGAAATGTTGTCGAAACTGATTCAAGCCGGGGTCGACGTTTTCCGTCTCAACATGGCTCACGGCGGCCCCACGGACGCCCAACCTCGGCTCGACAGGATTCGTCGGGTCAGTGAAAAGTTCGGCGTGACCGTCGGCGTTCTCGCCGACCTCGCGGGTCCCAAAATGCGGCTCGGTGAAATTCCCGGCGATCTCTATCATTGCGATCCCGAAATTCCGATGAAGTTCGTTCGAGGCAAAACGACGACGGAACCGAACACGTTCACGACGACCTATGAACCGCTCGTCGACGAATTGGAAGTCGGCGACCGCATTATGCTGGCCGATGGAACCGTCGCCTTGAAAGTCGCGGAGAAAGCCGCCGATCACGTTGTCTGCCAAGTCGTTCAGGGCGGACCGGTTCGTAGTCGGCAGGGCGTCAACCTTCCCGGCGTGAAACTCAGCATCAAGACCTTGCAGCCGCGGGACATCGAAAACGCGAAATGGGCCGTCGGCGCCGGCATCGACTTTCTCGGCCTGAGCTTCGTCCGAACCGCTGACGACATCCGGGAGCTTCGGGAAATTCTGGTCGACGCGGCCTACGATCAAACGGGCCGCTGGTCGGACATTCCGCATATCATCGCGAAAATCGAGAAACCGGAAGCGGTTGAGAAAATCGACGAAATCATCGACGCGACCGACGGCGTGATGGTCGCCCGGGGCGATCTCGGCGTCGAACTGGACATCGCTCAAATCGCGGTGGTTCAAAAAAAGATCATCGATATCTGCCGCAAAAAGAACAAGCCTGTGATCGTCGCGACCCAGATGCTCGAAAGCATGCATCACCAGACGATTCCGACCCGAGCCGAGGCGACGGACGTCGCCAACGCAATTCTTGACGGAACCGACGCCTGCATGTTGTCCGGCGAGACCGCCGTCGGCGAATATCCGCTCCAAGCAGTCGAAATGATGCACCGAATCGCCGTTCAGACGGAAAAGCTGCTCCAGGAACGAATCGCGGCCCAACCGAGACAGGTCGTCAAATGCCGGTCGATCACCCAAGCAGCCAGCGACGCCGCGATTTGCCTGGCGGAGGAAATCGACGCCGAAATGATTCTCGTTTCCTCACGTTCCGGCAAAACGGCCCTCGGATTGTCCAATCGACGTTGCTTCACGTTTTGCATCGGAACAAGTTGGAACATTCGAGCCCTGCAGCGGATGAATCTCTATTGGGGCGTCCTGCCGCTGTCGAACGCTCCGCAGGAACAAAAGGAAAATTTCACGCAGGTGATTGCCGCCGGAAAAGAAGCCGGATATCTCGACCACGGCGACCGCGTCGTTCTCCTCAGCGGCATTTCGCCGGACAGCGAACACCGGAACGTCCTGTACGTTCATATCGTCGACTGAGCGGGAGAGTTTTCGGGATCGTTTGGTTGTCAGTGCAGAGTGCAGTACAACGTTAAGAAAATAATGATCATGAGAATGGATCAATGACCGTCATCCCCGCGAAGGCGGGGACCCAGACGGAAGACGTTATTGACTGTTTTGCATCCGTCAATAACGTGTGCAAGAACCTATTAAAATCTGTTCTCTAGGTCCCCGCCTGCGCGGGGATGACGATATCTTTTCCGTTACCATGAAGCTCAGTTCGTTAACTTTGTACTACGCTCTACACTTCCCCTCATGGACGCCAAAGCGATTTATTCGGAGTCGATCCGACATTTTCTCCGTCCGGTCCTTCCGTTGCTCGACGATCCCGATGTCACGGAGATCATGATCAACGGCTATGATACCGTTTATTTCGAAAAACGAGGCCGCCTGACGCTTTCGGAGCTGAAATTTCCTAATCCGAGCCTGCTGCTCGCGGCGGCGACGAACATCGCCGAATACTGTAATCGTCGGATCGGCGGCAACTATCACAGCATGGACGCCCGGTTGCCGGACGGTTCCCGCGTTCACGTCATCGTTCCGCCGAGTGCTCGTGGCGTCTGCATCTCGATCCGCAAGTTCAAGAAATCGACGTTCAATCTGGAAACGCTCGTCCAATGGGGCAGCCTCAGTTCGGAAATCGCGGAATTCCTGAGATTGGTCGTTCAGCTCCACAAAAACACGGTGATTTCCGGCGGAACGGGAACCGGTAAAACGAGCATGCTCAACGCCCTGTCGACGGCGATTCCGGAAACGGAACGAATCGTCGTCATCGAGGACAGTTCGGAACTCCAGTTGAACCAACATCATACCGTTTATCTGGAAGCCCAGCCGCCGAAACCGGACGGCAGCGGACACGTCTCGATCCGCGACCTGTTTGTCGATTCGCTCCGTATGCGACCCGACCGGATCGTCGTCGGCGAAGTTCGACGCGGCGAGGCCCTCGACTTGATCCAGTCGATGATCTCCGGACACGCCGGCTCGCTGACCACGGTTCACGCCAACACGCCCCGGGACGCCGCGATCCGCCTCGAAACGCTCTGCATGATGAGCGACGTGGCGCTGCCGGTCTACGTCGCTCGGACTCAGGTTGCCTCGGCTCTCGACGTCGTGATCCAAATTGCCCGATTTCGGGACGGCACGAGAAAAGTCACGGCGATTGCGCAATCGCTCGGTCTCGACAAGGACAATCAATACCAATTTGCCGACATTTATCGATATCAGGCCGAAGGGCTTGACGACGAAGGCATGGTTCGCGGAAAACACGTTCGGACCGGTTTTGTTCCAACCTTTTCCGAAGAGGTCGCCTCCAGCGGCTTCGGTCAGCAGGTCAAGGAAACCCAGGGAATTTTCAGCATCTAGAGCCGGGACCTATGGTCCCGTTTCCGATCTAGAGCCGGGACCTGTGGTCCCGGTCTTGGTTTTGGAATAATTTCAGCTCTTGCCGATCTTTTCCGATAAAGAATATGGTATAATATCGATTGGACAACAGTCGAATCCGTTCAACGTCCGCCCAGAATACCATGAAACGCTTTTGCTTTGCCTTATTGGCCTCTTTTCTTTCCTTTTCCCCATATACGGCGCTCGCACAGGAAACGGAATCGGGACAACCGCGACTGGCGGTGGGTTCGATGATTACCATTCCGCCGGAAGTCGACTTCGACAACTCATATAATCGGGCCGATATGTCGGAACTGCTCGACGCGCTTCCACCGGTCGACCCTGCTCTGGCGAACGACGTCCGATTCAATAAGGAAGTTTGGGCGAAGAGTATTCGTTTTCATCGCGACGTTTGGTGTTTACAGTTCGGTTTCAAGCCGATGCGGATCGTCTACGTCGACATTCCGAACAAGGAGGGAACGTTCGATAAAAAAGCGGTTTGGTATCTGGTTTATAACGTAAAAAACATTGGACCGGCGGATATCAGCGTGCAAAAGGTCGCGGTGGAGGGTGAAGAACAAGCTGGGAAAGGCGCCATGCGGAACGAGTACTCTCTTGGCAATCCCGGAGGATCCGTTGGTTCTCAGGTTGAAACGAAGATTTCGACCCCGATTGCCCATGACACCAAAACCGAAGTCTGCAACTGCGAATTCTGCCAGGGATCGGGAAAATCCGTCGTCCAGACACGGGACACGTCGCTCACCCTGAAAAATATGGAAGGAAGCTATATTGCAAGATCGGGGAAGGACGAACCGATTCGATTCGTGCCGCAGTTTATCTTCGCGGTTGATCGGCTTGTTCTTGGAACGGTTTCCGAAAACGATTCCCAGACAGGCAAAGAAAAGTCGACCAGCGAGGAAACTTCGATGATATACGTCGACCAAATCATCCCAATTGCTCTGCCCGCGATCATGAAGCGGGAAGGAATGAAGTCGTTACCGGAAACAACCGTCAGTATCACACAGAAGGAGTTGGAATCCGGTGAGGACGTCTGGGGCGTCGCGATGTGGACGGACATCGACCCGCGGATTCATCGCTTTTCGGTTTACGTCAGCGGACTGTCGAATATTTATCGTTGGCGGGAACCGATCGAGGGCGCCGATCGGATCAAGGATCGCAAAACCTTGAAAATCAATTGGTGGCGTGTCGGAGACCGATACAGCTTGAACGACAAGGAAATCCAATACGGCTTTCCGGGGGAGCTTGACTACGAATGGGTCTTCCGCTAGAATTTCCATCTCAATCTAAAAATCTCACCGTTTAGCGGTCGGTCAGCCGACGAGGGTTTTTTCATGGCGCATAAAAAGGGACAAGGTTCGAGCCGAAACGGTCGCGACTCCAACGGACAGCGACGCGGTGTCAAAATGTACGGCGGACAGCAAGTCAGAGCCGGTAACATCATCGTTCGTCAGGTCGGGACGAAAATTCATCCCGGTAAGGGAGTCGGACTCGGTAGCGATTTTACGATTTTCGCCTTGATCGACGGTTTCATCCAATTCGACAAGGGCGGAAGTCGCGTTAGCGTGCTTCCGAACGCCGTTCAATGACGTCGAGCCGGCGAAAAAGATTCGAACGGAGCCGAAATCGGCTCCGTTTTTATTTCTTGGCAGCACATCTTTCCATCTTTCGGAGCCCGAAGCGTCAGCGAGGGACATCTTTCAGAGCCCGAAGCGTCAGCGAGGGAATTGAGTGTAATCCCTCGCTAACGCTTCGGGCTCTGACATTGCTTCGGGCTCTGACATTTTCATCACCAGAAGATCAGGATCAGGATTCCGCCGACGAACGGAATCGAAAAAAGGCGAACGACCATCCAGAGAAAGCGGCGATCGGCGATGGAAGCGACGATCAGCGACTTGAAAAGGAGGTTTGATATCGCGGCGATCAGGATCATCCGCCAGCCGTCGGTCAGGATCGGAGCGTCGACGCCGGCCTCAATGCTCGACTGCGCCAGTCGGGCGGTGGAAAGCGTGATCGCGTCCATATCGGTCAGACCGGACAGGGCGGAAACGGCGAGCATTCCGTATTCGCCGGCTTCCTGTTGGGCGACGGCCAACGCGAACTTCACGCCGGAATAAATCAGACCGAACGTCAGCGCCGATTTCAATTGCGTCGGATTTTTTTGCTCCGGCATCGACGGCGCGCCCTTTCGGACGCCGAGCCAGAGCAGCAGCGCCGGAACCATTGTCAGGATCATCAGGCCGCAGATCGGACCGATGCAGATTTCCAGAAACTTCGGACTGACGATCGTGATTTCGACGAGAACCCGAACGAAAACGACGGTCGAGGCGATCATGATCACGACGGCGGACGCTGTCCGGGTCGACGGCGCGGATTGGGCCTGCTTCGAATAACTGATCGTCGTTGCCGTGCTGGAAATCGCGCCGCCGAGGAAACCACCGAGAAAGATGCCGGCGTTTTGGCCCAAAAACATATACACAATGTATCCGCCCAGACTCATTCCGACGATCAGGACGACCATCAACCACGCTTCGAACGGATTGAACGCCTGGTAGGGGCCGTAAGATTCGTTCGGGAGAATCGGCAGGATGACGCAGGAAATCAGCACGAACTGCATAATGGCTCGCATGTCGGAATCCTGGAGCCGATCGAGAACGCTGTGCAGTTCGAGCTTGAATTGGAGCAGAATCGCGATGCCGCCGCCGACCACGACGGCGACCGGTATCATATTCGGAACCGTGAGCAGGGCGCCGACGGCAAACAGCAGCAGGGCCGACATCAGGGTCGTGATTCCGAAGTCGCGATCCTTTTGATCGGTGTTCAACGGTCGACCGTCGACAGGCGACAGCGGCTCCGGTTCATGGGCCTGCATCATATAGAGCACGAGTTGCGTCAGATGCGGCACGACGCTTACCACGGCCAGCGACAACATTCCACCGAGGAGAACCCAATTACCGTAACGTCCGGCGAGCAGGGCGCAAACGGTTCCGAACACGGAGATCAACGGAAAGGTCCGCATTCCGCCGAGCCGAACTCGCATCTTTTCCCGCTGGATGCCAACCAGCAGGCCGAGGAAAAACGACAACGCCAACTGTTTGAACAAGAGAAATTCCATCGCGGTATCATAACGTGAGCCGTCGCCGAAAACAAGCAGCGCCAATGCCGACCGGAAGAAAGGCGTCCCCGCCGTACGAACGACGACCGTATTTTCTCTTGACTTTCCCGAACGACCGGAATATACTGAAACTGTCGGAGTGTTTTCGTTCGCGAACTTGTCGTTTTGTCAGGCGGCGTTCAGGACGTGAATCGATATTTTGATTTTCAAACACAAACAAGGAGTTTTCAATGGCTTCGAACAGACACGACTTGGTGATCCGGGGAGGGAGGACAAGATGCGCATTTACTCTTGTTGAGCTGCTCGTCGTGATTGCAATTATCGGTGTGTTGATCGCTCTTCTTCTTCCCGCGATTCAATCGGCCCGAGAGTCGGCTCGACGATCGCAATGCACCAACCATTTGAAACAAATCGGACTTGGCGTTCAAAACTTCCACGATACGTTCAAGGGACTTCCGCCGCTCTCCATTGGAACAGGCTGTTTTTCCACATTCGTGTTCATCTATCCGTTTGTCGAGCAGGTCACTTTGTATGAACGTCTGGATCGTGTCAGCTCCGGTGAAGGAATTGCCGTTGAAGTCAATCGGGTTAGTGATGCCACCAACAACTGGTGGGCCGGCGCAGGATATACCAGTCCGTTGAACGAGTCGGAACGGAAAGCTTTTGCTTCGGTGCCGATTTACGCCTGTCCGACGCGGCGCGGCGCCGGTCCGAATATCACGGAATACGTCAATTCGGGCAACACTGAAGATCCCTACGTTCGGGTCGGACCGCTTTCGGATTACGCGATTCCGATCATCATGCCGCCGACCAGTTACACGGACGACAATTTCGATACGATTCCGGGACCCGTGTTAACGAATGCGCACTCCGCCCCCACGACCTACGATTGGTGGAATGCCTATTATCTTCCGCAAAATCAGGGATTTATTCGTGGTCCGTTTCGATACGCGATTCTTGATTCTCCCCCCATGGGAGCGCTTTTCGGTGGCGGTGGCGGACCTCGAAGCAAGTGGAAGACCTTCGAGTGCCGAGATACGATGGCTTGGTGGCAGGACGGTACATCCAACCAAATCATTTGGGGAGAAAAGTATCTGCAACTGTACAGTCTGGGTGTCTGCAATTACGGAGGCGGTGCCACGAACGGCGATTGCTCGTACTTCTATGGCGGCGGCGGAAACCATGGCGCGGCATCCCACGCCATTCGAGCGATTGATCGCTGGGACGGAACCAACGGTAAGAAATACGGAATCGCCAAACGGGATCTCTATGTCGACACCACCGCTCCGGTCGGTGTGTATTTGAACAATGTCGGCTTTGGCAGTTGGCATCCCGGAATCTGTAATTTCGTGCTAGGCGACGGAAGTGTTCGTGGACTCGCCGTGACGACAAAGCCGATTGTACTTGTCCGTTTGGGTGACGTCGCCGATGGAGGAAACGTCACGATTCCGAACTGATGTTGAAGGGATCTCGAACAATTCTTCCGAACGTCGTTGAGACCGAAAACGTCTCTTGATATTTTAAGACTGCGACCACAGGTCGCAGCTCGTTTTCGGAATATTCTGGCGGGCACGGCTTTTGAGGGGTGACGCTTCAGTCGCCGAATTTTTCGAGAATCTGCGAGAACGAATCGGTGAGCGTCAAGAAAACGTCAACGATGTTCGGGTCGAAATGGGTTCCTCCGCCGTCCCGAATGATTCCGACGGCCTTTTCGACGCTCATCGGTTCTTTGTAGGGCCGTCGCGTGACCAAGGCGTCGAACACGTCGGCAACGGCCATGACTCGTCCGGAGAACGGAATCGCTTCGCCGATCAACTTGTAAGGATAACCGGATCCGTCCCAGCGTTCGTGGTGCGACGCGCACATTTCGAGCCCCTCGTCCAAAAAGCTGGGGAATCCCAATTCGGCCGTTGCGCTTCGAAGCGTCTGCTCGCCGATGATCACATGCTGCTTCATGACCGCGAATTCATCGTCGGAAAGTTTTCCGTCTTTGAGAAGAATCGCGTCGGGAATTCCCATTTTACCGATATCGTGCAGCGGCGCGGCCGTGATAATGTTTTCTATCCGCTCGTTGCTCAGGTGCTTCGCAAAGTGTGGGTGAGCCGCCAAGGCTCGGATCAGCACCTCGACGTACAGACTGGTCCGCTTGATGTGTCCGCCGGTCGTCGAGTCCCGGCATTCCGCGAGACCGGCCAAGGCGTTGATCGAAACCCGCTTCATTTGCAGGAGCTGTTCCGTTTTCAAATCGACCAAACGCTCCAAATGGTAGCGGTAGGAAAATAGCTCCAACTGCATTCGGATTCGATGGAGCAAGAGGTCCGGAATCACCGGTTTCGACACGTAGTCCACGGCTCCATGACTCAAGCCGGTCAGCTCGCTTTCGTTGTCCGACCGCTCCGTGAAAAAGATGACGGGAATTCGTTCCGTCGCCGGATTCGCCTTGATTCTCTTGATCGTTTCGTAACCGTCCATTCCCGGCATGTTGATGTCCAAAACGATCAAATCCGGCTTGTTTTTCTCCAGATAACGCAGGGCCTGCGATCCGGAGGTCATCAACACCGGTTTGTAATAGGGTTTCAGAACAAGATCGACGGAACGAAGATTGCCGATGTTGTCGTCAACGATGAGAATAGTACTTTCTGGCATAATTTAATCGGTAAAAATCGAGGCGATCCAGTGTATCGTCCCAATATAACGTTGATTCGCCGATTTTCAACACCACGGGAACATTGCTGAAGCAGTAAAAAGGTTCTTGTTTTTTTCAAAAAATCGGATAGATTGATCATATTCGAAAATTTTCGATGTTTTGCGAACACGATCCGGCAGGGCGGTCGTTCCTTGGCGTTCAGGACAAGGTGCGACCGACAACAAACGAATGGAACCATGCAAATTAAAATTATCGTCTATCTGGATGGAGTCTATCAAGGAAGCGTTCCCGTCAATACTCCCTGCCTGATCGGTCGCAGTAAGGACGCCGGTCTGCCGATTCCCCATTCATCGGTCAGCCGCCGCCACTGCGAACTGTTCGAGAAAGACGGACAGCTTTATCTCCAGGATCTCGGATCCTTGAATGGAACGCTTTTCATGGGGCAGTTCGTCAACGAACCGGCCGTGGTCCAGTCGGGAGACGAATTCGTCGTCAACAACATTCTTTTTCGATTGGAAGAGTCCGTTGAACTGACTCCCGATGAACATGCGCTCGACATGAACGAAAACGCCGCGAACGAATCGGCCATGGTGACGATCGTCAAACCCGTCAAGTCCGAAACCTTTGACGAAGAAGAAATGCGTGCCAGCATTCGAGTCGTCGGCGACGCCTTCAACGAATAAGAAGCAATCCAAGTACACCTGACGGGAAACTCCGGAGATCCTTCGTACCCGCTTCTGACCGATGAATCTTTTCGATACGACGATGAAGAACGCGATGATTCTCTTGTCGAGAATCTTGAGCGGTGCAACGGTTCTTTGGTACGAATCGCAACCGGATTCCTGTCAACGGGTTTATTTTTCGAATCACACGAGCCATCTCGACGCCCTTGTCATCTGGGCCGCGCTGCCGTATCGAATCCGTGAAAAGACCCGAATGATCGCCGCACAGGATTATTGGGCCGCCGGACCCATTCGACGTTATATCGCCAAACGACTCTTTAACGCGCTGCTCATCGAACGGGAAAACGTCAGCCTGAAAAACACGCCGATCAAGGTAATGATGGACGGCATGCAAGACGAATACTCGATCATTCTCTTTCCGGAAGGCGGACGCTCCGATACCGGAGAACTCGGCGACTTTAAGAGCGGAATCTATTATCTCTGCAAAAAACGGCCCGATCTGGAGTTGATTCCAGTTTATTTGAACAACATGAACCGTATTTTGCCTCGTGGAAAGACGCTGCCGGTTCCGATGCTTTCCCGAGTGATCTTCGGACCGCCGATGTGGCTCGAAATGGGCGAGACGAAAGATCTCTTTCTCGGACGCGCCCGCCAAGCGATCCTGAAACTCAAGCGACTGGAGGAACGGTACGACGACGAAAACGGTGAAAAAGAAGAGGAAAACGATACCGTAATACGGTAATTGTACTGCGCAAGTTGCGAAACATCGAACATTGAACGAGGCTGGAGACTGTAGGCCGGAGGCTGGAGTTCCCGGTTTCCAACCGTTCCCTCCGGTCTCCAGCCTCCAGTCTTGCGGCAACATCAAGGTTGCGTTCACAAACAAAGCCAAGAACTTGCGCAGTACAAGTAAGGTCGGCTCTTGGGTCGTTTTCTTTCAAGCGGAAGCCCTATCGCTCAAGATTGGCGTTGATCTTTCTTGCCTCACTGCTCATCAAAAACGTTTCGTCGCCCTTTCCGAACCAATTTTCCATCCAGCCTTTCTTTTTCTTCTTTTCTTTTTCGGCTTTCTCGGCGGCGACCAATTCCTCGCGTTTTCTCTCCGACTCGAATGCTGAAGCGTCTTGTTCAAGTCGCCCCAATTCGCTCTGCCGAAAGATCCGGGCGTGGTCGACCATTTCGTCCTTCTGCGATTGATAGTACGGAGGCGGCTCCTGAAACTGATAGGGCTTGGAACTGTTGAACAGACCGCAACCAAGCAGGCCGGGAACGATGATGATCACGCCGAAAAACGGAACGATTCTTGACATTTTACCGATTGGACAAAACGAACAAAATACGCAAAATCCGAATACGGAATAATGCGAAAAAGAGTCCTTAATGTCAATATCGGAATTTTCGGCGGCTCGGTTTGACAAAATCCGAACAAGAGCCGAGCGGTTCAAGTCGGCGCCGGCGACGGAGGCGGGGTTGGAACCGGCGGTACCTTAGCCGCGTCGGCCCCCGACGCGCTAGGAACGGACGCAGACGCCGGAGCTGGAGCAGGAGCCGGTGTAGGAGCCGGTACCGGAGTCGGAGCTGGAGCCGGTGCCGGAACCGGAACCGGAGCCGGAGCTGGAGCTGGAGCCGGAGCCGGAGTCGGAGTCGGAGTCGGAGTCGGAGCTGGAACCGGAGTCGGTGCTGGAGCCGGAGTCGGTGCCGGTGTAGGAGCCGGTGCTGGAGCCGGTACCGGAGTCGGAGCAGGAGGCGGACCCGGAGCTGGAGCAGGAGCCGGTGTAGGAGCCGGTACCGGAGCCGGAGTCGGTGCAGGAGCCGGAGTCGGTGCAGGAGCAGGAGCAGGAGCTGGAACCGGTACCGGAGCCGGAGTCGGTGCCGGTGTAGGAGCCGGAACCGGAGCTGGAGCAGGAGCCGGTGTAGGAGCCGGTACCGGAGTCGGAGCCGGAGCTGGAGCAGGAGCAGGAGCCGGTGTCGGTGCAGGAGCCGGTGCTGGAGTCGGTGGGGTGGGCGGCGGAGGCGGCGGAATTGATGGGACCGTTGAACCATCAAGGTCGCCGAGGACGAATTGGATGGTTCCGAGATAGAATTGCAACATCATCGGATCCCAAAAGACCTTGGAAGAATGTCCGAAGGTCGAATAGCAGCAGCGTCCCTTGCCGAACATCTTGACCCAAGCGAGAGCGTAATCCTCATCGGGCCGTTCTTTGCGGTCTCCGTAGGGCGGGCGGTTCAAGTTGCTCTTTGCGTTGTCAATGCTCAAGAGAACCCGTAAATTTTTTCTCGAATAAGGGTCGGCGACCCGTAGGAATTCCTCGCTGTATTCAAATCCTTCTTTGGGAAAACATTGGGTCAACGGATGGTTGGCGTCGTCGATCTTGATGAAAATTTTTTCGTCCGCTTCACGGTGTTCCATGCCCCGGGCGCCGACCATTTCGCCGAAGACGGGCCAATCGTCCTGCCCCTTTTTGTCGCCGTCCCAATGGACGAACGCCATCGTCGCTCCGTGCAGGGCGAGCAGGCCGCCGCCGTTGCGGACGAACGCCTCCAAATTTTTTCGCAGATAAGGATTCGTAAAAACGTTGCCGACCGTGTTGTTGAACACGACGGCGTCGAAGTCCTTTAATCCATCTTCACAAAACGCGTTCTGATCGTGTGAAACCACGGCGGTAAATGCTTTGGTCCGCTGCCCCATCACGGTAAAGGCGTAGTTTGCATGGACGATGGAACGATGTCCGCCGTAGTCGACGTTCAGGTCGAAAATCAGAAGCCGTCGCGGCTTCTTCGGCGGAACGATCGGCTGCGTCGGTACGGCCCGGTCGATATTATCCTTGTCCGCCTGAACGAGCGAACGATCCCAGACGACCACCGGTTTCGGCGAGTACGGCGGATCCTCCGGTTTCGGCGGAATCGGCGGAAGATCCAAATCCGGCGTCGATGCCGGTGGAGATTTTTCCACGGCCGGAGGCGGTGTCTGTGGAGCCGGAGCGGGGGGCGTTTGTCCCCAAACCGTCACGGCACAGAGCAACAGAACAACAGCGAAAAAACGGCTTGACATTGGTCGTTCCCCTGATCACCCCGCGCTGACGCTTGGGACTGGCATGTTAATATCGTTCAATATCCGTCAGCGGCTTCCGGGGCGTCGCCGAGGATAGCCGCGGTGCCGCCTGCGGAGCCGAGCCGTTTGCAACCCTGGTCGAGGAATCCGCAGGCAACGGCGTAGGACCGCACGCCGCCGGATGCCTTGACGCCCATCGTTTGGCCGACCGTTTTCATCATGATGTCGATCGCTTCCGGCGTCGCGCTGCCGTCGGCGAACCCGGTCGACGTTTTGACGAAATCGGCTCCGGCGTCCCGGGCGATTTCACAGGCTTTCCTGATCTCGTCCGGCTTGAGAAAGCAGGTCTCGAAAATCACCTTGACGAGCACGCCTTTCGGCTTCGCTTCGGCGACGACCGCTTCGATATCCCGCTTGACCCAATCGTCGTCGCCGGAGAGAAACTTTCCAATATTCATCACCATATCGAGTTCCTTTGCGCCGTCCTGGATCGCGAGTTTCGCTTCGAGAGCCTTGGTTTCCGGTCTGTGGGCTCCGTGTGGGAAACCGATGACGACCGAAACGACCGTTTCGCTCCCGGCAAGGATTTTCGCGGCTAGCGGCACGTCGCTGGGGCGAACGCAAACGCTCTTCACGCTGAACTTCTTGCCGAGTTCGCATTGTTCCTGAATATCCTTGTCCGTCATGTTCGGCTTCAACGCCGCGTGATCGATCGTCTCCGCGATCTGCTTTTTGGTCCAATTCGTCATCGAAATGATTGAAAAAGATGTTGAGAGATCAGAAAAAAGTATTGTCGCAAATCCAAAGGGCAGAGTCAATTCCCAGACCCAACCGCAACGCTTGCGTTTTAGCCGCGCAGCGCGAGGGAATTCAATCGTCCTTTTTGGGGGTTAGCAGAAAAAGTACCTGATTCAGCGGCAAGTTGAGCGCGACCATAAACAGGCCGGACAGCGTCGTCGTCATGGCTGGGGCAAAGCGTTGGATTACGGCGACCAAATCGACGCCTTCCTCCGGCGAAGCGTCGAACGCGGCAAAAGTATTGAGCATCGCCATGACGGTTCCCATCAGGCCCAGGACCGGCAGCAACTCCGTCCATTGCAGGCACGCCGACTGCGTGCGACCGAGATTCTGGACGAAAAACGTCGAACTGCTGAAACAGCGCATGAACAGCGCCGCCGACTGGAACAGCAGCAGAATCGCCCCGTAACTCAGGATCACCCAGTCGAAAGGACTCAAATATTGCCAATAGGCGTCGAACATTTTTGAGTGTAGAGTGTAGAGTGTAGAGTGAGCGGGTCGGACTGGCACACGGTACTCTACACTGACCACTCGACACTCTACACCAAGTATTCCCCATCTCATTCACGAGGATTGCATCTCCGTTAACGATACCATAGAATGACGGCGTTTGCGAGACCGATCCGACTTTCTTCGACTTTGACCGATTTTCTTTGAGAAGTGATCCGACCGATGAGCGACTCCCGAATTCGAATCGGAACTTACGGAGCCCATGGAGCGGGCAAGACCCGATTCTTCCGACAGCTCGTCAAGGACAACGCCTTGCCGGTTCCGCCGGGATCGCGGCTCGCCGATTTTCTTGCCGCCGCGACCGCCGCCGACGGCAGCGTCGTGCCGACCACGACAGCGTTTGAGAGCATCGACATCAAGATCGGAAAAACAAGTTTCGTCGTCAGCGACAACAAGGGCGACATCCTCTCCGAAGCGGTCGGACGGCTCGAATCCGAACATCGACGCGGTTCATGGAGCAATCCCATCGCCCGACAAACGGCGACCAGCGACGCCCTGTTGTTCTTCTTCGATCCGACCGCCGGGGCGACGACCGACCGTTTAGCCAAGCATCATGCTGAAGAACGTCTCCGGGCCAAGCAACTGATCGATCACGTTCTGGAATCGCGGCAAAATCTTTTCTTACCGATCGTCTTCGTTTTGATGCATCGAGACCAATGGACGCCCGAACAAGCAAAACTTGCCGACGATTGGACCAATCAGGTCGACGCCTACCTGACGGAAGCCTATTCGAAAAAGTTGCGGAAACATTTTCCCACGCCGCTCGTTCGGAAGGAGCATATTTTCCACGCGATTTCCTCCGCCGAACCGGAACACGCCAAGGAACTGGTCGGCGTCATGGAAAAAGTCCGAACACTGGTCGGACTCGTCGACAGATTCCGCCGTCGGGACCGTCGGCGTTCCCTACGGCTCGTCGCCCTGTTCCTGCTCTGTCTGTTCCTGATTCTTTGGGTTCCGTTTCTCTGTTTCACGTCGCCGACCGTTCAGAAAGCGTTGATCGACTTCCGCGACAAGACGGCTCCCATGCTGAACCTTCCGATCGGACTGTCGGCGTTTGATACGGCTTCGGAACCGAAAATCGAGCTCGATCCGCTTTTCAACGGAACCGGCGAACTCGGCGAGCCGGAAGCCCGGTCGCTCAATCGGTCGCTGTTTTTCCTCATGAAGAAACTGAACAAGCTCGAAGACGACGGCAAACCGGCAACCGACGAGGATCGGGCCGCCGTGGAACTCTGGAATCGAGCCGCCCAAACGATCCGCGACCGTTTTACCAAGGAGGATTCGGCGCCGGATCGTCTCGATCGCTATGGAATCCTCCTGAACGGCTTGACCGACACGCCGAAACGGCAACCGCGAATTCTGAACGAAGTCCTCAAGGATTATTGGGCGGCGTATCGGCAACGACTTCTCATCGAACTTCGCCGGGAACTCGCTGCTCATCGGGAAGCGAACACGCCGTCAATGCAAATTCTCTCGGAACTCTGTGTTCGACTGGAAGCCGCGTTCCGTGACGCTTCGGAATCCGGCGTTCGCGGCGACGCTTTTTCTACAGGCGGCGACGAAACTCGCAAGGAATCTCTCAAACAAGATATCCGCAAGGCGTTTATCGCCTGCCGGAATTACATCGACCGTGTTCCGTTGGAAGTCGTCGTCGTTTCGGCGGCGTACGACTCGGATCGGGAAATCGACCGCGACATCAACCGACGGCTCGTGTTCTCCGGTGGTCGGGAAAAGGGCGAAGTATTCATCGACCTGACGATTTCGACCGGTTTCCAGAGCAACACGGCCTGTGTATTCTTGCCTTCGAGGAAAGAATTTACGCTATCGTTTGTTCCTGACGGCGTGTTGAACGTTGCCGTTCAGGGCAAACCGAAAGGCAGCAAGGGCGAATGGGACGAAATCACCGATTGGGACCTCGCCGCCCAGCCGCCGACGGAGTTTTCCTTGGCGGCGCTCGGTATTCCGTTTTATCGGAAATTCGAGAACGAGGAAAATACCTCGTATGCGCTCTTCGCCGAGGGATACAAGCTCGAACTGATCGTTCGCCGGCCCCGCAACGTTCCCGAACTGCTCTGGGAAATCGTCGACGAGCCGAACGCGACCTTGAAAGAAACGAAGGGAACGGTAAACTGAGGTTTTGTTCTTTCTCAATTATTTCGAATGGTTGGCGGTCAACTACAGAATCAGTGCATTGAGCTTCGCGAAAAATGACAATACACTGTCATCCCCGCGCAGGCGGGGACCTAGACGAAAGAGATAATGAATTGTTTGCATCCGTCAATGTCGCGTGTAAAAACGTATTGAAACTGGTTCTCTAGGTCCCCGCCTGCGCGGGGATGACGAATCTTACTTTGCGACGCTGTACTACCCTTCCCATCGCCCAATATTTTCATGCAGAAAGCAACCTATAAGGATTCCGGCGTCGATCTGGAAATCTACGCCGAGTCGATGTCCCGATTGCCGAAACTCGCGGCCCAAACGTTTTCGGAGCGCGTCCTGAGGCTGGACGGCGGGTTCGCCGGACTGTTCAAACTGAACGGCGGCGCCAAGCGATACGAGGATCCCGTTCTCGTGAGCTGTACGGACGGCGTCGGCACCAAATTGAAGGTCGCCTGCCTTGCCGAACGCCACGAAACGGTCGGAATCGACCTTGTTGCGATGAGCGTGAACGACGCGATTTGTTGCGGCGCGGAGCCCCTGTTCTTTCTCGACTACATCGCGATGCCGAAAGATGATCCGGACCTACTGGAAACCGTCGTCCGAGGAATTACCGAGGGCTGCAAGCAAGCGGAATGCGCCCTGCTCGGCGGCGAAACCGCGATTATGGGCGACCTCTACAAACCCGGCGAATACGACCTTGCCGGATTTTGCGTCGGCGTCGCGGAACGGTCGAAAATCATCGACGGCAAGTCGATCCGGTCCGGTGACGTCCTGATCGGCGTTTCGTCCAGCGGGCTGCATTCCAACGGATATTCCTTGGTCCGAAAGATCGTTTTCGACTTGGCTGGTCTGAACGCCGACCAAACGATTCCCGAACTCGGCAAGACGGTTGCTGAAGTCTTGCTCGAACCGACCCGGATTTACGTTGGACTCGCCAAGCAACTGTTTGAACGATTTGGAGCGAACGAAGGGATTTCCGGCGTCGCTCACATTACGGGCGGCGGACTCGAAGAAAATTTGAGCCGTATCCTGCCGAAGGGAACGAAGTCCGAAATTCGCAAGGATTCCTGGCCGATTCCGCCGGTTTTTCCTTGGTTGCAGCGTCTCGGCAACGTCGACGCCGACGAAATGGGCCGCGTGTTCAACATGGGAATCGGCCTGGTGCTCGTCGTCCGTCCCGAGGTCGCCGACGCCGTTCGAAAAGTCGCCGAGGGTTTCCAAATCGGTGAAATCGTCGCCGTTTAGCCGCATCGCCCTGCGACGCGATAAAGTCCGAACCAGCCCCAATCGCTTCGCAAGGCGAAGCGGCTAAAAATCCATGAAATCCCTGTTAACCCTGTTTGTTTCGCTGTGTTCGCTGTTCGCTCTGGATGCCGCGGAGCCGTCTCGGAAAGCGTTGATCCTCGCCGACAAAGCCGATGAGATGCCGGAACTCCGTCAACTCGTCGCCGACGGCGGTTGGAGCGTCACGCAACTTGCTCAAAAAGATTGGGACGTTGCCTCGGCCGCTGAATTTGGAGCGATCATCGTTTATATTCACGAACCGATTCTCGAACCGGTTGAAAAGGCGTTGATCGATTTCGCCGAACAGGGCGGCCGACTTTTGGTCGTCCATCACGCCCTTGCGTCGGCCAAGATGAAGAATCCGCGTTGGCTCGAATTTCTCGGAATCAAAATTTCTCCGAGATCGGATCCGAACGCTCCGTGGTTCGTGTCCGGAGACGTTCCGTTTACCGTCGTGAACCTTGCGCCGAAGTATTACATCACGTCGCACGGAGTCGAGTACGACAAGACGGTTGCTTATCGATCCGCGACCCGAAAGGAGTTGGACGGCGAGTTTCCCGCGTTTGTTTTGGAACACTCGGAAATTTTCCATAATCAGCGAAACACCGACGGCGACGCCAAGATTCCGTTGCTCGCTTACCGACTGGACGGTCCGGCATCCAAGGATTTGCCGGGCAACGTTCCGATGTTCGAAGAATCGGCCGGTTGGCTCAAGAAAACCGGCAAGGGTTGGACCGTCTATCTTCAGCCGGGACACGCGACGACCGACTTCCGGCATCCTGCCTTCGGCCGAATCCTCTTGAACGCCCTCGATTGGAAAGAATAATTTCTTGTTGTTTTGGATTTTGGGGTGACGAAAAAACTCGATTTTGCGAGAAAATGTGGATGAAAATGTTGTGGAGACATTAAATTGGGAGCGTTTTCGGTCTCAACGCCGCCAGGATGGATTTTTCGAGCCGCCCTAACACTACAGCGCAAAGAGTTTTTTCATTTCGGAGAACACGAACATCACGAAAAGACGAAAAACACGAACAATTCGACGAGGAACAATATTGGTTCCATCGCATGAAAAAAGTTCGTTTTCAACTTTTCGTGTCGTTCGTCTTTTCGTGTGTTTCGTGTTCCTTCCGGAAAAAGTCCATTGCGCTGTCGTACTAAAGCTCTTTGCGAATTGCGAAAACTGGGCTACTGAAGCGAATTGGCAAAACTCCATATTCTTTCGAATGCGGCTCCGAGTTCATTTTTTTATCTGGGACTCAGTCTTCTCCCGGAAAAATTCTGCTCGATTTCGAAAAGCAAAGCAATTGATCTTTTCAAATTTGCCGATTATTCGTATTGTATGGCGTTGGTCGACAAAGATGTCGGCCCGGTGCGCTGAAAGAATTTCGCTATCCTGAAAAAAATGAGCATTCATCCCTTGGCCTGTGTCAGTCCTCAAGCGAAAATCGCCGCCGATGCCGTGATCGGTCCCTTTTGCGTCATCGAAGCGGACGTTCGCGTCGGTTCCGGTTGCCGCTTGGAAAACCGGGTCACGCTAAAAAGCGGTACCGAATTGGGCGAAAACAACATTCTGTGCGAAGGAGCCGTACTCGGCGGACGTCCGCAGCACACGTCGGCCCAAGGAGCTTGTGGTCGACTCATGATCGGCAACAACAACACGATCCGGGAAAACGCCACGCTGCATCTGGCGATGAAAGAGTCCGGAGCGACCGTGGTCGGCAACAACAATTTCATCATGGTCAATGCGCATGTCGGACACGACAGCGTGATCGGCGATAACAACATCCTTGTCAACAATGTGATGCTCGGCGGACACGTCCAGATCGGTAACCGGGTGAATCTCGGAGGCGCGGCTGCCGTCCATCAATTTTGCCGCATCGGTTCCATGGCAATGGTCGGCGGACAGGCCCATATCATTCAGGACGTTCCGCCCTTCGTGACCGTCGACGGTCTGACGAGCCGTATCGTCGGTCTGAACCTGATCGGACTGCGACGCAACGGCTGCTCCTCGGAAGAAATCAAACAGTTGAAAGCCCAATATCGGGTGCTGTACCGAAGCGGAAAAACCTGGAAAGATATTTTGGTGACTTTGAACACCGAGTTTTCGGAAGGGATGTGTGGTGATCTGACACGATTCCTCCAATCGACCAAGCGAGGAATCGTCAGCGAGCGTCGTAGCGGTTCCGGTCGTCCGGCCCTTCGTGTTCTCGATGCCGAAGACGTCGACAATGAGGACAGCGACGAAGAGATCCGACCCTTTCGCGCTCAAGTCGGCTAATTTGATTTACGAGCCGGTATCTGCGGTCCCGGTCTTCGGGGGCCGACTATTCGTCGGCTTCCGGGTGTTCATGCTCCGCGACCCGTGAAACTTCTTCTTCCCGAGGCGGCGGCGTCGACTTTTGCGCAAGAATCGTATACGAAAAAATGTATTCGATGAGTTTCAGGTAGAGCGTCGACAGCAAACTGGAAACGAAACCGCAAAAAAGGATCGCGAAAAGACCATGGACGAGCAATCTCGGTCCCGCCGTCAATCCGGGCCAAAACGGCTCCGAAGTGATCAAATACGGACTGCAAAACAAGCCCGCCCAAAATCCGCAACATTGATAGCAATTGAGAATTTCGTGGATCGTCTCGATCAACGAAAACTGTGGCGGCAGATTTTTTCGTTCCCTTCGGCGTCGAATTCGGGCCGTTTCCTCGGCAAAATAGCGGCGAAGCGGTAAAAACACCGCCCCGTCAACAAGAATCGCCGTCAAACCGACGGACGCCAGACAAAAAAAGAAAAAATGAACCATGTTTTAGCCGCGTCGCCTGCGACGCGTTGAAGCTCGGTCAACGAAATTCTTATCTCGCCCAAGAGACGGAACTGACGGAACCGGAGGAGCTCCTCGAACTCGAAGAACTTGAAGAACCTCCGGTCCAACTGCTCGTCGTGTGAGAACTCGCCGGATGAGATCCCGAACCGCAGGTCGCACAGGTTCCGTTGCCGTAGGTTCTTCCGCTGCTTTGCGTCGACGTCGTTCGACTTGACGTGGTGGAGCCCGTTTTCGAGGCGCAACTCGCGCAGTAAAACGAGTCGCTTGAACCGGTCGATCGCGTTGCCGTGCTTCCGTCGCTGTTCCGCCCCGGCATATCGGAATAACTCGTCGCGATTCGATTCATCGTACTCGTCGTTCGCCCGCAGGTTAAGCACGTCGAGCCATAAGTCGTTCCACTAATTCCAGCCATTGTTCTGTCTCCTTACCGGATCGTCCTAATTCGGGAAACCGGGACCACAGGTCCCGGCTCTTGTTTGCGCTTTTCAAGGCTTCCTATCATTCCGTATCGAAGAATCGCTTTTCGCTTGATCATGCAAATCGCCGGAGTTCGCCTTGTATCGGTTGTTCCGATCTTGCGGCAAAATCCGGAATTCGGTATTTTTCCACCATGAAAAGCTTCACCGATTACCTGGTTTACCTGTTTGTGCGGATCCTTTTCTGCATCGTTCAATCGATCAGTCCCGCGATGGGAAAACGTTGGGCGCGGGCCTTGGCCCGTCTTTTTACCGACGTGATCCCGATCCGCAAACGCCTGTTGGAGGAAAACCTGCTGACGGCGTTTCCAAACTCGACCCCACGAGAACGACATCGGCTGGTCCTGAAAATGTGGGAGCACATTCTCCTCATGGGCATGGAAATCGCTTGGGCGCCGCGGAAAATCCGGGACTCGAATTGGCCGGAACATATTCGCCTGACCGGAGTGATTCCGTTGATGCGGCTGCTGCATCAGGATCGTCCGGTCATTTTGGTGACGGGACATTTCGGCAATTTCGAGATCGGCGGCTTCTCGCTCGGCGTACTGACGTATCCGACGAATTCCGTCGCCCGAACGCTGGACAATCCCTATTTGAATCGCTTTATCAAACGGTTTCGAGAGTCGACGGGCCAATTCCTGATCTCGAAGAACGGCGGTTCCGCCGACATCATCCGGGTTCTGGAGGATCGCGGCGTCATGGCGTTTCTCGCCGACCAGTCCGCCGGTCCGAAGGGCTGCAAAGTCGACTTCTTCGGCAAACCGGCCTCGACATTCAAGGCGATCGGTTTGTTGAGCTTGCAATACAACGCTCCGCTTGTCGTCTGCTATTCGCTACGTCGCAACGGCGAGCCGCTTCAATTCGAGATGCACGTCACGGATATTCTCGATCCGCTGGCGCTGCCGCCGGAGATTCGCAACGTCAAGGACGCGACGCAATGGTACACGAAGAAACTCGAAGAAGGAATCCGCGAACATCCCGAACAATATTGGTGGATCCACCGACGCTGGAAATGATTTGGTCGATCAGAGCCGCGCGCCGGTGGGAGCCGGGTGGGGGGTTGCGGGGGAGCGCATAGAAACCGGAGCGGCGGAGTTGTATTGGGC
>JAVBQW010000122.1:0-4597 GCA_031548665.1 Thermoguttaceae bacterium
ACGAATTGATATTCGTCGAATAGCAGCCGGAAAGGAGGCGGTACTCCGCCGGATTGACGGCGAAAACCGTCATTACGGCGAGTACGCCTCCATTCCGGCTGTTATCACACCGCGAACATTATTTTCTTAACTTTGTACTAGATAAACAGCGACATATCGGATTCTTCGGCGTGGGCGAGCATTGCGGCGGCGCCGCCGATTTTCACGCCGTCGATCAGTTCTTCCTGTTTGATTCCCATCACGTCCATGCTCATCGAACAGGCGACCAGTTCGACGCCGTGGGATTTCGCCGATTCGATCAGTTCTTCCAGCGACGCGATATTTTTCCGCTTCATAATCATACGGATCATCGTCGCGCCGAGGCCGCCCCAATTCATTTTGGACAGCGGCAACCGGGTCGAGCCTTTTGGCATCATCCAGCCGAACATTTTTCCAAGAAAATCTTTTTCCACGGGACCGCCGTCCGGTTTCCGCAGGATGTTCAACCCCCAAAACGTGAAAAAGATGCTCGTTTTGCGTCCTAAAGCCGCCGAGGCGTTCGCCATGATGAACGCCGCGATTGCCTTGTCGAGATCGCCGGAAAACACGATGAAATTTTTTCCGTGAGTTTCCGACGATCCGGTCGGCGGCGTTTCCGTTGCGCCGGAAATCGTTCCTTTGCGGATTTTCGCGACGGTCGTTCCCCGTTGCGACGTCGTCTCGATCAGCACGTTTCCCGTTCGGCGGCAAAACCCTTCGATGTCGCTGGCAAACGCGGGATCCGTCGTCGAAATCTCGACGATGTCGCCGCTGTTCGCTCCGTTCACCGCGGCGGCGAGTTTCATGATCGGACCCGGACATTGCAGCCCGCAGGCGTCGACCTTGACCGTTTTTGTTTCGGTATTTGTCGAATCGGTCACGGAAACGGGTTTCGGAAAAGATTTCGATCGAGCCGGTGTTTTCGGACCGAAAATCGAATGATGGAGCCGGTATCCGCCGCTCAGATTGCGAACGTCGAAGCCGTGCTGCGACAGGATCCTCGCGGCAGCGTAACCGCGAACACCGATTTGGCAAGTCACGAAAATTCGTTTCGACGTGTCGAGTTCTCCAAGTCGGCCACGCAAATCATCCAGCGGAATGTTGACGAACCCGTCGATGTGCCCGTTGTCGAATTCTATTTTCGTACGAACGTCGACGAACACGTTGCCGTCGTCTTTCTTCAACGTGTCGACGTCGTGCCAGTGAAAGACGCCGACCTTGCCGGTTAAAATGTTTTCGGCGGCGAAACCGGCCATGTTGACGGGATCTTTCGCCGAGGAATACGGCGGCGCGTAACACAATTCGAGTTTCGCCAAATCGAATACCGTCATGCCGCCCCGGATCGCGGTCGCCAGCACGTCGCAACGTTTGTCGACGCCGTCGAATCCGACAATTTGCGCACCGAGAATTTTTCCGCTCGGTTTTTCGAAAAGAATCTTGATCGAAAGGTTCGTCGCTCCGGGATAATATCCGGCGTGGCTCGTCGACCAGGTAAACGATTTTTCGTAATCGATTCCCGCCGCTTTCGCCGCCTGTTCGTTGACGCCCGTCGTCGCGACCGTCATGTCGAAGACGCGCAGGATCGCGGAACCTTGCGTTCCCGTGTACGTCGAGTCGATGCCGCAAAGATGATCCGCGGCGACGCGTCCCTGCTTGTTCGCGGGACCGGCCAGCGGAATAAATCCTTTTCGTTTCGTGACGAAATCGACGATTGCGACCGCGTCGCCGACGGCGTAGACGTCCGGATCCGAGGTTTGCATGTTTTTTGAGACGACAATACAGCCGCGTTCGTCGACCGTCAGTCCGGCGTCCTTGGCGAGCTTGCTGTCCGGTTGGACGCCGACGGAGAGGATCATCATGTCGGCGGTCAGTTCGCCGTTTTTCAGGGAAACGTTCAGCGTTCCGTCTTTTTCCGTAACGCGGCGAACCTCGTTGTTCAAAAGGAGTCGGACGCCTTGGCTTTCGAGATGTCGATGAACGTCGCACGCCATGTCGAAATCCAGCGGCGGCAAAACGTGATCGGATCGCTGGACGATCGTCGTCTCGATGCCGAGCCGTTGCAGGTTTTCCGCCCTTTCGAGACCGATATATCCGCCGCCGACGACCACGGCGGTGTTCGGTTTCGTTGCGTCGATGAAATCGCGGATCCGGAACGTGTCCGGAATGTTGCGCAACGTAAATATTCTTTCGGAGTTAAAACCGACGGGACGGATCGGCTCCGCGCCGGGCGAAAGAATCAATTTATCGTATCGCTCCGACAACGTTTCGCCGGTTTGGACGTTACGAACGAGAACGGTTTTCGACCCTGTGAAAATGCTGACGACTTCGTGTCCGACGCGGACGTCGATCCGGTATCGTTTCCGAAACGCCTCCGGAGTTTGCAACGAGAGAGCCGCCTTTTCGGTGATTTCGCCGCCGATGTAGTACGGCAATCCGCAGTTGGCGTACGAAATATGTTCGCCGCGTTCGAACAGGACGATCTCCGCGTGTTCGTCGAGCCGACGAAGTCTTGCCGCTGCCGAAGCGCCGCCGGCGACGCCGCCGACGATCAGGATTCTACGTGATGGATTCATCGTGTTCCTCGACTTTGCCTCCAGCGCGTCGGGGGCCGACGCGGCTAACGACGATGGTCTTGCGACTAAAACGCAAACGACAAACGCCGCCGCGATACCAAGATCGCGCCGGCGTTTATCCCGAAGGTCCCGTGAAGTGGGACGACTGACAACGAAATACGAAACGACTACGGCAGTCGCACGCCGTTGCCGTCATCGACGTCGGCAAACAGGGCCAACACGGTCGAATCGGTCGTCAGACTAACGGTTCGTACGGAGGCGTCACCGAGCGCGAAATGCAGGACGACCGGGTGATAGCTGCCCAAACGCCAATTATGACCGATCGGCGAGCTATTGTACTCCGTGGTTCCCAATCCTTCGTTCCAGCTTTCGTTTCCTTGCGCAATCCGACCGACCGGACGGACGGCCTCCGGCTGCGAAGTCGCCGACGGGGTTGCGGCTGTCTTGGCGGTGCCGTTGGCGTCGACGTTGCAGTTAAGAAGTCTCGCGACCTGGTTGGGATTTTCAAGCGAGGTGAACATCCAACTGCCGTCCCAGTTTCCGGTTGTCGACAGATCGTTTTCGTTGATTTTGTTCGTCGGAATGTGTTTTTCGGAGAAAATGAACTGATTACTCGTTCCGTCGGCCCAAAGCGACATTTGCGGACTCTTTTTCATGTCCCAACCTTTGTAATACTCATCCTCATTCGTGGTGATCGACGCCGGCGTCGTGTATTGGGCGACCCGGAACGGTCCGTGTTGGTTTTCGTCGAACTGATAAAAGAACGTGTAAAATCCCGTCACACCGCTTGTTAAGAAGCAATCACCGTTATTGTCGCGATAGCGGACGATCGTGCAGTAGTCGCTGAGCGGTCCGCCGGCGGCGTCTTGTTCCAGCCGAACCTGTGTTCCCGTTCGGCGGGACGGACATTTCATGAACGGAAGCGAACCGGATTGATTACGTTCCTGATCGCTCATCACGGCCCACATTCCTTGCGATCGACCAACGCCCGCATTGGCGGCGGTGCTGTTCATGCTCCGTCCCAACCCGCGAGTTGTCACGGACCCCGCCGGACCGATGACCAGCATGTCGTACAAGGCTTGCTGTTCGCAGTACGGCAAAAGATGCACGAAGAGACTTGCTCTGCCGGGACCGATTGCAAGCGGCGGCAACGCCATGTAATTATCATGGAAATTATGGACGGCCAACGCAATCTGCTTGAAGTTGTTGGAGCATTGCGTCCGTCGAGCCGCTTCACGAGCCGCTTGAACGGCCGGCAGCAACAACGCAATCAAAACTCCGATGATCGCGATCACGACCAGGAGTTCGACCAACGTGAAACCACGAAATGTCTTCACTTTCATTGTATTTTCCTTCTAACGTTTGAGGATGAAGTTGTTGATAACCAACAACAGAACAAGACGAAAATAATAACTACGGAAGAATCGACTTCATCGAACTGAACGTCATTCTAACTCGGAAGCAAATTTTTTTCAAGAAGAAAAAATATTTTCCGCAAGAAAAGAGAAAAAGTCGTGGACGTTCACGACTTTTCTGGAAATTACCGAAGAGTTTCCCTCCATCAGGTTTATCAGGCGGCGGAAATCAAGTGATCTTCGTTAGGCTTTTTTTCTTCGGCTCGTTCGATTTCCTTGGATCGAGTCCACTCCTCAAGAACCACGACGACCTGTCGATCCAACTCCGTCAAACGATCAAGAAGTTCGTTGTGCCGTTCGTCCAGTTCCAAAAGCCGAAGCGCCGGATTGCTCATGAGAATGCCGAAATTTGGGAATTGGGGGTCGAAAACCGAGGATTGGGATTTAGAATCAATGTCCGTTTAATCTTTTTCGGCGGTTCGGGAGAATGATGCCAGAATGATTCAGAAAACCGGAAACTTTCACAAAAACCGCATTTTCTGTTTGTTTTGCCCAAAATAACAGCGTCCGGTTGATCGTGTTTACTGAAAACGGGAGCAAATTGCTCGTTTCTTGCCGCTTCAACCCCCGAGTTCCGGCGCCGTATTGATT
>JAVBQW010000190.1:0-17335 GCA_031548665.1 Thermoguttaceae bacterium
AGTGAAAGAGTGAAAGGGTGAGAGAGTGAAAGGGAAAATGCAAGATACGTTTTATCAATCAGTTACATCTCTCCCACCCTCTCACTCTTTCACCCTCTCACCTCTCCTTTTTTGGTATGAAACTTTCTGGCGAAAGCCTTAATGAATAAATCTCATCTTGGTGAAATTGGGGATCAACGCGATCCGGGTTCCGGGGATTCGCAACCCGTGGGGCCAATAGACGAAGACGGCTTCACCGATCAAAAAATCGCTGGCGACGTACGCCGGAATACCGTCACTCGTCCAAAGTCGACTGTCCTTGCTCCGGTCGCTGTTGTCGCCGAACATCAAATACTGTCCCTTCTCAAGTTTGAATTCGGCGGTTCGCGTTTTGCCAAAGTTTTTCCAGTAGGCCGGCGTCGACAAAATTCGATTGACCGCGTTTTCCGTCAAGGGACTCTCGCCATGAAACGGCGAAAACAGAAGGTCGCAATGCGTGTCGCCGGAGTATTCGTTGCAGGCAATATAGTAGAGATCCCGTAATACTTTCAGATGACGGACTTCGACGACGGCTCCTTGAATTCCCAAGGCGGCCGGTGTCAAATCCAGTTCGCTCGGTTGCCGATTCCTCGCCAACGGTCCGATAAGTCGATCGGCCAATTTGTCATATCGACCGGCGCCGCCGAAATCGATTTCCTTCGAGTCGACGACCAATCGCAGCTCTTCATCGATATTGGAGAAAAAGACATCGAACGTCTTTCCGGACCGGATCGGCGTCGCGGCGGTTGCCGGTTGAAACTCTTCGACTCCGGGAATCGAAAGGGTCGCCTTGCCGTCGACGATATTAATCGAACAGAGAAACTCAATTCCGCCTTTGACGAGCTTGAAGAGAATCGTTCCAGCGGTTCCCTCGACGCCGATCGAAGAAGAGACGGCGAGGTCGCCGACCCAATTTTTTCCCATGCTCTCGGGAGATCTGACGCAGAACACGTCTTTGCGAACTCCCTTTTCCGTTTGGATTTCACGAGGAACGATGCAATCACGACGAAACCGACTGTCGATTCCGGAATTATATCCGACGAAATCGGTGATTAATTGCGGATTGTTGACGACACCGGACGGCGGCATTTTACCTTGCGAAAGATAGAACCAGTCTGCCGAGGAGGGAACGATGTTTCGAAACGTCAACCACGTCGTTTTCTCGTCAGGTTTCGGCGAACGGAAGGTCTTCATATTCTCGGAAACGGTCCATGGCGACTTTTCCTCGGAAAACCAACGGGTCGGCCAGCCGATGCTGTGAAGATTCGGCTGCACGTAGTCGTTGTCGTCGACAGGACGAAGCATTGCCTGAAGAGCGGCCAGCGGTTTGCGCTGGATCGTGAATTCGGTTTCTCCGTTCTTTTTCACGAAAACGTCGCCGTTATGAACTTGAAGTGTTTCGTTTTCTTCGCCGACGAGCCGTTTGATGTAGTTGACCTGCGGCCGACCGGGATAACGGAACACCGTCACGTTCCAACGGGTCGGTTTCCGAAAATTGAAGCAGCATTTGTTGACGAAAATCCGATCGCCGTTGAATGAAAGAAACGTTTTCTTCTCCGGATTGTCGGGACCGACGAACATCGTGAAGCGACACTGCGGGCAAGTTCCGGCAAGAATCGTCGGCAGAGAATTACGATCGACCGGCTGTTCGGCGCTGTCGTTGGACTCCTCGCTGGCGCTGATCTGGAAAGGAAAGCCGCAGCGCTCGCAATCGACGTCTTTATGCCGCCCCATCAAGGTCGTTGCCATGGAGCCGGTCGGAATCACGTAGGCTTCCGCTGCAAACGCCTTGAACATGAACGCCAGAACCAAAGCGATCGCCAAGGATTCAAGCACCTCGCGGATCGAACGAACGGTTCCCATCGGCTCGGATTTTTCGGTTGGCGACGCCGGTTTCGACGACTCTGTTGACGGAATATTCTTTTTTCGGGACATGGTTCAATCGAAATTTTCAAATGCCGTGACCGCAGGTCTCGGCTCGGTTCGGGCATGGGGCGAACACGGCTCGGGGCGCGGCCGCAAAATTCTGATTATATCGGAACTCGCAAAATACCGAAAGAGCAGGCGGATACGTTTCTTCGTGTTCTGCCGACTGCTCCGCCTGTCGAAGTATTCTTCGCGTGGGAACGCCGGAACGTCGATTGCTTCTTTAAGCTTTGTTCCGGTGTTCCCGGAACGAATCACCGACAAGACGATGGGATTTTCGTCTTTAGCACAGGAAAGGAGGCCGCGAAAACTCGATACGAAGGAGATTTCCAATGAAGCGACATATTTATCGAGTCGTTACGCGCGGGCCGGAGGGAGAATATCGAATTCGGGATTACATGACGGAGGAAGAAATCCTCAAACGACATATCCAGATCGGCGTCGATGATTGCAGTTCCGATATGAGTTTGCGAGGCCGACCGGTCTTCAAGGGGCTGATCGGACCGATGCCGGAAACCGGCGGCGTCATTCGATACGAATCACCGGAGGTTTTCGAACAGATGACTCAGGAATGGGTCGAAGCCAAACGCCGTCGCCGAACACGAACCAAAAAACCGGTTGAACTTGCGGAAAAAATCGTCCAATAACAAGAAAGGGTGAAAAAGTGAAAGAGTGAGAGGGTGGAGAGTAGTTGAAACAACTACTTTTCCCTTTCACCCTTTCACCCTTTCACCCTTTCACCCTTTCACCATGCTCCTCTTCGGAACCGATGAAGCCGGTTACGGTCCCAATCTCGGACCGCTTGTCGTTTCGGCAAGCGTCTGGTCCGTGCCGGACGCCGACCTGTCCGAGCTTGGCGAGGTGTTGAAGAAACAGGGAATCGACATCGCCGACTCGAAAAAACTCTATCACGGCGGCGGTTCCTTGGCGGCGTTGGAACTCGGAGTCTGGATCGCCTTTTTTTCGGCTGACAAGACGAAAATTTCCGTCGAAATGAGTTCCGACGATCCCTGTTGGCAAGACGGCTTCTTTCACGCTCCCGTTTCAGATCTCGATCGGCGGGAATTGGAGGATCTCGCTGAAATCTTTCGGACGACGCTTGATTCCTTTGATATTCGGCTGCTTCGTATTCAGAGCCTTGTCGTCGGCGCCGAGGCGTTCAATCGGCGGTTGGACGCCTGCGACTCGAAGGGAACCCTGCTTTCCGAGGCGACGCTGGGGCTGATCGGCGAAGTCTTGGAGTCGGTTGCGCCGGAGTACCGGCTCAATGGGGAGAAGATTCTTGTCCTTTGCGATAAACATGGGGGACGCAACCGGTATCTCGACGTTTTGAATCAGTTTTTTTCCGACGATTTCTTTCAGGTCGTCGAGGAAAGCCGTCCCCTGAGCGTTTACCGATCGGCCGATCAAGAGTTTCGATTCCAATCGAAGGGCGAGTCGCAACTTCCCGTCGCCTTGGCGTCGATGTTCTCGAAATATCTTCGAGAACTTTCCATGCTCTCGTTCAACGTCTTTTGGCGTTCTCGCGTTCCCGATCTGAAACCGACTGCCGGTTATCCGGAAGACGCCAAACGATTCAAAGCGGCAATCGCCGCCGCCCAAACCGAACTCGGTCTCGCCGAGAACCGGCTTTGGCGGAAAAAATAGATTGATCGACGTAAGTCGTTCAATCGCGATGCGGCTCAGGAGCGGTAAATCTCCCATTCCGGATGGAATCTTCGGAAAATTTTCCCTTCTTTTCCTGCTTCAACGGCCTCGGTCTTTCGATTAGAATAAACAAGGTCTGCTTTTGCCGCAAATTTTGCCTTGTTTTTGTATTTTCATGCAGCTTTTCGCACGGGTCTTTCTTCTTCGCGCCGTTCTGCTGGGAACCCTGTTCAGCGTTTGTCTCCTTTCGGACAACGTCAACGGACAGGTTGCCCCTGGACAGGGCCAGGAATCCTCGGCGACTTCATCGAATGGAATTCCAGTGACCGGCGGGGAGGCGGCGTCCGGTCGCTCTGCGGCACCGGTACAGCGAACACCGCTCGATACCATCGTCCTGTTCGACGAAGCGACAGGAAAAAAAGTTCTCGTGTTAGCCGGCAATTGGCCGCTGGAGGAACTCGATGAATTCAATTCCTTTCTTTTGAGAAATCAACGGGAACCAATTCCCGCCTTCACGATCCATCAGATCACCGCCAAGGGAAACATTGTCGGAAACTGTGTCGAAACCGTCGTTCGTTTTGTGATTACCACACCCAACGATCAGACGGTCCGAATTCCTTTGGGACTGAAAGAAGGCGTCTTTCCCTCTTCACCGGATGAGGACGTCTCCCGCAAGAACGGTAAAGAATCGCCCTTACCATACCGATACACCGGTCCCGGAGTTTTCGACTTGATCGTCAATCCTCAGGACGGACAATACGTCGCCCTGATCCGGCATCGAAACAGCGTTAAGAAGGGAGGGGAACAATCTCCCGACCCCGTGAAAATCGTCGAGGACCTTCCGGAGCATCTCCTCCCTTCCATCGACGAGAAACCCAGCGAGCCGAAACCGGCTCCTCTCGGACAGGAAAAAAAACGTTCCAAGGAAACCGCGACGGAGCAGCGACATGAATTGATGTTGACCCTCTGGTTTCCGTTGACCAAACTGGGCGAAGACGATTATCGACTCTCGATTTCTTTTCCGAAGGGCGTCAGTTCGTTGTTCCAGCTTTCCGTTCCCATGGTTGGCGCAGCGGCCGCTGTTTCTCAAGGGGCGCTGCTCGACACCTTCGAGCCGAACGACGGCAAAACGACCCTTTTTACCGTTCGAGGACTCAAATCGAACTTCGACATTTCGTGGAGAAAGAAGAAATCCGATCGCTTCGAGGATCGACCGGTCCTCAACGTCCAAGATGCGACAATCATCGCCCGACTGGAAAACAAAGCGACGTTCTACGACGCCGTTCTTCCGGTCAGCAGTCCGACCGGCTTCGATCGAATCCTGGTCCGACTGCCTCAAGACGCCGTCCTGGATCGTGAAGGGGCGGATTCCCTGGCTCCCAGCGGCGATTATTCGCTGCGTGAACTTTCCATGGAAGAGAAAGCCTCGCTCAAAACCGGTCGAGACAATATTCCACGTCCCGATTCGCCTGTTTACGAAGTTTTGTTTTCGCACAAAACCAATTCGCAAGTCGTTCGGCTTCGAGCCGTTCAGTCGAACAGTTCCGAAAAACCGGGCGCCCTTCGCGATATCGGCGGTTTCGAAATTCTTGGAGCGGAGCGACAGACCGGATTTCTTTCCGTCGGAATTCCCGACGAGATGCGACCGAACTGGAAACCGGTTCGCGGACTGCGACGTGTCGACCTCCCCACGGCGCCCGTTCAAGAGGGAATCGACGCCCGATTCGAATTTTTCCTGCAACCGTTTTTGCTGCGAGCCCAGATCGTGTTGCCGCAAACGCGAATCAACGTCAAGCCGGAATATCAGGTTCAGGTCAACAAGGGACAGCTCATCCTCACGGCGAAGTTTTCCTTCGTGATTCACGGGTCGAAGACGGACAAGCTCCAACTCGCGTTCCCGGATTGGCGCTGGATCGACATCGGACCGGACAACATCGTCGACCTCAACGGCGTCGTCAAGGACAGCGTCAGCAATCTGTTGACGATCCCGCTCCGCGCTCCATTCGACGGATCCTTCGAAATCGAATTGAAGGCGTTCCAACCGATTTCGCCCGATGAAAAGGCAAAACAACGCTTGACGGTCCGTTTGCCGAGTCCCGTGACGCAAGACGGATGGATCGAACCGGCGTCCGTCGTCATCCTTCCGGACGACAACGTCGAACTGATTCCCGTCGACACGGAAACGGTTTCTCCGGTCGTCGAGCCGGAAAAATCGTCGTCGGAAACGCCTTCCGAGACAACCACTCCTCAACGGACGATCGGTCTGGCGAGAAAAAGTCGGCGAACGTTGCCGATTCGAATCGATATTCCTCCGCGTCAGCAGGATCCGCTTGTTTACCAAACGGAATCGTCGTTTCCCGTTTTCGTCGCCGACCTCCTGTATCATCGACAGGCGATTTCCGTCTCGGTGCAGCATCATGTCAAGCTCCTCGAACCCGAAAATCAGGTTACCACGAATCTTAACTATACAGTTGCCTACGAACCGGTCGACAAACTCGTTCTGCTCATTCCGAAATCCGTCGACGAAACCGGTCGTTGGAGCGTTTCGCTCGGCGAGAAAATCCTTGAAGCTCGCGACGTTCCCCTGAACGCCGACGAAGAATCGGCGGAAAAATGGGTCAAAAAACGTATTTCCCTGCCTGAAGCGAGGATCGACAAAATTCCGTTGACCGTTCGATACTCGATTCCTCCGATCCTCGTCGAGAGGAATATCACGACGGCGTCTCCCGTTCCGTTCGTTCGTCCCGTCGAGGCCGACGTTTCGGGATTCGACGTTCAGGTTGCCGTTCCGAGCGGTTTTCACGTCGAGTTGCACGGCGACGGCGACGGACTTTGGAAATCGGTCGATGTTCCTCTCCACGGCGACACCGCCTCCCGACAGCCCTATCGATTCGTCGGCTTTTCCTCGCCGACGGTGCAGGATAAGATTTCGCTGTTGGTTTCTGTCGAAGAACGCGAAACGCTCGGAACGACCGTCATCGAAAAGGCTTGGCTGCAAACTTGGCTGACGGACAATGTTCGAATGGATCGAGGCCTTTATCTTTTGACGAGCGATCGCGAATCGGTAACGCTTTGGTTGCCGGTTTTCGCCGCCAAGGGGATCCGTATCCTGTTGGACGGTAAACCGATTTCCGTCCGTCCTTCCCCCAAAGGGGAATTGATCGTTCCCTTGACACGCGACCAACAATTTCGTCCTCTTCTCTTGGATATCTGGTATCAATTTTCCGAAGATTTGCCGCACGGACTCGTTCAGATGGAACTCCCTCATTTCGATCAGGGAACGGTCGTTCGATGTGTTTATTGGCAACTGATTCTTCCGCCCTACCGACATTTAATCAACGTTCCATCGAATTGGACGCCGGAGTATACTTGGAAATGGAACGGTCTTTTTTGGGGGCGAACACCGACGTTTCGCATGGATTCCATCGGATTTCCCGACGATCCGTCGAACGCTCCGCCAACCGAATCCAGCCAATACCTTTTCGGCAGCATCCACCCGTCGCCGAGTACTTCGTTTTATGTCTTGAACCGCTCCTGGATCGTCTTGCTTTCCAGCGGACTTTCCCTGCTCGTCGGATTGATGTTGATCTATTTTCCACGTTGCCGATACGCCGGTTCGCTGTTCGGAATCGCGATCGCCCTGTTGGCAACGATTTTTTATCGTCCGGCTCCGGTTCTCCTTGCGTTGCAGGCTTCATCGCTTGGCGTGTTTCTCGCTCTCGGCGCGAGTTATTTCTATCGAATTCTCAATCGCGGCGACCAATGGCGTACTCCGACACGGCAGTCTCCTTGGACGCCGGTCGCCGCCGAGAGCGTTGCTCCACCGTCCGAAGTTTATTCCGTGATCGTCGACGAATCCGATTCGAAGAAAGACGCTCCGGATTCGAAACAATAATTTCCATCGTCGGGTTTCATGGTCCGTCCATCGTTCCTTTGCCAGTCCTTCGTTTGGACGATGATTTGGCTCGCGGTCCTTGGGACGAACGTCGAGGCGGCGCAGGCGGTGCCGGAAACCGAGGCGCCCTTGATCTATCGTCGTTGGCTGGCGCCGGCCGATCGTTTCAGCGATTGGCCTTTCGGCGAAGGAAAATTCTTTCCCTATAACCGAAAACTATTCGAGGATTGGGTTTCCCGACTCGAACATTATTCCGAGTCGCCGGACGACGGAGTTCTATCACGGATCGTGTTGAAAGCCCGTCTGGAGGGACGTCAACTGGTTGACGGACAAGGATTCTTCGATTTTCGCGACATCCGTGAGACCGAGGAAACATCGACGTCGGAGGAACGTCGTTTTCCGCTTTCGCCGTTGGGACTTTGGATCTCCTCTCCGAAACTGGAGGACGGAACCGAAGCCGCGATTTCTCTGACCTCATCGGGCGAAACCTGTTTGGTCGTTCCCGAAACGAAATTTCTGCAGGCGGCCAAAAAACGCGTTCGATTTCAATGGTCGCTCCGAAGTCCCGTCGACACGCAGGGCCAGCTCCTTTTCGATTTTCAGCTCCCCCGTTGCGTCAGCATGGAGATTCTGCTCGATTTACCGCCGTCGATTGTTCCCTCGTCGCCGGTCGGAATCATTTTGGAAGAAGAAACGGAGCGAACGCCGAACTTCAAACGTTGGAGAATTCTTTTGGGAGGAAACTCCCGAACGACGATTACTCTTTCATTTGACGAGCGGACGGGAACCTCACGAAAAACCGCCGCCCACCAACAGGTCGTCTACCGCATTTCGCCGCAGGGGATGACGACGACCACCAAGGTGTTGTTCGACAAAGCGGACCCGTTGGTCAACGATTTGACGATCGGATTGGAGTCGCCGCTCCAACCGACCGAGGTCAAATACGGGGATCAGCCGGTTCCTTGG
The DNA here is from genome assembly GCA_031548665.1 of Thermoguttaceae bacterium. Classification (GTDB taxonomy): domain Bacteria; phylum Planctomycetota; class Planctomycetia; order Pirellulales; family Thermoguttaceae; genus WRKP01. Next base: position 8,453 of record JAVBQW010000190.1, read on the forward strand.
ACGGTTATTTATCCGGACGACGAGAGTTCCGAGGCTCGGATTTTCGTCAATCTGTCCGATGTTGAACGAAACGATCAACGCGAGCTCTCCATCAACGCCCAAGCTCCGTATCCGACGAACCGCCTTTGGGACCTTCCCCGAATCCGTGTTCTGTCGTCCAACATTTTCTGGCAGGAATCTCGCGGCGTCGTTGCCGTGCAGCGTCCATTGCTGGCGAACAAACTCCTGCCGACGCGAGCAATTCAGGTGACGCCGCGTCCCGCGGCGGATCCGACGGAATGGGACGTTTTCGCCTTTCAATACTTCGACGCGGATTCGAAGCTCGCGATCGACGTGGCGTATTTTTCTCCAGACGTCGTCATCGACAGCGCAACACAAATTTTTTGGGGCGGCAACGAAGTCAAGGGAAATCAGACGCTCGACGTTTCCCTGGCGGAAGGCGATCGATACACGTTGGAGTTTCCGATCTCGCCGCGTTGGACCGTCGATTCGGTAAAAAGCCTTCAAGGAGACGACATCCGGTCCTGGGATATTCTCGACGAAAAGGACGCCGAATTTTCCGCTCTTCGCGCAACGGATCATCGTGATTCCGCGACGCTGTCGAAAGACAAGATCCTGACAATTCTTTTGAAGCGTCCTCTTCGTCCGAAAGAAGGCATCCGCCTCCAAATCAGCGGTCGATACTATCCGCCTTCGTCCCAACGGGATTTCGCGTTGACGAATCTCGTTCCTCTGTCCCGGGAACGGAAAATGGGGGAACGGCATTTCATCGCCCTGAATTCCGATTCGTCGTATCAATTCAAATTCGCGTCGACGGTTTCCAATTCTTACGAGGTTCGCGACTCGCTTGATTCACGGATTCGCGTCCGTTTCGCGGAGACGCCGCTCGGAACCGTTTTCCCGCTTGACATGCAAACCCGTGATCTGCGTTTCAGTTTGGAACCGCTTCGACCGAACTATTCCGCGGAAATTCTGGAAACGCTTCTTCTCAAAGAACACGAAATGGTTGTTTCATTTCGGTTTCGTTGCCTTCCCACCGACTCGTCCGTCGATCGGATTTTCGTTCATCTGACGCCCCATCAACACAAACCGTGGAATTGGAGCGCCGACAACGAGCAATTGAATCCGCTCCAGACGCGACGCCTTTCCGAGACGGAAGTCGTTGAGTTGCTTTCATCTTTCGGCTCGCGGAATGTGCCGGAGGAATTGAAGCGAGGCGAAACGTGGGAGCTTCGTTTGGCCGTACCGCAATCACAGGCGTTCGAAGTTCGAGCCGAAACGACGATTCCTCTGACGCAATCGGTTCCGGTTCCCTTGGCTTTTTTTCCTCAAACCGCGAATCAAAAAGCGGAGATTTTCGTCCAGTCGCCCCGGGAATATTTTTATCAATTGATCAACCATCGTTTGACGTCGATCCCGATTGCCGCGTCGTCCTGGAATCGTTACCAAACGGTTCGGGCGGCGTTTCGGTACGATCCGCGTGAAGAAGTTCTCCAGTCGGCGGATCCGCCGTTGTTCATCGCGTCCAGAAACCCTCAGGACGTCCCGGCGTCGGCGTGGATTTGGTCGCTTCGACTCGACTCGCAGTTCGAAGCGGAAGGAATTGTACGAAATACCGCCTTGTTTCTTGTCGAGAATCGGGGTAAAGACGTTCTGCGAGTTACGCTTCCCGGAGGCGTTCGGAACGAAGACGTTCTTGCCGTCTGGGTCGACGACGTCGGGGTTGCTTGGATACCGGAAGCCGGCACGTCAAAGAGTATCGGCATCGCGTTGCCGGAAGGCAAGAGATTTGTTTCGGTATCGTTGGAGTATTCCTTCCGGGACGCCCCGTTGCCCCGACAGCGAAAACTGTATCCCCGATATCCCAAGGTCGATGTTCCCGTTCTCTCCATGAGTTGGACGTCATGGTTCCCGCCGGATTTCGACGTTTGTCCGAAAAAGAGCAGGGAGACTTCGGACTTGTCCTTTACACCCAAGACGATCAATCGGCTTTTCACCGAAAATCGATTTCATCCCTTTTCCCGGAGCGATTGGGAAACCTTGTTGACAAAGGATCAGCGACGGCAGCAGGCCGCCGCGGCGGCCCGAATCTTTTTCCAATGGATCGGTCAGGCAACGAAAGAAAGCGAAACAAAAATTTCCGGTGTTTCCGCGGTCCGAGAAATTTCTTCCGTATCGGAGACTCGTTCCGATGTTTCCGCTTCGAGTTCGGAAACTCCGACATGGGGCTCGGTGTTGAACGACGAACGTCTTCTCGCCGAATGGTTGACCGAGGAATCGGATGGGGAATCTCGAACTCTCCGTCGCGGCGGTAAAGGTCCGATTCGAGCGAAGATCAATATCGATCGACAAGCCGTCGCGGCGCTTGATGTTCGTCCGGCGACGCCCGTTTTTCGTTCGACGTCCGCCGACGCCGAAAGGCGCGGCGTCGACGCGTTCGATCACGCCGGACTCGTTCTACTGGTCTGTCCATGGAAAGATCGAAACGGCGAATACGAATACACGTTTTATATCACCTCGTTTCTTTCCGCCGCGATCAATCGTCAACCGGACAGCGAGTTGCTCGGCAACCGTATCCGATTCTTGACAACACCGTTACAGGAACGGACCGTGACGCCGCAACGGTTGGAAGAATACCTTTCGCCTTCGCCCAAAACCGGTCCCCCGCAGTGGAGTGATCTCTCTCAATGGATCAAGGAAGCTCCGTCGCCGATTTCGCCGTGGTCGATTTCGTCGCAGATCATTCGCATGGCTTCGGTCGCTCCGGATTGGACCGCCTTCGAAATGTCGCAAGGCGGCTCGGTGACGCCGTTGTATATCGTCCATCGCCAGACTTATGTCGCCTATCATTGGATCGCTTTCCTCGCGGTACTCGCCTTGACCTGGCGACGTCCGTTCGGATCGCTTCCGTTTCTTTTCCTGTTGCTGTTCGTTTTCGAGATCGCCGCGAGAATGGTCGCTCCCTGTTTTATTGGAATTCCCGGCGGCGCTTTTCTCGGAACGTTGGTTTCTCTCGGCTTCGTTCTGACTCGAACACGGGTCTCCGTGGAGCGGGGAATTCGGCTGCGAGAACGTGTTCCAACCTCGGCATCCCTCAAGGAGAGTACGGTTTGCGCTCCTTTCACTGCACCGAGCAATACAATGTCGTTCAAACTCAATCCGGCTCTTTTCTCGGAATCCGCTGAAAGAACCGAAGGACGCGATGAGTCGAATCGATTCTCCGATTCGTCGTCGAACGACAAAAAAAACGAACCTGAAGTCGACGAGGATTCTCCGTCGAAAAATGGAGGGCGGCCCAACCGTTCGACTTTAGGAATCCTGATCGTTTGCGGGTTCCTGACGGTACTGTTTTTTTTCGCCAAAGGATGGGTTTTCGCCGACTCGCCGTCGACGACGGATCGATCGTCCACCGAAACTTCTGAGGGACCGATCAAACGGGAACCGTTGCTCGAAACGGCGGCGAAAGAAACAGCGAAGGAAACGGAACCCTATCGGGTTTTCTTTCCGATCGACGATCGGGATCGAATCGTCGGCGACCGCGTCTGGTTGACGGATGAATTCCTGCGAAAATTGGAGCAAAAATCGAAAATCCTGCAACCGAGTTCGCCGCAACTTTGGAGAATCGACAAGGCCGAATATTTAGGGGCGCTTTCCTACGATCCGTTGACACAGAATCTCGGTCTCGTCAGCTTGAAAGCCGTATTTGAGATCACATTGAGTACTGAAGACACGACGATCCAGCTTCCGAATCTTCCGCTCCTGCCAGACGGTGGAAAATGGGACCAGATGCCGATCCAACCGTCTTGGCGAGCCGACAACTCGCTCGTCTTTAACGTCGAAAACCAGGAAAAAGGAAAACACGTTCTGGAGCTGTCGTTGACGCCGCCGCTCATCTTTCGTGACGATATTCGTCGGGTTTCCATGGATATTCCGAAGGTCCCGAACACGACGTTTCGATTGAACGTTCCGCCGGAAGCGTCATCGATTACGGTTGCCGACTGTTTGGGAACCATCACGCCCCATTCTTCGGTTTCGTCGACGTTGTTCGCGGAGCTTGGTCCTTCCGAAAAATTGACGTTTTCCTGGATGGATGAACCGAGCCGCGGCGACCGTGTTTCGATCGAGGTCGATCAATTGTTCAAAATGAGAGTTCGTTCCGGTCAGGTCGACGCCGTGGATCTTCGGGCCGTTTTCCGGTATCGGATCGACAACGGCAAGGTTCGACAAATTTTGTTGCAAACCGACCCTCGTTGGCAACTCTCGGGACAGTTCAACTGCTCCGAAATGCCGATCGAACAAGTCGACGTCTCGGTCGGTTCGGACGGTCTGGCGGCGCCGCGACGAGAAGTTACCCGGCTGATCTTAAAGACGCCGGTTTCCGGAACATTAACCATTGAGGCGGCGTTCGTCTTGAAAGAGTTTTCCGGCATCGGTTGCGTTCGATTGCCGCAGATTTCAGCGTTGCAAGCTCGAATTTCGAAGTCGCTGCTCGCAGTTTCGACGGATTCTTCCATGGGACTGGATCCTCCGAATCTTCCGGACGCCGAAATGGCGGGCGGATTCGATACGACCTTGGCCGGAATTATGGAGACCTCGAAAGCGTCGACGACAACCGGTTCGGCGACGACGGAAGATCGCCCCCAAAAGACTTACGACTTGACAAAAACGGATCCCTCCTGGAACTTGCGGATTTGGGCGAAAAAACCGTTGCCGTCTCTAAGACTGGATCACGCGGTTCTCTTCAACTACGGGGAAGCCGTCTTGATCGGCTCGGCAAAGCTCGTCTCCAACGCCGAGGTCTTCCAGCAAACCCTGTTTGCTCCGGAATCATTCGAATTCGAGGCGATCGAACTCAAGAACGCTCAGAACAATTTCGCGGAAGTCCGATGGAAGGAATCGAATGAATCTCGCGTGATCGACGGCATGAAGATGAAGGAATATACCCTGTTCTTCAAACGAGCGATGCTCGGAGAATATTCGATAACGATTCTCGGACGTTTTCCGATGTCGACAACCTCCAAGGAAACAAAGCGATTGCGTGAAACCCGGATTCCATTACTCCTTTTCGAAGATGTTCGATTGGAAGAACAATCGTTGAATCTGTTTCGGACGAAATCGGTGATCGTCGGCAAACAGACGCTCCCCGGTTGGCAACGCAGGGACCACCAACCGGAAACGCCCTTGAGCTTTGGAGACGTCGTGTTTCTCGACGCATGGAAATCATCTGGCGACCAGACATCGTCGGAAATCTTGGATCCGATGAAATTCGTTGCCTTGACGAAACGTCTTCCGGCTTGGACGGTGTTGCCGAACGAACCGATCGTCCGTGGAGAGCAGATCTCGATCCTATCTCCTTCGCCGACGACGGATGGTTGGGAAATGATGTTCGATTTCGCTTGGGAAATCACGGACGGAGAACTGGAAACGTTAAAATTTCATTGGGACGACCGCTGCGGGCTCCCTTTGGTCGTTGAGCCGCCGATCCCGTGGAAACTGGAACAAAAAAAGGGACGTTCGCAGCTGGTTTTTTCACCGAAGCAACCCTTGACTGGGAAACAGCGCCTTCGCATTCGAACGCCGTTCAGCTTTACCGGAAACGCGATTTCGTTTCCGACCGTTTTCGTCGATCTGGAAAAAAAAGATCGTTCCGATGTCGGACAATACGTCGTCTTGCCGATGGAGTCGAAACGGGAAACCATCGTCTGGGACTTGAAATCGCTTTCCCCCGTCGACGCTTCGATGGAGAGGCAATTGGTCGCTGAAGTCGATCTTCCATGGGGCGACGAGAAAAAAAGCGAGGACGGTATCAAGAACGACGCGGAGGAAACCTTGAACGTCGTTCCCCGACTGTTTCTCAAGGCGACCGGCGAAAACGCTACCGCATCGATCGCGTCGCGGAGCAATCGTCCCTTGGTTTCTTTATACGATGTCGGCCTGTTCGTCAAAAACAACGGCGTTCTTTACGGAGCCGTAACGATCGACATTCAAAGTCGCGGACACGACGGTTTCGTCCTGCGGTTGCCGATGGGGTTCGATTTGATTCAGTTGACCTGCGCCGGCGTTGCGTCGAAGGGAACCAAACTTCCCGAACAGCGTTGGAAAATCGATCTATGGTCGAGCGACTATCCACAGCGAATTCTCGTGATCTTTCGTGGAACTTTACCGCTCGGTTCCACGAAAACCGATGTCGGTCTGCTGAAGCGTTTGGATGAGGAACGAATGGAATGGGGGTTTCCGCTGCCGTTTTTGGAAGGCGTCGACGTCCGGGAAACGCTTTGGACCGTATCCTTCGAAGCAACGAGCAATGATCGCTTGCCCCGGATGTCGGTTTCCGCCGTACGCGAACTGGCGGAAAACGACCCCCGTGAAAAAATTGATATTTTGGGCGAACAGAGACCGGTTTCCGGAGCGGAGGCAACGGCGGCGCAGCTTCGATTGAATCTCGCCCGGCTGAATAATCTTCTGGCGGTTCTCGAGACGATTCCGACGCCGCATCCCGGCAAAACGACCGAAATGGAACGTTGGTTCACGCATTGGATCAAGGAATGGTGGAGCGTCAAAAAATTGACCGTGTTTCAACTGGAGGAACTTGCCGAGATCTCGAACGGCGACGAACCCGTTTCGATTTTGGGAACACACGATCCCTCAAAACGAACGTTGAAGACTTTTATCGAATCGATCGGCGTCCCCAAAAACTCCTTTGGCGCCTTGCTCTATTTGGAAGAGCAGACGTTGAACCGGCTCGGATTGGTACGCCAAAGTCGGGAGGCGGAGCGTTCGTTTCCGTTGCCGACGAATTCGCTGATTCTTTGGGGTGAGTCGTTGACAGGACACGCTTCCCATCAATTCGGCGTTGCCGAAGGACAGCTGAAAGAATTGCGGTTTACATCGTCTCCTGATTCGTATCGATTGATGGAGCGATTCCAGTTCGGCGTCTGGCTGTGGGCGATTCCGATCGTCACGCTGTTGGTTGTAATGCGAGTTCCTCGAATATTCGAAATTTGTCGACGGTTTTCTCATTTTTGGGGATTGGCGACCGGTTTCGGATTTTGGACCCTTTTTCCCTCGAGTTTTCTTGGTGAAGCGATCATTCTTTTGACGTTGTTTTCGCTCGTTCGTCCTGCTTGGAAAACGAAAAACCCGCCGTCTCACGACGACGGGTGATCCTGTCGCGATTCGTAAGAATCATCAATCACGAATCCCGTCAATGGAGGATAACTCTTTCGGCAGATTGAACCGGATACGCTCCTCGCAAAAATACTTCTCTTCAAGGGTTGCCTGAAAACGGGTTTGGAGAATGTCGACGCATCTTTTGACGACGTATTCCGGAGCGCTGGCTCCTGCCGTGATGAGAACCGTTTCGTTTCCGGAAAACCAGCCCGTGGTAATGTCGTCAGGGCCGTCGACCAGATACGAACAGATTCCGAGCGATTCGGCTCGCTCGGCCAATCGTCGGCTGTTGGAGCTGTTTCGACTGCCGACGACCAGCACGATATCGGTTCCGACAGCGAGTCGCTCAACGGCGGTTTGTCGATTCTGCGTGGCGTAACAGATATCCCCGCCGGGCGGGCCGACGATTTGCGGAAACCGGTTGCGTAAGCGTTCGACCATTTTTTTCGTTTCGTTCAAGGAGAGCGTTGTCTGGGAAAGATACGCCAACCGTTCATCAGGAGCAAAAGAGAGGATATCGATTTCCTGTTCGTTTTCGACGACGCGAACGTATTCCGGCGCCTCGCTGACGGTTCCGACGACTTCATCGTGTCCGCGATGGCCGATCATGATGATCGTGTAGCCTTCCGAAGCAAAACGAACGACTTCCCGATGAACTTTGTCGACGAGAGGACAGGTCGCGTCGATCGACAGGATATTGCGTTCCATGGCGGTCCGACGAACCAACGGCGAAACACCGTGCGCGGAAAAAAGAAGTCGACCGCCGTTCGGAACGTCGTCGATTTCGTCGACGAACACGACGCCTCGGTTGCGAAAGTCTTCGACGACCCAAGTGTTGTGGACGATTTCGTGGTAAACATAAATCGGAGAACCGAAACGTTCCAAGGCAGCCGAAAGCGCTTTGAGCGCCATGTTGACGCCCGCACAGAAACCACGGGGATTCGCAAGGACAATATGCATCGAACAGAGGGCAGTATTTAATCATTTAGCCGGTACTCCGGCATTTTTTATTTAGCCGGTACTCCGGCGAATCTTCACACGGAAAAAGATCAAAAGGGATCGACGAATTCCGATCCCGAATCGAAAACGTCCGGGGAACCTTCGAATGTCGATTCCGCGATGTTGACTCGATGTTTCGGAATCCATCGGACCAATTGGAAGGAGGGACCATCAGGACCGTCTCCTTGCGGAGAAAATTTTTGAGCGTTGAGAAAAATCGTCGCCAGTCCGGGACGTGGAGACTCGAAAAGTTTGACTTCGAGCATCCAATGCCGGACGCCCTCAATCGGCCGAAACGTCAACGGTTCGATCGGTTTCTGTTGGGCAAGAAGCTCGTTCAACGTCGACTGAAGGGCCAATTCGACCGCGGCAAGGTCCGACGAATCGAGAGACCGTTGATGGGCCGTCTGGGTCAAGCCGAAAATCGCCAACAGACCGAGAGCGAGAACCGTCGTCGCAATAAGGATTTCAAGCAGCGAATATCCCGAACGACGTCGCGACACATCCTGACAACACCATGGACTCCGACGGTATAATTTTTCCATTTTCTCACGATAATGGAGAAGCCGTCAGGATTCAAGGGGGATCGACAGGAGAGCTGCAAGTTTGGAATTGCGAACAAAGTATCGGTTTTGAGCGTAGTAACGGAGTCGGCAGGATGCCGTTTCTCAGATTTTTCTCGAAAACAAGGAGGTTTGCCATGTCCGTCGTGTC
>JAVBQW010000178.1:0-5124 GCA_031548665.1 Thermoguttaceae bacterium
TCGAACCTATACCATACACGTTCTGAGCGTGTCCCCTCTGCCAATTGGGGTACGTGGCCTTGTAATAGCGAGGACAGGACTCGAACCTGCACTGAGCAGAATCTCATTCTGCCGCCTCTGCCAAATTGGGCTACCTCGCTATCCTTAATATTCTTTCACCAAAAGGCGGCGACAAGGGTTCGTGAAACATTTTCGATGCTCTACCAGATTGAGCTACTCTTCTTTCGAAGAGGCGGGTCTCGAACCCGCAACAAGCGAAACCATGTAGTTCCACTGGCATTCGCCGCCGAACTACATAATGCAAACGTCGTGCCAGTTTGAATAGTATTTGCCGTATCTTGTTTTGTGTCAAGGGGATAAAAAATTTTTTGCCGATTTTAATTCATTGAATGAAAATTTTGTCGTTCCGTATTGATTATTTTATATACAATTTTATAATTTAGTATAAATTCCGACGTCAATCCCCGACGCGCTAACGCGGCTAAAACGCAAGCGGAGATTTTCATGATGATCAACAACGTCGTTTTCGGTTTTCTCGGGTCGCGGCTCGATTTGGGCGGTTCAGAAGATCGCTGGCAGGCTTGGCGACCGACGGTCGCGCTCGGAATGCACGAAGAATTCCTGATGCGACGGCTCGAAATTTTTCACGGTCCGAACGAAACGCGACTGCTCCAAACGGTCGTCGAAGACCTCGGCTCGGTGTCGCCGGAAACGGAAATCCGAACCCACGCCATGCCGCTTTCCGATCCCTGGGACTTCGAAGAAGTGTACGGAAAGTTGCACGACTTTTTCAAGGATTATCCGTTTCATCCGGAAGCCGAGGAGTATTTCGCGAACATCACGACGGGAACGCACACGGAGCAAATTTGTCTGTTTCTGCTCACGGAATCGCGACATCTTCCCGGCAAGTTGATCCAGGCGTCGCCGCCTCGTCGCAAACACAAGGACGATCCGGCGGGCGTGTACAAAATTATCGATCTCGATTTGTCGAAATACGATCGCCTGGCGACACGCTTCGCCCTGGATCGGCAGGAAGCAACGTCGTTCCTGAAATCGGGGATCGCAACGAAAAACAAGGAGTTCAACCGCTTGATTGATCGAATCGAACGAGTCGTGCTGGCGGGTCCGGCGTCGATATTGTTGACCGGCGCGACCGGCGTCGGCAAGTCGCAACTCGCCCGGCGAATTTTCGAACTGAAACGGCAACGCAACATGTTCGAAGGACCGTTCGTCGAGGTGAATTGCGCAACACTTCGAGGAGATTCGTCGATGTCGGCGCTGTTCGGACACACGAAAGGGGCCTTCACCGGAGCGGTCGGAGAACGATCGGGCTTACTGCGGACGGCGCACGGCGGGATGTTGTTTCTGGACGAAATCGGCGAACTCGGCCTCGACGAACAGGCGATGCTGCTCCGTGCGATCGAGGAAAAGCGGTTCCTGCCGGTCGGTTCCGATGCCGACATGTGCAGCGATTTCCAGTTGATCGCCGGAACAAACCGGGATTTGTCGGCCGAGGTTCGAAACGGCGAGTTCCGAGAAGATTTGTTGGCAAGAATCAATCTTTGGACGTTCCGGCTGCCCGGTTTGGCGGAGCGGCGGGAGGACATCGAACCGAACGTCGATTACGAACTGGAGCAGTACACGGCGCGGACGGGAACCAAAATTTCGTTCAACAAAGAAGCTCGCAAACGGTTTCTCGATTTCGCGACATCCGGCGAATCATATTGGAACGCGAATTTCCGTGACTTGAACGCCGCGATCGTTCGCATGGCGACGCTTTCCCACGGCGGTCGTATTGCAACGGACGTCGTCGACGAAGAAATCGCACGATTACGCTTTCTCTGGACCGTTCCGAAACAGGAAGCGACGGACGATGAAAGACGGTTTCGATTGCTCGTCGGCAATGATTGTTACGAAAAAATCGACCGCTTCGATTTACCGCAGATTCTTGAAGTGCTGCGTGTCTGCAAGGAATCGGCGTCGCTTTCCGAAGCGGGAAGGAAGCTGTTCAATGTTTCCCGAACGGAGAAGAAGTCGAGCAACGACGCCGACCGACTGCGAAAATTCCTCGCAAGGTTCGGTCTGGACTGGAACGACATCAAGTCGCATTGAAATCAACCGTCAACGAATTCAATGACCTGATTCCAGGAGTTTCGGTTCGCAGGTTGTACCATCTTTACGTTGCACAGCGGGTGGAAAATTTTTGTAAAAAAATGGTTGACATGATTTATCTCTTTCGACAGGCGCTCGCATAAATTGATGTTTTCTGTTTGGCGTCATTCTGCTATGATACGGCATTGTGCATGAGCGGAATTGTTCACGGTTCAAGGAGGTCGCCATGTCGACAAAAATCGTTTCCGTCATCGCTTTTGCCGCCTGAAAGTCAATCTTGAAAATTCCGCGAATCGGCGTATACTGGAACTATCCGTTGGAGATACCGATCCGGAACCACGATGACTCAATCCGAAATTGCCCATCCGCACGACCTGTTGGTTCGCTCAATGCTGGCCGATCCAGAGTTGACGGCCAGTTTGCTTGTGAACTACGTTGAGTCGAGAACGATCCCACTTCTCGACCTCAAACGGCTTCGGTGTGAGTCCCCGATCAACGTCGATAAGAACCTCGGCGAAATCATCGGCGACCTGCGGTTCTCGACGGTGTTCAAGAGAACACAGCGGCAATCGAACGTTTTTGTTTTTCTCGCGCATCAATCGACAGTCGACAACCTGATAAGTTTCCGTGTCTTGGAGGAAGTCGTCAAGTCGTATCGAGAGTACATCGATACCCTGAATCGAAAGGGAGCCGGGCATCCGAAGTCGTTTCCGTATCCGGTGGTCGTTCTGCTGTATCACGGCAAACGTCCGTGGCGTGTACTGAAACGAATGCGGGATATGATTGACGGCGACCCGGCATTGGTGGCGAAAGATTTCCTTGACGTGCCGATCTTCCTGATTGGCCTATCGATGATACCGTCAGAACAGTTGAAAGGCCATCCGGCATTACAGGCGTTGCTGGAAACGCTTCAACTGGGTTCGACTGGAAAGCTGGAGGCCGGTTTCGACCGGGTGACGAACCGATTGACGGCGGTTCGGAATGATCCTCGCGCGGCGGGATGGATGAAAGCCTTGGTTCGGTACACCGTAGAATTGTGTCGAATCGGCCAAGACGTCATTTACAACGCTTTTTCAAAAATACTCGATGAAAAGGAGGCCAGAAAAATGGCAATGTCAACAGCCCAGGAACTTCGCCTCGAAGGTGAGGCAAGAGGGGAAATCAAGGGGGAAAAGAATGCGATCCACTCCGTCCTGACGGCCCGATTTGGCAAAGTGCCGAAACCGATCAGCGATGCAATAGACGTTTGTTTGTGAATAGACATGATCGCAAAAAATGACGAAAAACAGAATCAGCAGTGTTTTTTTCATAAATACCACACATGGGGTTAATTTGAAACAAAGAGCGAAGAGGAACTTTCATTCTAACCGATCCGATGTGTCATGTCGCTGGAGGACGCCACACTTTTCCGAAAAAGATTTTGCGACACATATCAAGACATCTTGCCCGACGTACCGATGACGGTCGAACCGGTCGTTTCGTCAAGTTGGGCCGAGAAATGATCGTTCAGCGGCTCTTGTCTCTGTTTTTGTAACATTTTCTATCGTTTCAAAACCAATGTTGCCCCGACATCCTTCCTGACCGCGTGTAAACTTTCTTGTTCATTCGCCAGTTCCTTTTCGCGTACCAACGACGATATGGACGCCTTGGACGCCGAATTCCAGTAACTGGAATATGTGTTTCGTATAATCGAAATACGTTTGGAACATGGTAGAATCGGGATTCCCTTGGGTAGTTTCTGTTGATTTTATATTTTCGCGGGTTTTGGCATAAAAAAACGCATCGTTATCCTTGAGGAGAAACCACTCAACCCCAAGGAGGAACGATGCGTCAAATAGCCCACGCCATTTTTTCGCTCTTCTGGACGCCCGAAGACGACCAGATGCCCAAAATTGTAAACGAATATCACGATCATTACAACCGGATCGACAAGCTCCTGCAAGACATGCCCGGCGTCCTCAAGCTCATCCATGACGATCTCGCCGCCCTGTCCAAAGAGACGGTCAGGCATCGCGAAGCCGAGTTCACTACCGAAAACCTTCTCCGTGCCATCGTCCTCATGCAATCCGAAGGCTGGAACCTCCGCGAAACGACCATCCGCATCGCTCAAGCTCCCTTTTTCCAGAACTTCTGCCGACTCCTCAAGAGGAAAACCATCGACTTCACCCTGCTTTCCCGTGCCTTCAACACCGTCGCCGCTTCCACAACAGTTGGTCGTTCTTCGAGAACGTCGGCAAGGTCTTTTGGGCGCACCCGTCCGACATCGCCAGCCTCCGGGAAGCCTGCGTCACCGGCAGCCGGATTTCCACGCTCCACTATACGGATTACGAACGAAAAACGCCGCAGATCGGAAGGGACGCCCTGGTGTCGCCGCTGCTCCATGAAATCGTCAAGTCGGCCCGTGACTGGCACGACGCCGTCTCGATGTACCTGACGGCCGGCGCGAACGACGACCAGGTTCGAGAGAAGTTCCAGAAGCTCGATATGCTCGGATTCCCGCATTTCCTCGGCAACCAATTGAAGGCCACCGAGGATTACGTCAACGCACACCGATGTCCGTTCTTCACGGCGGCCGTGATCGAACGGAAGAAAAACCAGTTCAACCCGATGCTGCCGGAGTACGCCCAGTTTTACCAGAGAGCCTACGTTTCGACGACGCTGACGCTGGCGCTGTCACGCCTCTGTTACGGACATGTCAATCTGCTGCTGTTGCTGGCGATTGGGTTGAAGTGGAGTGCGGATCGGGATTCGTTGGGTCGCCGCCCGAAGGGCGGCGAGAATAACGGATAACGATTCAAACGACACTTCAACCAAATCGACTTCATCGATTTGTCCGCTATTTTTCAGTCAAGTCAGACTGGCAACACGGCAATTTTCGTGATAAACTGGGGAAACTTGTTTCCACAACCCTGTTTTTCCTATTCCGCCGTGAGTTCTCCAGAATCCCCCACTCCGTTTGGTTCGACTTCGACGATGCTCATCGTGCGTGTCAAGCAACGGGACGAGGCCGGG
>JAVBQW010000227.1:0-9218 GCA_031548665.1 Thermoguttaceae bacterium
TCCAGTGTCCCATTCTCTGGGCGGCGGCGGCGTAAGTTTTCGCGATTTCGGAATAGAGTCCGGTCCAGTATTTATGTTCCGCGAAAATGGACATGGACAGCATGAGCAATCCGACGGTGAGCAGCACGAGAAAGCCGCACCAGACGGAAAGAACATACCCCCAGCGACGATCTGTATGAAAAGCCCAGAAAGTGAAGCAACCCATTCCGAGAAACGGGAGGAAAAAAAAGAGAAAAAAGTCAAAAATACCAAACATGTTCGGCAGAATCAGTGCGGGGCACATGCAAATGCTCGTAAAATTTCCCGTGATATATACTGCGAAACGGCATTCGACTGACATTTTGTAAAAATGTTTCTCCGTTTCGCTTTTTTTTATAAAGTCAAATACCGCCAAACGATGAGCCGACCAACGGAAGGCGGCGTCGATGAGGCCGAAGGCAGCCACCTTACCGTGCTACGGTATAAATCCGAATCGGCCCCGGCATTTTCGTTCGTCCGTCACGCAAATGATCCGTCACCCGGAACCGCTGGTTTTCCGTGCGGGAACGTTTCATGGCACCGTGTATTGATTCGAACGCCGCAACAGTTATCCCATATACAGAGAAAAAACCAAACGGGGGCGTCGTTCTGGGGGTCAATGTTAGCATGTTTGCATGGAACTGTCAAACCGACGAAAGGACAAAATTGAACGTGACAATTATGCCGGGATCCCGGCAATCCATGGTCGGTCCACTGTTTTTTTACTTAGCGCTCAGTATGTTTTCCGTCTCGACGGCCGTTTCGCGAGATTGCGGCACAAAAAAACGACCGTTCTATTTGTACTGTGTAAGTTCTCGGCGGGAACGTTTGCGAAAAAGGGGCGGTCAGGAGCTTCGAATTCAACCCCAACGGGGTTCAACAATGTAGCCGGGGGGGACCTGCCGTCCAGGCGCGAAGAGCCGTACTCGGCGCAACCCCCGGTTTAAGTTTCGTAAGACAATCCGCACCCCAACGGGGTGCAACAGGGTTCCGTGAAAAACTGTGCGACCCCGTTGGGGGCGGTTTTTTATTTCGTTTCATGACCGGGGGTTACGGCGAGTACGCCTCACCCCCGGCTACATTGTTACACTCCGTTGGGGTGGAATGCTCGTCGTCCCCAATCGGCAAACGTTCCCCCTGCGTCTTTTTTTGAAGTCTTGTCTTTCGGGTGGTCTTGCCGTATACTGGAAGTATCATGAATTCGGAACGACGTGATCTCCTACGTAATTTTTTGAAGGGAAGCTGCCGTGGACTGGCGGCGGTCGGAATCGCCGGTCTCACGGGTTTTCTCGCCGTCAAAAAACAGACGAACGCCGACGCGACGGCTTGGCAGATTGATCCGGAACGCTGCATCGGTTGCGGCGGCTGTTCCTATCGTTGCGTCTTGAACGTCTCGGCGGTCAAATGTTTCCACAATTTCAAGATGTGTGGATACTGCGATCTCTGTACGGGCTTTTTCGATCCGCAACCGATCGCCCGGAACGCCGGCGCCGAAAACCAGCTTTGTCCGGTCGGAGCAATTCGGCGCCGTGATGTCGAGTCGCCGTTTTTCGAGTACGTGATTGATCGTGATCTGTGCATCGGCTGCGGAAAATGCGTCGACGGCTGCGTCTCGTTGGGAAACGGCTCGCTTTATCTGCAAATCGATCAGGAACTCTGCAAACAGTGCAACCAGTGTGCCATTGCGATCCATTGTCCGTCTCAGGCAATAGAAAAGGTTCCCGCGTCGCAACCCTATCGACTCAAACAAGGTTGAGTTTTCCCGAGTTTCAACGCGTCGCAAGGCGACGCGGCTAATGTCTTCGCCAACGCTTAAGGAACAAACCATGAACAACGACCGTGATTCGGTATCGACGATCGATCGGCGAACATTTATCGCCGGAGTAGGCGCCTTGGGAGTCCTCGGCGCGACGCCGCGTGCCCTCGAAGCAGCAGGGGCAGCGGAAGGAACCCCGACGTCCAAAGAAAAGATCCGGATGGTCCATATCGGCTGCGGGTCGCAAGGACTTCACGAACTCGAAGCCCTGTTGCGTTGTCCCGATATTGACATCGTTGGTGTCGCCGATCCGAATCGGGAAAGCTACGATTACGTTCATTGGAGCGAAAACGGATTGTTCAATCAAATGCGAGGACTCGTCGGCGACCCGAATTGGAAATCCGACGTCAAAGGAATTCCCGGCGGCCGAATGTTCATGAAAGAAGTCATCGAACGGTATTATCGCCGGACACGCCCCGGTTACAACGGAACGGTCGCCGCCGAAGAAGATTATCGAGTGCTGCTCGACAAACTTAAGGACGTCGACGGCGTCAAAATCATGACTCCGGACCACCATCACGCTTACCAGGCGATCGACTGTCTCCGTCGCGGTAAAAACGTCATCATGCACAAGCCGCTCGGAAACAAAATGATCGAGGCGATGCAACTGGTCGACGTTGCCGCGGCTTCGCCGCTGTCGACCCACATGATGGCTCACAATGCTTTCGCTTTTGGGGACATGAACCGGATCAAGGCGTGGATCGACGCCGGAGCAATCGGCAAACTTCAGGAAGTTCACAATTGGAGCAATCGGCCCGTTTGGCCGCAGTATCCGGTGATTCCGACCGACAAACCGGCGATTCCGGACGGCCTGAATTGGGACCTCTGGCTCGGACCGGCTCAGATGCGGGACTATAGTCCACAGTACACGCATTGCGTCTTCCGGGGCTGGTACGAATTCGGCGCCGGAGCGATCGCCGACATGGGATATTACAGTCTCTGGCCGGTGTTCGACGCCTTGAAGCTCGATTCGGCGACTTCGGCAAGCACCCGATTCTCGCGGGTCGTCGGTTTGCGGAACAACGTTCCCCATGCGATTCGCAACGATTATTCCTATCCGATGGCGGCAGCGTATCGTTTCGAGGTTCCTTATAAGGACGGTTCGGGCAAAATCATTCTTCAATGGCACGACGGCGGTTTCAAGCCGCCGACCCCGGCCGGCTACGAACACGACGACCTGCCGATCGAGGGAATGATGTTCCTCGGCGATAAGGGCGCGATCGTTTCCGGATTCCAACGCGAGAATCCAAAGATCGTCGGTCCCCGCGCCGCCGAATTCGCCGAGGTTCAATCCGCTCCGACTCCGAACACGGCCGACTGGCTGCAAGTCTGGGTCGACGGCTGTCGCGGCGGCGGTAAGGGACCGGGCTCGTTCGAGTATTGCAAAGAAGTCAATGAAACGTTCAACCTCGGTTCCGTGTCGTTGATGTGCCAAGGAAAAAAACTTGAATACGATCCCAAGAACCGAAAAGTCGTCAACGACGCCCAAGGAGATAAACTGCTCCGCCGTGACGTCCGAAAAGGTTGGGAAATCTAAAGATTTCACGTCGTCTTCAGAGCCCGACGCGTCAGCAAGGGCTGGGTGTCAAACATCCGCTGACGCGCCGGGCTCTGAAAGATACCTAAATCACTGGTTGGGCGGCGTTCGTTTTCGGTGTCGACGTCGGCTGATTTTTCTGATCGTTTACACGAATCAGAGTTCGCTCCTCGGTTCGGTCCTTGCCGAAATGGATGAGCATCGGAACCTTGTTCTGCGTCAGATTCCACAAGCCGCACTCCGCGACAATGTTGTCGTAACCGCGAATCTTGAACGCAATCCGTTGCGTCTTCGGGTCTACGCTGCCGTACAGCTCCGTCGCCTTGTCCGTTTCCTGATTGATCAGGTTCCCGCGAATCAAGCCCTGTTTGTTCGTCGCGAGTTGCAGAATTCGCTGACTCTCCTTCTGACTGTTATCGGCGATGATCGCGAACGTTCCCATCGGCAACCATCCATCCTCCGCCGTTGGGGCCGACTTCTCATCCTCCTTCGACGGCGTCGGCGGTGTTGCCGACGTCACGCCCTCCGGAAGCGGGACAACATTCCGATCGACGGTATCTCCTGAACCGGCGTTCGCAATGTCCTGAGCCTGTTGGTAGTATTCGTCCGCTCCACAATACGGCACATCGTTGACATAAACGGTATCGCCCTCATATACGATGTTGCTGCCGTAATAATACGGATACGGATCGAAAATCTCGTCAGTCAAAAGACCGCCGAAGAATCCGGCTCCGAACCAGCCCCAACAATATCCCCAACTTGGACAACCGCCCCACCAAACCGGCGGAGGAGGAGGTCCCCATGGTCCCGGCCCCGGATGCGGTCCCGGCCCCGGATGCGGTCCCGGCCCCGGATGCGGTCCCGGTCCTGGATGCGGTCCCGGCCCCGGATGCGGCCCCGGTCCCGGATGCGGCCCCGGCCCCGGATGCGGCCCCGGTCCCGGATGCGGCCCCGGTCCCGGATGCGGCCCCGGTCCCGGTCCCAAACCACCAGGATGCCAAGCGTCGGGATGGTGGTCGAACCAGTTCTTCGACATGAAATCCGGACCGGCAAAGTGATCGTTGAAATGGTTGCGAACTCGATCGACCGTGTACGGACTAATATCGGGGCGATGAGCCACCGAACCGTGAATTCCCGACGGATTGATGTTGTTCCAATGCTTCCAGTCGGGACCGTCGAAATGTTGCGGAGATATCCGTTGCCCGAAACCATCTCCTCCGGGGCGCAATCCTCCGGGTGCCAGACCGCCGGGACGGCCTTCGCCGCCGGGATGAAACTCTCCGGGCGTCAATCCGCCGGGCCGCTGGCCGCCGGGATGACCGGCGAAGTTCGGAAGGGGTCGCGGAAGATTCGCCGGAATGCTTGGTCGCTGAAAACCTGCCGGCGGATTGAAATCGCGATGCATCACGGAACCTCCACCGAACGGCAAATTACCGGGATGGATGCCTCCGGACGGCATGTGGAAGCCGCCCGAAGGATGAAAACCACCTGAAGGATGAAAGCCGCCCGAAGGATGGAAACCGCCCGAGGGATGGAAACCGCCCATGCCGCCGAAGCCGCCTCCGTGAAAACCTCCCATACCGCCACCGAAATGCAGTGCGAGGGCGGAATCGCCGATTAGTGCTACGAAAACGACCGCCGCCGCAACGGCGTAACACTGTTTTGTCCGTTTCATGGCAATCTCCTTGTTCGATTGTTTTCGAAGACCGGGACCACAGGTCCCGGCTCATGTTGACGTATCCCGGCTCATATTCGAAGTTTTTCAACGTGATTCCGTATCCATGGCGGCCGATCGTTCGTTCGCCGAACGGCTTTTCGGGAGACAAAACGCCGAAGATGTCGCTCTCCGTATCGGGAGAACTCTCTCGTCTTTATACGTCTTGCCGAATGCCCGTCAAGGAAAGCTCGGCAATTTCGTAACGATCGAACCGCCGTGTCGGTCCTTCCGACAATTATAGTTTTCCGGACATGCCGAAAACAAGCAATTATCGTTAAGTATTTTCTCCGCCGTGAAAACAAGGCGGATGACGTTCATTGTTCGCCCTCTTTTCATTTTTTTCGTCGTTCATTTCGCGGGTAAGACACGTTGCTTTCGTGAACTCGACTTCCAATATCGATCGGGGAGTAAAACGTTTTGACGTGCATGGACGCTCAACGATTGATGGCGTCAAAGATCGCCCTTTTCCCCATTTAGCCGGTACTCCGGCGCCGAACGGTCGAGACCGGAGTACCGGCTAAATGCAACGGAGTACCGGCTAAATACCGGTTAAATGGGCTCTGGACAGACATTACGAAAACGATATACTTTTTGTAGTCTGGCAATTCTCTACAAAGGATAAAATGATGAGTTCGACTGCTTGGCAACATTGTATCAATCCTCGCTGCGGCAAAACCTTTGGAATCGAAGAAATTCACCACGCCTGCCCAAACTGTGGCGAGCTTCTCGACGTCGACTACGATTGGGAAAAGATCCAACCGCCGAAAAAACTGACGGAGTTCGAAAAATATTGGTCGCAGCGTGCAAATCCTCAACGATTCAGCGGCGTTTGGCGATTTCATGAACTTTTACCGTTCATTCCTCTTGAGCGTTGTATAACGATCGGCGAGGGACAGACGCTGCTCCAGCAGGCCCAAGGCGTCGCCCCGTACGTCGGCGTGAACAACGACAAATTATTCCTTCAGTACGAAGGGATGAATCCGTCCGGCAGTTTCAAGGACAACGGCATGTCGGCGGCCTTCACCCACGGCGCAATGGTCGGCGCCAAACGGGCGGCCTGCGCCTCGACGGGAAATACCAGCGCTTCGTTGGCGATTTACTCCGCCTGCACCAAGTTGATGCAGTCGGTAATCTTTATCGGTTCCGGAAAGATTGCCTACGGAAAACTGTCGCAAGCTCTTGATTACGGCGCGAAGACAATCCAGATTCAGGGCGATTTCGACGACGCCATGATGCAGGTTCAGCAAGTCTCGAAAAAGCTCGGCATCTATTTGGTAAACAGCGTCAATCCGTTCCGCTTGGAAGGCCAAAAAACGATCATGTTCCGGGTCTTGGAAGCGTTGCGATGGAATCCGCCGGACTGGATCGTGGTTCCCGGCGGCAATCTCGGCAATTCAAGCAGTTTCGGCAAAGCGTTCATCGAATTGCATAAACTCGGCCTGATCAAGAAGGTTCCTCGATTGGCAATTATCAACGCCGCTGGAGCGAACACGCTTTATCGGCTCCATGAAAAAGAAGGACTTCGTTGGAACGGCGGCAACTACGATCAGGCTTTGGTTAAGAAATTCTTCGACCAGATGGACGCCGAGGGTCGAAAAGCGTCGACGATTGCCAGCGCGATCGAAATCAATCGGCCGGTCAACCTGTCGAAGTGTTTGCGGGCTCTGGAATTCTGCAACGGCGTCGTTCGGGAGGTTTCCGAGCAGGAGATTCTCGACGCCAAGGCCCAAGTCGGCGCCGGCGGACTCGGCTGCGAACCCGCGTCGGCGGCAAGCGTTGCCGGAGCGAGGCAACTGGTCGCCGAAGGAATCATCGACAAGTCGGAGCAAGTCGTCTGCATTTTGACGGGACACCAACTCAAGGATCCGAACGCGACCGTCGCGTATCACGGAACCGATTCGAACCTTTTCAACGAAGTACTCGGTAAACGCGGCGTCACGACGACGGAATACGCGAATCGACCGGTTTCCGTCGCCAATGATCTGGACCGGATCGTCGCTTTGTTGCGGTAAACCGAATTCGAAAAAAGCCGGAGTACCGGCTAAATGTCTTGTTGAAGAGCTGGGCGGATTTCGGTATACTTCCTATATCTTGAACATCGTTTCGGTCTAATTAATTCTTTTCGATGAACGTTCCGAACAGCTTGACGCTTCTCCGCGTGGTTTTTGCGATCGCGGTGTTCTATGGCATCGCGGTTCGAAATTACGACTTCGGACTGCTTTTCTTCGTCTTGGCCGCGCTGACGGACTTCCTCGACGGCTGGTGGGCGAGACGATTCAAGCAAATTACCGTGTTCGGACGGGTCATGGATCCCTTCGCTGACAAATTCCTGATCTGCGGCGTCTTTATCTGCCTGACGGCGATTCCGTCGTTGTCCGAAGATCCTATCGGCGGCTTTCCGACTTGGCTGATGCTCCAACCTTGGATGGTGATCGTAATTGTCGCCCGGGAACTCTTGATCACGTCGCTCCGCGCCGTCGTCGAGTCTTCCGGCGGCGACTTTTCCGCGAAATGGATCGGAAAATGGAAAATGGTATTCCAATGCGTTGCAGTAATCGCTTGCTTTCTTTACCTTTCCGGCGGCGCTCAACGAAGTTTCGCGACGCCGTGCACGGAAGAACTCGGCAACGCCCTGCTCGTCAACGAATCTTTCGCCAGGGAAAAAGTCGCTCCTTCCGATGCGCTCGCCCAATGGATCGACGGATTCTTCGTCACGAAATCATGGCGAAACGGCGTCTTTTACGGAATGATCGCCTCATTGTGGGCGACCGTGATCATTACGATTTACTCCGGCGTTTCCTATTGTTTCAACGCCTCGCGGATCATTCGATCGAACAGATAAAAAGAGCCCCAAGTGGAGGCGTACTCGCCGCAACTTGGGGGTTCTTAAGAAGGGAGAACCGTCATGCCGTTAGCTCGTGAAGAATACGTCGAACAGGGATTCTTTTTCGAAACGTTTCTCGAACGCCTCGAAACCGGAACCTCGACGCAGGACTATCTTTCGACGATCCGCAACGAACTGTTGACGACGACGCAGCTTCCGTTGGCGATCGACTTCATGTTGACCGACATGAAGCATACCGGCGTACTCTCCGCCGCAATGCAGCAATTGAAACACTATTTCACGCCGTTCCAAGCGTTCGTCGTCGCGGAAAGCGAAAAAGAGGGCGGTCGCTTCGACTTCCGCATCGCCCTGCAAATTCTCGAACGGGAAGCAAAGTATCGGGGCGAAACGCCGTCGATCCAGGGCCTGTTTTTCTATCAATTCGAGACGCTTTGTCGCAATCGGCTCGGATACGACAAGGGAATCGCGATGATGATGGAAGACGACGCCTACGACGCCGATTGGAAACAGTGGATGGATGTCCTCCGCCGCCAAGTCGGACTCGTCGACCTGGCTGACCTGATTTACGTACGTAGCGAATACTATCGCCAGAAAACGGAAGACGAGGACGCAGCGGTCCTGTTCGGCGAACGGGAGGGCCGCATTGCGTTCGCGTCACGAAAAAAGGAGCCGAGCTTTCTCTTTTCGGCTCTTTGCCGACATCTCGGTTATCCCGGCGTGCCGCGCCAAAAACCGGCCATTGAAGAAGAAGACCATCTTCCCGTCCTTCGACGCCGTATCGAACTGCTGGAGAACCGCATCCAGATTCTCGAAGAAGACCTGCGCGGCGGCGTCAACCTGAACCGGTTCTTAGTCGATAAGAAATAATTTTTTCTTCGAATTCGAGTTTTTCCCTTGACATCCATTCTACCGAGTAGTAGAATCGACCTTGTCGACACTACTCTGTAGAAAGAAAGTACATGTCAAAACTCTCGAAAAAACAAGAAACCGTCAAACTGGCTCCCGGCGAGCTGGAAATTCTCGAACTGCTCTGGACGGAAGGTCCCGTTCATTTAGCCCGTACTCGGGCTTGGTTTGGTGAGCGGGGCCGCAATCTCGCCGTCACGACGTTGCACACGCGGCTGAACCGGCTCGTCGACAAGGGCATCGTCCGTCGCATCGCGGAGAATCCGGCCCTGTACGAAGCCGCGATTCGACGGAACGAGGTTTCCGGACGCTATTCCGAACTCATCGAGGAACTCTGCGGTCGAAACTGGATGCCGTTGGTCGCACAGCTTGCGGAAAA
>JAVBQW010000100.1:0-63431 GCA_031548665.1 Thermoguttaceae bacterium
AAGATGGCGGGCAGATCGGCCAATTGTTGAGCTTCCATGACTTCCTCCTTGAAATCCGGATGGGTAAAAACAGTCCTCCACCCTTCCTATACGAAGCCCAAGCCGAAAGGGTTCACGAAAAACGACTTTGCAATCCTCGTGGGCGGCGGCTCTTCTCGCTTGTTCCGAGGAAAGTCGTTGATATAATTGATTGAGGTTCGATGACGGTTCCGGTGGACGGCCGGAATTTTCGCGACACCGCTCCTCTCACCCCCCGATGGAAATTCATGTCAACGCACGACGAATCGATTTACACCACTGCGGCGTCTGACCCAAACCGGTCTCAAGCGTCGCATCATTCTCAAACGCCGTACAACTATTCGCCGCAGTACACGCAGTATCCGCAGCAGCCGCCGCGAACCGGTTCAGGCTGCAGCGGGTTCTTCCTCGGAGGCTGCATGGCGTTTATCGTTTGTTTCGTCGGGGGATTCCTGCTCTTGTCGTTGCTGGTCGGTGGACTGGCCCAGATGGCGGCGGTCGGCGATTTCGCGAGCGTCGCCCAAGAAGATTCGCCGTCTGAGAAGTTCGTCAGCGGCAACCGAATGTCCTCGAACAAGATCGCGATCCTGACGATTGACGGCCTCATTACGGGTTCCGAGGACGGTTTCGTCGCCAAACAGATTCGCCAGATCCTCAAGGACGACAACGTCAAGGCGGTTGTTCTCCGTGTCGATTCGCCGGGTGGAACGATGAGCGGCAGCGACTATTATCATTATCTGCTCAAGAAAATGAAGAAGGAGCGGAACGATCTGCCGATCGTCGTCAGCATGGGGTCCATCGCGGCCAGCGGCGGGTATTACGTCTCGATGGTCGGCGACGAAATCTACGCGGAACGGTCGACGATCACCGGTTCGATCGGCGTCATCGTGCCGATGTTCAAGGCGGTTGAACTCGCGAAAAAAATCGGCATCGAGTCGACGCCGATCACCAGCGGACCGCTCAAGGGAATGGGAAACATGACGCAACCGATGAGCGATGAAGAAAAAGCCGTCTGGAAGAAACTGATCGACGACAATTTCGATCGGTTCAAGGAAGTGATTCGCGAAGGACGGGAAGTGTTCGCCAAGGATCCGCAGAGTCTCGACAAATTGGCGACCGGACAAATCTACACCGCGACCGAAGCGGAAGCAAATCATCTCATCGATCACGTCGGCTTTCTCGACGACGCGGTCGCCGCCGCCCTGGTTCGAGCCGGACTGGACGAAAAGAGCGCCAAGGTGATCAAATACCGGCCGAAACTGAAATTCATGGACGTTTTGCTTGAAGCTCGGTCGCCGGACAAGATCTTCGAAACGAAAACGCTGCTTGACCTGACGACGCCGCGACTCTATTTGCTCTGTCCGCACGTCCTGCCGATTCAGGAGCAAGAACGATAGAAATCATTCGTTAGCCGCGTCGGCCTCCGACGCGCTGAAAGACGGGAAAACTACAATTTCCCGTGCGTCGCGAGTTTCCGTGCGTCAAGAGCCGGGACCTGTGGTCCCGGTCTTCCGTTCAACCGGCGAGTACGATGGAAATCAACTGTCGGAGTACCGTTTCGGCGTCCATGCCATCGGTTACCAAAAGGATTGCGTCTTCCGGTTGCCGCAGGGGACCGACGGTTCGGGCGGCGTCGCGGTCGTCGCGGTCGATAATCCGTCGCAGAACTTCCTGATAATCGCCTTTTTCGCCGCGTTGTTGCATTTCTCCGAGGCGGCGGCGGGCTCGTTCTTCCGGTGTTGCGGTGAGAAAGATTTTGAAAGGAGCATCGGGAAACACGACGCTGCCTTGGTCGCGGCCTTCCGTGACGAGTCCCTTGCCTTCCTTGGCAAAGCGTTCGGCGATCCGTCGCTGGAGTTCGACCATCAATTCCCGGATTCGGGGTTCGTCCGCCGCGAATCGTGTTTGTTGCGTAACTTCCGGCGACCGAACCGCCGCCGTGATGTCTTCGCCGTTGAGGAACGTTCGACCGTCGACGACGTCGACGGTTGCCTGTTGAGCCAAACGAACGAGTTGATCCGGATCGGTCCAGTCGACTTTTTCTCGAATTCCGAGCAGGGCGACGGCCCGGTACATTGATCCGGTGTCCAGATATTCGAAGGCACGAGATCCCTGTTCGGTCAATCGAACGGCCAATTCCTTGGCGACCGTGCTTTTTCCGGCTCCCGCCGGTCCGTCCAGCGTGATAATCATGACGATTCTTTCGCGGAATGGATGTCGCTGATCGACCGACCGAGTTTTCGTTGTCCGCCGGTCGCTGTTCCGGCAGCGGGAAGGCGACGGCGTTGCGTCGTCTGCGTTTCGTCCTGCAGGAAGCTGAGGATCTTGTCTCGCGACGACTCTTCATCCTGCGGCATGCCCATGGTATTGACGGCGTCCGAAACACCGAGAAGCACTGAACGCTTTACTCCGTCGCGAACCCAATCGAAAAAGTTGAAATTCATGGTAAGGAATCCTTTCCAAGTTGGTCGATTTGCTTTTCCTTGCGGAAACGTCTCTCCTGACGCCCCCGAACGTCGCGTCAGGATAACGAACTCTCAAAACCGCGTCAAGGGCAAAATTAAACTACTGAAAAGAGCCGGGGGTGTAGGCGGTACTCCGCCGTAGCCCCCGGATGGTTGGGGGGCGTGCGCAATTAAACTACTGAAAAGAGCCGGGGGTGTAGGCGGTACTCCGCCGTAGCCCCCGGATGGTTGGTATTCCGAACAGAATGAACCTTGGGTATGTTTTTTCGAGCGGCAGCCGTAATGACGGTTTTTTGAACCCTTACAGCAACAGCGGATCGAGATTCGAGTCGAACCGTAAACCGATGAGGGACCATGAATTCGGCGTCGAGATGGTCGCTCCGGTTTCCTGCGGCCGTCGATAGAACGTAAACGTCCAGACGATGGGATGCTTGTCGCATTTCAAGAGATATCGCAGGAAAACGAGATCTTCGCCGACGGGTTTCACGCTGATCTTTTCATATTTTTTGAAATTGCCGAACTGGGTTTCAACGTCTTTCAGCTTCGTTTTCATCCCGGCGAGCGGTTCGTTGACCGAAGAGGAACGCAACAGATCGTCGAACGCTTTCGTCGCGTTTCCGGCGAGGAGATCGTCGAAGAAAAATTTGACTTTGTCGTCAAGCTCCTTATTCGAATCGACGGAAAAGCTCGTCGGCTGCGCCCCGACCGGAAGATGGACCAGCGACGTTCCGAGAAGGAAAAGCAAAATCATTCCGCCGCAAAGAAACGGAAACCGGGCGATATTTTTTTTCATGGTACGGATACGAAAATTCAAGCCTGTCCCCTAACGTAGTCCATCATGTAGAGAACGTTTTCGGGAATCGTTTCGTAGGGCAGCGCTCCGGTTCCGAGGCAGGAATTCGGTCGTTGCCGGCAAAGGGCCAAGACACGGTCCGCTTCGGCACGAATTTGTTCTTTCGTTCCCGCCGCGACGATCCGAAGATCAGCGTTGATCCGGATTTGAACGTCCTGTCGATTCTCAACTTTTTTGAGAAATGCCTCCTGAGTCGTTTCGAAGGGACAGACGAGATAGTTTGTTCCGGTTTCGAGCATCGCTTCGACGATCGGAGCCGTGTTGCCGCCGATCACGCAGGGAATCGGTCGACCGATAATTTCGCTCATTCCGCCGAGCAATTTTTTCAAGGCCGGAAGCTCAACCGCTCGGAACTGTTTCGGCGAGAGCATCGGGGGACAGGCAGCCGACTCGAAAAACGTGATGTCGACGCCCGCTTCCTTCACGCCGCGAGCAAAGGAAAGTTGGCCTTCCACCAAATGCATCAGGGCCGCCGCAACTTTCTCCGGAGTGTCCGCGACCGCCAAAATCAACGTGTCGAATCCCATCAGATTGCTGGCGATCGAGAACGGGCCGCTGATCGGAACACGAACGATCGCTTCCGGAAAGGTTTGGCCCAAACGTCGACCGACCTCGATTTGCATCGGAATCCGACCGTCTTTTTTCGCGTCCAGCGGTCGGAGGTCCAGAATCTCGTCGATCTTCGAAATCGGATGATTTCGAACCGCGGGAATTGCGCAATGGCTCGGCTCCTCCAACACGGCGCCGTACGCTTCCGGTTCCAGATTGTAGATATCGATTCCCGGCATGATGGGAGCGTGCCGGTAAACTTTGTATGCTTCGGCATGAGCTCGGTACATCAGCTCCGCGTCCCGGGACGCCCGCCAGGGAGTTTCGTCGATGATCTTCGCCGCATGTTCGTAAATCGAAGGAGAGATTTCCATGAACTGTAGTCCGCTAGAGTAATACGCAAGTCGGTATGAAACAAATCATACGAAACAATGTAGCGTATGATTTGTCGAAAAACAAGCTCCCAACTCCCCCGGCGAATTGCGAACGGCGTTCTAAAACTTTCGCGGTCGGATTTTCCTCGGATGCGAACTCCCGGACGTCAGAAGGCTGCACACGGAACGGTCGAAACGGTCCCGAGAACACAGGTTTTTTCGCGAACGGGTTGGGAGCCCCCATCGTCCACACTGGTCTCGTCGACCTTCACCATCGTCGGTGGCGGTGATGACGGCGGCGGAAAAGCCGCGCGATGGCGTCTGGCCGATCCAACGACATCCAAATCTCTTCCGACTTCCATCTCCGGTTCGGAACAGCATCCGAAATGGACGGCCAAGCCGAGCAGGTCCTCGTCGATCTTGAAGAAATTCGGACAATCCGGTCCGTCGACCAACATCTTGTTGTCCGGGTTGCTGTTTTTGGTGAATTTCGTGTTGAATCGTTTCCATGCGACATCCCGGGCCATTCCGTAGACGGAATTGATCGCCGTCCTCGTTTCGTCCTGGATGATTCCACGGCGTTCACTGAATCGGACATCGAAAATCACGCGACGCTTCGCGGTCCAGATATCCTCGAAAACGTCCGAGAATTCCTTTTCCGGCCTGTGAGTGTCTTCGTCTTCGAAATAGCCGCCGGATTTCTTCAAAAGCTCAAGGATGTCCGTCGAGTAAGCCGAGCCGTGTCCCAGTTTCCAAGAGCCGCTGACGGTCGCCGGATGACCCGTTTGCACGACCATCACGTGGTCCAGTATCTGGAGCAGCGTCAGGAAACGCAGATTCGTTATCGTTATGGCATTACTGTCCGGATATAATTTTCGAAACAAATAATCGATCGAGTCCAGCATCGACGAAAGACGATTGTCGCCCGAATCCTGGAGTGTAAAAAGAAATGGAGTCGGTCGGGATGTTTCGGGGAATCGTTTGTCGATGTAACGATAAAACCTTATTTTACACATGGTTTACCTCCCGTCAGCCGAAAACTCACGGCGCCAAGGGGCACGGCGTGAAAAAATTGAAGCCTCCGTTGTCGCATGTCAGACAAAAGTCACAAAAATATTTCTTGAAAAACGAACTGATCCGGTCTCCGCATCCGCCGATGTTCCTTCGATAAACGTCCGCGAGATAAGTGTGGCTCGGACTGCCGTATCCCAACTCGAAGCGTTCATCCGCTTCTACGGCCAGTATAGCAAGCCTTGCCTCGCCATGGAACTCGTCCGACGAAACTTCGCGGTCTCTGGAAAACAAACCGACGAGGCCTGTCAACATGTTCACGGCGGCCTCCCGTGGAAGGTTGTCGTCATCGACCTTTTGTGAGCAATTCTCCCACGGACAGTCCCTATCGTCACCGTAAATGCTCGCGAAGCCCTCTGCGATGTTTTCCTCGCGGGTCTTTCCATTGCCGCTGTCGAAATTATAGTGCAAAATTCCATTCAGGAGCAACGAAAAAACTCCGGAGGAATGATGCCGCAAATCCGTCTTGGTTTCGAGAGCGAGTCGGTATCGGTCATCGCCGTAATGTTGCCCGATCAACAGGAAACAAGGGTGATGTCGATGAAAACACTTTTTGTGCCGTCCGTGACAGCCGATGTGCCGACACGTCCAAAACACGATCCGCCCCTTGAATTCCCAAGGGAATTGGTGCTTCAACACGCCCTCATATTCGTCGTGTATGAATTTCCCGTCCTCGTCCCGTTCGAATTCTTTTTGCAGGAATCCTTCGATCGTCAATCCCGCCCAAGCGGAACCGTCGATCTCTTCAATAGCGTCGTCTCCTCTGTACCGCGGGGAGCCATCCGTTGCATTGTTCTCAACCATGGTCGATGAGGGGGGTATTGTAGCAACAATGTCCGATTGCGCGAAGAGCAGAATATTGGGGCGGGGAAGCGTCCCGATTCGGCGAAATTCCACAATTGACTTTACTGTGACAACACCTCCGTGTAAAAGCCGATAGAATTATAACACTGAATTGTCGACAGCAAACGAAAATTCCCGACACGCCGTCGACGATTTCATGGAATTTTTGATTCACCGAACACAAAACCGATAAAGACGATCAAAGTCCGATAATCGGATTCTTCGAAAAAGACGCCGAAAAGCGACGGCAAAGCGACATTGTACTATCGTATTTTACGTCGACAAGCGGGTAATATCGAATTTTGACCAAAAATACCTGACAAGGGCGGAGTGAAGTGACGGAGCCTTGTCACCTCGTCGATTGTCAAGTAGGAGCAATGACGAAAAAAACGAGCCGACGTCGGAACACGGCGACTCGTATCGATGCTCGACAGTTGGGGGAAAACAAACGCGGAAAATTCCGCACTGAAATCTTCGGGCGTTCTAAAACTTTCGCGGTCGGATTTTTCCCTGGACGCGGCCCGGCAGTCCCTGGATTCGCAGAAATCCCGTCGCATCGGTTTGATTATATGCATCACTTCCTTCCATTGTGGCGATGCCTTCGTCGTACAAATTGTTTTCGCTGGTTCGGCTTTGAACCGTGATGTTGCCTTTGTACAGATTCAACACGACTTCGCCACTGACCGGCTTTTGGGCTTCCTTGATGAACGCGAGGAGAGCATCCATTTTGGCGTGATACCAGAATCCGTAGTAAACCATCTCGGCGACTTCCGGAGCCAAGCGATCCCGGAGGTGCATCAAGTCGCGGTCCATCGTGAGTTGCTCGACGTACCGATGAGCGTCGTACAGAATCGTCATGCCGGGAGATTCATACACGCCGCGGCTCTTCATTCCGACGAAACGGTTCTCGACCATGTCGATCAGGCCGACGCCGTTGCGACCGCCGATCTTGTTCAGTTCCTTGACGATTCCGACGGCGTTCTTCTTTTTGCCGTTGACGGCAACCGGAACGCCGTTCTTGAACGTTACGGAAACCTGTTCGACGGCGTCCGGCGCGTTTTGCGGCAGCACGCACATTCCGAACTCGACCGACTCGACGCCGCAGACGTCGAGCTTTTCGAGAATCCCCGCTTCGTAACTGATATGCAGACAGTTTTCATCGCTGCTGTACGGTTTCTTGAGCGACGCCTTGACCGGAATCTTTTTCTTCTCGCAGTACTTGATCATGTCGCTGCGGCCGGGAAACGTTTTCCTAAATTTTTCGTTACGCCACGGAGCGATGATCTCGATGTCCGGATTGAGCGCTTCGGCCGCGAGTTGGAACCGACATTGATCGTTTCCCTTTCCCGTTGCGCCGTGAGCGTACGTCGTTGCGCCGACTTCCTTGGCGACTCGCAAACAAACCTTCGAAATGATCGGCCGGGCAATCGAGGTTCCGAGAAGGTAAACCCCTTCGTATTTCGCTTGGAATTGCAGTACCGGAAAGGCGAAGTCGCGGCACATTTCGTCCTGCACGTCGACGATCCGGGCCGATGCCGCTCCGATATTCTTTGCCTTATCGAGAATCGCCTGCCGATCTTCGCAGGGTTGTCCGAGGTCGACGTACACCGCGTGAACGTCGTATCCCTGATCCATGAGCCAACCGAGAATCACCGAGGTGTCGAGACCTCCCGAATACGCCAAAACACAAGATTTTTTCATGATGGATAGTGTATGGTTTTACAAACTCACAAATTTAATTTATCAGACGATTTTTTACGTGGACTTTTTTGCTCGTTCCAAGGAGAACCAGCCGTTCAGTCCTTCTTGCGAAAACCGAAAGATTTGGAGAAAATCCTTTTGTCCGAGCAAAACGAACGGAATGAATTGGTCGATGAATTCGCACTGAAAATCAATCGGTTCAAATGCGGGAAGTCGCGGATCCGACATGCCGGAATCCTTGGACGGTTGCAACACCGTCAAGCGTGTTGCGTGAACAAAAGTCCGAATTGAGCCTTGACCAATTCCCGAGGCGGTCGACGATGATGTTCCTTCTTCGAACGCATGTCCCAACACACGGCAGAGAAAATTGGGAACGACCGTTTGCGCCGCTCCGGTGTCGATCAACGCCGGAACCTGAACCGGAGGAATCGAAGAATCATGCAGATTCTCCAAAAGAATGTCGACAATCGGACGGTGATCGAAACGATAAACGTATTTTTCAGAAGACATGCAATTTGTCTCCCACGAAAACATACGACTTTTCGTCCAACACCGCGAGGTTATACAGGGCCGGACACTTCAAATGATTTTCGGCAATACATTCAAGGACGTCATCGACTGTCGCAAACTGTCCCAGAAACAACCGATCATCGTCGAAGAGTACGAACGGCCCGGCTCCTTCATCTTTGGAAGCGTCTTTCAGAATTGCCTGCAAGTCCATTTTACGATCATCATCCGGTTTCGAAACTCTGCCAACTTCCCGACCAGCATTATATCCTTCCAACGGGCTTTTGCAAGGGAAAACGAACAGATTCCGTCGTCGACGTTCGACCATCCCGAAGGTTACGTTTTGTCTTTTTTCAATGTCAATACCCAGTCGAGGCCGTCGGGACGGCTGGGGACGGTCAAACGCTTTCCGGTTGCGTCGACGGTTCCCGCCGCTGTTTCTTCACCGGTTCGAGGATTGAACCATCGGACTTCGTACCGACCGTTTTCGGTGTCGACGGCAATCGGTCGTTCTCGTCCGCTGCCTTCAGGACAATATAGGATCATGCCGTGTCGATCATCGACTTGGAGCAGGGGCCGGGTCGCGTCGCTGTAATTCCCTTCCAGAATCAGCGATTTCGGAGCGGGACGAAATCGGAACCAATCACGTTTTTCATAAAACTCTTTCATCCGGTGCAAGCGGTCGGGACCGGGATAGTTCATCGCGTCCCACCACGGCGTCGCGGTTCCCCAATCACCGGCGAACGTTTTGTCGTCGGCGTTCTGCGTCGGATACCACAGGCCGTTGGCTCCGTACGTAAATCCGCAGCAACCCGATTGCATGGCGTTCCAGGCGGAGCGGCGAACATCGTCCGCCGTAACTTCGTTCGGTTTGCCGCCGTAGATTCCTTCGTACTGCGTTTCCGATTGAATGTACGGTTTGCCAAGTTTTGCAGACTCTTCATATTTCGCGGTCGGGGGAACGCTGCCGTGTCCGACGTGTCCTCCCTGCCAAAGCACGAAATCGTACCAATCGAGATTCCAGGAGTCCTTCGTGTCGCCGCCGAAATACCATGGATGTACCGACATCGCTCGTTTGTACGGATCGCGTTCCTTGATGAACGCTCCGAGTTCGAGAACTTTTTTGATCCGATTCGCGGAGTCGCCGCCGGTCGAATTGTATTCGCCGCAGATCAACCACGAAATCGAACTCGCTCCGTATCGGGCAACGACGTACCGCCAGAGAAATTTCAGTTCGTCGAGCGGTTGTTTGTCGAGTCCGACATGGAAACCGAACCCGATTACCGGAACGATTCCTGCGTCGTTCGCGATCTCGACGTATCGGTCGAACTGTCGCCAATATTCGTGATCGAATTTCCCTCCTTGCGGAACTTTCATGAACTGCGTCGGACCGCCGTGATATCCGAAGCTCCCCATTCCGGCCCATTGAACGACCGTGAATCCTTGCTCTTTCCGCTTGGCGATGAGCGTTTTGAACATCGAGTCGATCTTCGGATTTGTCGACCCTTTGAGCGGAACCTTGTCGCCGGGACAGAACCACCAGGTATCGCCGAGCCAGAAAAACGGCGTGCCGTCGCTGTACGTTAGCTGCCGACGGTTTTCGGCAACTTTGAGAATACCGCCGTGTTCGTGCAGCGGATTTCCCTTTGTCGACGCCGCCGAAATCTCGATCGTTCCCTGTTTTCCGTTCAATGTGTCGTCGGGCCGGTTGCATGTCGTCTTCCAGCGCCACGTTCCCGGTCGATCCGGACAAAATCGGACCTTCCAGACGTTTCCGCCGTCGTAGAAACCTTCGACATCGAGATTCCGTCCTTCCGGTCCGGCGAAGGAACAGGTCAGGACGACGTCTTCATAGGAACGTTCGTAGGTCGTTGCCGATGTGAAGGTCCATTCGGCAACCTGCCATTGCGTGCCGTTTTCCTGTGCCGCAAGGGGGCAAACCAGGAGCAGCGTCGTCCAGAGAACAAGCATCAGCCGCGTCGCTTGACGACGTGCTGGAGTTCGTGATGACTTGATGAGGGAAATCATTGGCAACGGATTGGGGAAAATGATCTTGTCGGAACCAAACCGTCAGGATAGATAATTTGGAGACGCTCGTCAATCGTCCTGCTGACGAACGGATGAAATGTTCTTAGGAACTGTGTCAAAATAAACTTTACAAGGAGCCCCGAGTGGAGGCGGTACTCCGCCGTAACTCGGGGGTTGAACCTCGGTTGTTTTTGAACAATTCGACAGCTTATTTTGACCAAGCACATCGCGTCAATTGGCAAGATTAACCGGGCGCTACGTGAGTACCCTTCGCTTCCGGCTGCCAAAAAACCGACTTTGCAATCGTCCTGCTGACGAACAGGTCTAGTTCTCAACCCCGGGGGACCGGCAAAAGGAGGAAAAGTGAGAAAATCGCAAAAAACATTCGAATCCGCTCACGCTTCGGACCGAAGATAAGGATTGAAGGAATCCCAAACGGCCCTTTTTTGACGCTTGAAATCAAGAAACGCGGTCGAAATCGTCGATAAACCCCACAGCGTCGGCTTTGACGTAACATTTTGAACGAACCAAGGTAGGAGGAAGGCATGCGATTTTCGTTAGTTCCACTCTTCATCGCCGTGCTGCTTGCCGTCGGTCCGACGACGTTCGGCGCCAACACCAATCAAGCGGCGGCGGAGAAAATCGCCGCGAGTCTCGGCGAACAGTTCCCCGGCTACGATATCGCCGTGTCGTACCAAAACGGTAAATTGCGGCTCGCCGGGCAGGTCGCCTCGGAAGACATGGTCCGTCGCGCCCTTGATCAGGTCCAAAAAGTTCCAGGCGTTCCGGTGACCGACATTGAAAACGGTCTTCGAGTGGTCCAGAACGCGGCTCCGGTCGCGCCGCCCGCACCGGCCCAACGGGAAGCGATTGTTGCTCCGGCACCGACCGGACCGGTTGCCAATGCTCCTGTTCCGATGCCGAGTCGACAGCTTCCACAGCAAGCCGCTCCGCAGCCGCCGAAGCCGGAAGTTCTTCAGGTTTCCGCGCAGCAACCGACGCCGGCTCCTTTGAAGCAGCCCGTTCCGTTGGCTCATGCTCAGACCGCCCCGCAGTACGCCAATCAGCCGCAGTATCCGCAGCCGCAGCAGATGCAGCAACCCTGCTCGTGCCCGATGCACCAAGGCATGCAGCAGATGCCCCAGCAGGGACCGATGATGGCTCCGCCGGCGCAAGGCGCTTACGCTCAAGAAGCCTACGGACCGCAGGGACCGATGCCGGGACAGTACAACCAGCCGAACCTGCCCGATTACGCGTGGCCGAGCTATGCGTGCTATCCGAACTACGCCGAAGTCTGCTATCCGAAGCAGTATTCGCCGAAAGCTTGGCCGTACGTCGGACCGTTCTATCCCTATCCGCAGGCTCCGCTCGGCTGGCGCCAGGTGACGATGGAATGGCATGACGGTTGGTGGTGGTTGGACTTCGACGACGGAAGCCCGTCCGGTCCGTTCTCGCCGCTGTTCCGTCAACCGGTGCGATATACCTACTAAGAAGTAAGAAGCAGGATCGGCGTTAACCGTTAACCGTTAACCGTTAACCGTTAGCCGCGTCGGCCTCCGACGCGCGGAAGAGCGGGAAGGTGATCAATCACTTTCCCGCTCTTTTTTACTCTTATTGATTATTCGCGGTGATGCCGGGCCAGTCGTCGGTCCGGAACGGATCCATCGGCAGCTTCGCCGAGTTGTACAGCGTTACGACGGGATTGTCGGCCCAACCGTAGCGAACGGCAACCGGCTTGGCGACTTTCGGCGATCGAACAATCACGGTGTCCTTGTCGACGATTTCCGCCGAGGCCCAGTAAAAGACTTTATCTTCGCCGGCAATCGAGAAGCCGGTCGGCAGTGCGCCGCGGGAAAAGAGTCCGTTGTAGGCGTTTTCGAATTTCACCACGGCGTGATCGCTTTCAAAGGTCGCCGATTTGAATCGGGGGCTTTCGCAAGGCTGTGTTTTTCCGTAATCGTTATTCAGGGCGAGAATCGCGAGTCGATATCCGACGTCCTGCTTGTTGCGTGGATGGATGTCCTTTGCTTCGCCGATGTCGATGATCACCGCTTCGCCGGAATTCTTGATTGATCGGCTCATGCTCTGCGATTCGCGGAACTCGGCCCAAGCGCTGTCGGCCGGCGTGTCTTTCGTCGCCATGAAGTTCGCAAGTTGCGCCCAGTAAAATGACAGCGTTTCCTGCCCTCCCCGTTGTTTCCATTCGGTTCGCCAGTTTTCGACCATCAGCGGAAACAGCGTCCGGTGTTGATAGGCTCGCCAGGAATTTGTTTCGCCTTGATACCAGATCGCCCCTTTGATTCCGTAACCGATGATCGGGTGCAGCATCCCGTTGTAAAGATATCCGACCTGATGATTGATCCGCAATTGTGGGTCTTCGGGGTCGAACGCTTTGCGACGTTCGAACATTTTTTCGTATTCCGGTTTGCCTTCGAGCAGTTTTTCGTTGACCCACGCTTCGCAGGAAGAGCCGCCCCAGGAGCAATGGATCAGGCCGACGGGAACGTTCAGATCGGCGTTCAGTTTTCTTCCGAAAAAGAAAAGGATTCCGCTGAAGTTCGGAACGGTTTTCGGCGAACACGGCTCCCATTTCCCGTTGAAGTCGTTTTGCGGTTCCGTTTTGGCGACGCAGGGAACGGTAATCAGACGAATGTTCGGCAGTTCGGCTTTATCGATATCGTCTTTCGAATTCGTCGAATTCTGAACGTTCCATTGCATGTTGGACTGTCCGGAGCCGATCCAGACTTCGCCGACGAGAACGTTCTCGAATTTCAGTTCGTTTTTCCCTTTAACGGTCATCGAGAGCGGTTCGCCGACATCGAGGGGATCGAGCTTGACGGACCATTTTCCGTTTTCGTCCGCTTTGGCGGTCTTTATCTGTCCGGCGATGGAGACGGAAACGTCTTCACCCGGATCGGCCCAACCCCAAACGGGACACGCGATTTTTTGTTGCAACACCATGTTGTTCCCGAAAATCGCCGGAAGTTTGACCTCCGCGTGGACGAATCCGGAAAAAACGAACGAAAACACGAGGAACGAGACAAAACGTTTCATGAATTACCTTTCTGAAAAAAGTGAACCAAACGGTCATCAACAGGACGAGGAAACAGTACTCGGCAAAAACAACACTCCGTCATCCCCGCGCAGGCGGGGACCTAGAGGATGGACGTCAATGCGCTCTTGCACACGTTATTGACGAATGCAAACGGTCAATAACGCCGTTCGTCTAGGTCCCCGCCTGCGCGGGGATGACGATCGTTATTCTTTGCCGCACCTATCGAGCCTGCGCCGCCGGATCATCGCCCGGCTTCAGTCCGACGACACGATACTGCAACGAATATTTTGACCCTTTGAACCGAAATTCGTCGTGGGTCTGGGCTCCCCAAGCGTCGTCGCCGGCGACGCCCATTTGGCCGAGGTCGATGTTCACGTAAATCTCGTTCTGCGGCGTCATCTTGTACGGATGGTCGCATTTTTCGAGGTCTTCACGGGAATAGCGCGTCGCGCCGAAGCCGAGCGTGCCCGGATCGAGTTTCCCCTTCACGAGGCCTCGCTGTTTGACGTCTTCGGCGGTCGGCATGGAGCAGAACAGCACGCCGTACCCTTCCTTGTTACGGAAAGCGACCCAACGAACGTCGGTGCGATAACCGTTCTCGCCCGGCTCGACGTAATCCTTCACGAACATCTTTTCTACAGTCGTTTGATAACGTCGGACCGGCGAACCTTCTTTTCTGTCCCAATAATTTTCGTCGGGACCGCGACCGTAGTATTCGACCTGATCGTATTCGAGAGGAATCGTGTAACGGGTTCCGATGCGTGGCGGGTCGATCATTTTTTCCGGCTTTTCGAAGTCCATCTTGACGACGCCCCCCATTGACGACTCGGCGAACGACAAATCGGCCTTGACATTTTCCGGCGTTTGCCGCCAGATTCCGTGTCGTTCGGGAAATTTGTTGCCGCGATCGTTGTCGGTCGGACTGCGCCAGAAGTCGGGCGTCGGTTTGCCGAGCCACGGAGGCGCCGGAGTACCGGCTAAATATTTAGCCGGTACTCCGGCTTTGTACGGAAATTGTTCCCATGCGACGACATGTCCCTTCGATCCCCACGGCGAATCTTCCTTCAACGTGAAACGAAAATTGAGCATGTATTCGACGCCCGGTTGCGGTTCGAAATCTCGAAGCCGTTTATCGATACCTATCTTTTTCGTTTCGCCTGGTCCGATTCCACCCAAACCGACCTTTTCTTCAAACGTCACGACACACGCTCCGATGTCTTTGCCGTCGGCGAGAAGTTCACAAACTCCGTCGACGTAATCGAGCGGCACGAAGAAGTTTTCGTTGTAGATTTCGTATTCGGCGCAAGAGCCGGGGGCGTCAGCCCCCGGATGGGTTGAATCACCGTTCGACGCCGTTTCCGTGCGCGACGCATCCGGGGGCTGACACCCCCGGCTCTTGCGCACCCAGATGTTCTGGTATTCCTTCTTGACTTCGTTCAAGCCGGGATGCGGGGTGCGTTCCGGGGAGACGACGCCGTTGCAACAGAAATTCTGGTCGCTCGGAACGTCCTTCGGGCCGAAGTCGCCGCCGAACGCGTAATACCATTGAGCCGGTACTCCGGCGTCCGTTGGCGCCGGAGTACCGGCTAAATGGGGGACGTCAGCCAACAAACCTTGGTCGACCCAGTCCCAGATAAAGCCGCCTTGCAGCGACGGATATTTTCGAATCGCGTCCCAATATTTGAACAGGTTGCCGCAGGAATTGCCCATGGCGTGGGCGTATTCGCACGGAATCATCGGCCGCGTCGGATTCGACTCGGCGTATTTCACCATGTCCCACACTTTGATGTACATCGGACACACGATGTCGGTGTTGCGCTCCCGTTCGGCGCGTTCGTACTGCACCGGACGGCTCGGATCGGTCTTTTTGAGCCAATCGTAGGTCGCTTCGAAGTTCGGGCCGTTGCCCGCTTCGTTGCCGAGCGACCAAATGATGATCGACGGGTGATTCTTCGAACGTTCATACATCCGCTTCGTACGGTCCATGTGGGCGTCGAGAAAGAGCGGATTTTTGGCGAGCGATTCGTTTCCGTAACCCATTCCGTGCGACTCGATGTTCGCCTCGTCGACGACGTACAGGCCGTATTTGTCACACAAAGCGTACCAACGCGGATCGTTCGGATAATGACAGCAGCGCGTCGCGTTGACGTTGTTCTGCTTCATCAATTGGATGTCGCGGATCATCGACTCGACGGAAACGGTGTGTCCCGTCACGGCGTCGTGTTCGTGCCGGTTCACCCCCTTCAAAAGCACCGGCTTGCCGTTCACCAACAGTTGCGCGTTTTTGATTTCGACCTTGCGGAAGCCGAAAGGAACGGAAATCTTCTGCTTGCCGCAGGTGATTTTCAGTTCATACAGATTCGGCGTTTCGGCCGTCCAAAGTTTAAGGTCTTGAAATTCTTCATATGTCCATTTAGTTTGACTCGGCAACCGCGGAAGCTTTTTCAAATGTTCCGTGTGCAGCGGCTTAAGTCCAACTATTTCATGAGTAATGACGTCGCCTTCACCGGCTTTGTCCTGTGTCTTCGAGAAAGTTGCCGTTATGTTCAACGACCATTTCGAATTGTCAAGCTGCTCGGTCGACACGGAAATATCGGCAATGTGAATCTTCGGCAGCGAGTAGATAAACACGTCACGATAAATCCCGGAGAGCCGCCAGAAGTCCTGGCATTCGAGCCAGGAGCCGTCGGACCAGCGGAAGACCTCGACGGCGATCTTGTTGTTGCCCGGCTTGACGTACTTCGTGATGTCGAACTCGACCGCCGTGCGGGAGTCCTTTCCCATGCCGACCTTTTCGCCGTTGACCCAGACGTAGAACATCGACTCGACCCCGGCAAAATGCAAAATAATCCTCTCCCCATTTAGCCCGTACTCGGGCGCCAACGTGAAATCACGACGGTACATCCCCACCGGATTGTAATCGGCCGGAAGATGCGGCGGATGCCATTTGCCGTCCTTTTCCTTCGGCCACGGATACGGAATGTTCACGTAAATCGGATAGTCTTCTACCGTGCCGCCGAGATTGCGCGGAGTACCGGCTAAATATTGGCCGATGAATTTCGGAAGTTGCCAGTTCGACGGGACCGGCAAGTTGAGCCATTTCGAGTCGTCGTAATCCGGCTTGGCGAAGTCCGCGATCCGGTCGGCGGGCTTCTTCACGAGGTCGAATTTCCAGTCGCCGTTGAGCATCACGCAATCTTTTTCGTTGCCGTTATAGAACGGCACGACGGCGGACGAACGCGGCGGCAACGTGTTCACGCCGAGAAGTTTGGGATTCTCCCAGTCGTTCGGTTCCTGCGCGAAACCGGCGACGGCGAATAAGAGAAACGGTAAAAGCAATAGATTTTTCATGATAATGTTTCGTGAGGCATTAATCAGTCGTCATCCCCGCGAAGGCGGGGACCTAGAGAGTAATCTTCTATATACCGTTGCACACGTAATTAACGACAATTTTATTCGTTAATTACGGATGCAAACGGTCGGCGACATCTTTCGTCTAGGTCCCCGCCTGCGCGGGGATGACGGTATATTATCCTGGCATAAGAAATACTTCACCCCGGGGGCCAGCCCATCGGCCTGCCACCAAGAAGGTGGAAATGAAGATGCGGCACCGTCTGACCGGCCAAGGGACCGCAATTCGACACGATCCGATAACCGTCCGACAATTCCAGCTCGACCGCCAATTTCCGCAACACGCCGAACAGATGTCCGAGCAGCGGGCCGTCGTCGTCCGTCAATTGGTCCGTCGACGCGATTTCCCGTTTCGGAATCACTAAAACGTGAACCGGTGCCTGTGGATTGATGTCCCGAAACGCCAAGCAGAGATCGTCCTCGTAAACGATGTCCGCCGGTATTTCCTTGTCGATGATTCGTTTGAAAATGGTCATGGGAAGAGAGGCGTTAGGCGTTAGGAAGCAGGCGTTAGGAGGAAAGCGTGAAGGCGACGGGTTGCAGGTATTTCCAACTCCTGCCTCCTAACGCCCAGCGCCTAACGCCTGATCAAATTGTCGGATCCACGCCGGATGCGCGGGCCAAGCGGGAGCGGTGACGAAGGGGCCGTCCGTCACGGCGTCCGTCATCGCGAGATCGGCGTATTCGCCGCCGGCAAGACGGACTTCCGGCGAACAGGCGGGATACGCCGAGATTTTTCGTCCGCGAATCACTCCGGCTGCCGCGAGCAGTTGGGCTCCGTGACAAATCGCGGCAATCGGTTTGCCGAGTTCCGCGAAACGGCATACGATTTTGAGAACCCGTTCGTCGAGCCGGAGATATTCCGGAGAACGACCGCCGGGGATCAACAAACCGTCGTAAGAATCGGCGACGACCTTGTCGAAATCGGCGTTCAGCGTGAATTGGTGTCCCGGCTTTTCGCTGTACGTTTGATCGCCTTCGAAATCGTGGATCGCGGTCTTGATCCGGTCGCCGCTTTTCTTATTCGGACAAACGACGTCGACGGCGTAACCGAGTATTTGCAACGATTGGAAGGGAACCATCAATTCGTAGTCTTCCGTAAAGTCGCCGGTCAGGATCAGGATCTTTTTCATGGCTTCGGGAGAAAAGTTGAGAACGGAAATTATTAGCCGCGTCGGCCTCGGACGCGATGAAAGACGGGTAATCTCACGGACAACGGTCCAGTATAGAAGATTTCCGGGCGCGATGCAATTCCACGGAAAGAAAACCCCTGTTCGAAAACGACCGTTTCACAAACCATGGTCGCGGTTCTGCAGAGCCGCAGTTCTTCAGAGCCGCGCCCATAAGGAAGCGGTTTCTTCGAGTTTAGGACGCGCGCGAAAACAACTTGCCGAATTGTACAAAATCAATTACCGCTTCAACCCCCGAGTTACGGTGCCGTATTGATATTTCGGCCGCCTCCACTCGGGGCTCTTTGTACAGTTTATTTTGGCGAGCCTCCTAAATCGTTCGAAGAATCTCCACGAAACGATCCAATTCGGCACGGGTTCGCTTTTCCGTGACGGCGATCGTTAACAGGTCGTCGTCCATTCCGAAACGGGACAAGGCGACGCCGGGATACACGCCCTTGGTCGACAAGGCGTCGACCAACGATTGGGCCGTTTGATCCTGCGGGAGGCGGACCGTGAACTCTTTGAAAAAAGAAACGCCGGGAAACGCAAGCCGAAGTTTCGTCTTCGATTCCAACTGCTCCGCGAGATAATGAGCCTTGCGGGTACAGAGCTCCGCGGCTTCACGAAGTCCCTTCGGACCGAGCGCGGCAAGATAAATACAAGCCCTGACGGCCATCAACCCCTGATTCGAACAAATATTGCTCGTCGCCTTCTCCCGTCGAATATGCTGCTCCCGGGTCTGCATCGTCAACACCCAGCAAGCGTTGCCGCGACGATCCGTCGTTTGTCCGACCAATCGGCCGGGAATTCGTCGCAATAACGATTCGCGGCAAGCCATGATCCCGAGAAAGGGACCGCCGTAACTCATCGGAATTCCCAACGGCTGTCCCTCCGCGACCACGATGTCCGCTCCCAAGTCGCCGGGCCGCTTCAAGATGCCGAGACCGATCGGATCGACGCTCATCACGAAGAGTCCGCCGACGGCGTGGACTGCGTCGCCGATTTTTCGCACGGATTCGAGGTTGCCGAAGAAATTCGGATGCTGAACCAACACGCAGGCCGTTTCGACGTCCAAGGTTTTCGACAACGTGTCGAGATCAATCACGCCGCTGGGCGTCGGCAACGAAACCAGTTCGACCCGCAAGTTGACCAAATACGTCGCCAATACACGGCGGTATTCCGGATGCAAGGATTCCGGAACGACGATTTTCGTTCGCTTCGTCGTCGCCTGGGCCATCAAGACGGCTTCGACACAGGCTGTTGCTCCGTCGTAATGCGACGCGTTGGAAAGATCCATCCCGGTCAATCGGGCGATCAGCGTCTGGTATTCGAAAAACGTTTGCAGACTGCCTTGGCTCGCTTCCGCCTGGTACGGCGTGTACGCCGTGACGAAACGCGGATCCGATGCCAGGGAATCGACGACCGCCGGCACGAAATGATCGTAAACGCCTCCACCGAGAAAATGGAGCGATTCCGTCGCCGGATGCAACGTCGCCTCGCGTTCACGGAGAAGCTGACCGAGTTCGAGTTCCGTCAACTCGCCCGGAATCCGTAACGGTCCGGCAAAGCGGTCCTCGCTCGGAATCATCGCAAAAAGTTCGTCGACGGATTTTACCCCGATGGATCGGAGCATTTCCTGACGGTCCGCGTCGGTATTCGAAAGGTAAGGCATAAAAGTAATCTTACGGCAAGTATTTTTCGAATTCGTCCAACGAGGAACACGTTACCGCTCGTTGGCCCAGTTTTTCCAATTTTTTTGTGTTGGCGATTCCGAAGAGCCGACCTTGAACGGACGAAGGAATCGCCCCAAAACGGGTTTTCAATACGTTCAGGATCATGAGAATTTCCCCTTCAGTCTTTCCTTCGGCCTTTCCTTCGGCCTTTCCCTCGGCCTTTCCCTCGGCTTTTCCCTCGGCTTTTCCTTCGGCTTTTCCTTCGATTCTTCCTTTTTTCTCGCCGAGCATAAACGCCTGAGCGCCGATTCCTTTGTTGAGTGTTTGAGACAATTTTCTGCCCTCCTTTCCTTTGTTAAGCGAATCGATCGCCGTGTCGACAAGTTGCGGCGTCAAGCCGACAACGGTATCGCCGTAGGAAACAATGTCTTTAATCAATTCCCGGATCTCTTCGTCGAGCGACAAGGGTTCCAAATGTCCGACAATACTCTCCAATCCGGATGCAAAGGTTCCGTCCGTTGCCCGGAGCAAGGATTCGACGTAAGCACGGGTTTTCGGTTCGCCCGGCAAACGCCCGTATCGGAATTTTCTCAAATTGATCGTCCAGACGTTGAAGATCGGAACGCCCGGCATCAACTCTTCGAACGGCGGAACCAGATCGCGAATCTCCGGCAACACCAAGTCCTCCTTACCATGATACAAGAAAATCGGTACGGGGAAAGGCAACCGGAAGTCTTTTTCCTGCGGTCGACCGGCGGCGATGTAGCATCGAAAAAGGAGATTGGTCGTATAAGTTCCCAATTGCAGCCGGGCGCCGCGATCGACGTAACTCTTGTGTTCGACGACGATCAGGACTTCAGCATTGTTCGTCGCATCAAACAGCGGAGCGGCGAAAGTCGCGTCACCAATCAAGGATTTCAGTCCCCGTCCGAACGACTGCGTTGGTCGCGGGCTCAGATTCTTCAGATCGAGATTGTTTCTTAACCGTGGATCGGCATACCAAGCGATCAAATCGGCGACGATTTCCCTGTTGAGCAATCCTTTCCGAGCGAAGGCGTCGTGGGACCCACGTTCGTCAAACATTTGGTCGGGGATTGCCGCTTTCCGTGATCT
Organism: Thermoguttaceae bacterium; assembly: GCA_031548665.1. Taxonomy (GTDB): domain Bacteria; phylum Planctomycetota; class Planctomycetia; order Pirellulales; family Thermoguttaceae; genus WRKP01. Next base: position 20,834 of record JAVBQW010000100.1, read on the forward strand.
TTTCATGCTTCGCCCCGATTACTCTTATTTCAACCCGCAAGGCGGCGTTCGTCAACGTTCGTCGCGTTCGATCGGCGGACGAATGATCGTCGTTGCACCGGAAAACGTTCGAATTCGCGAGGCGTCGAAGGACGGTTCTTCGGTCCGACTGATATCGAAGAGCTTTTTCAGGAGGTATTCGATCGTTTTATGGGTCTCGGCATAGCGGTTGTCGTCCAATGCCGCCAAAAAGTATTTCGGTTCAATGAACAATGGCAACGGGTCCTCCAAATCGAATCCGTTGGCGAAATCCGTGAGGAAACGCTTCTCAGCTCTCGTCAATTCATGAGCCCGAACCAGTTCGGCGAAAAGATAGGCCGGATTGTCGATGATCGCCTGGGATCGCTTTCGATAATAGTAATCAAAATAAATCAGTCCGCCGGTCAAGGCAAGCAGAAACACAAAGAAGCCGAAAAAGAACAGTGTTCCTTGCGAATCAGAGCGGGTGGTGAATTGTCGACTGGTTTCTTTCCAGAATTCGGAATTTTGCCGATCGACTTTTGAAGGGGATGTCTGGGCGCGGAGGGGCTCCGATATCACCGACAGCATCGGCGGAAGCAAAAAGAGAAATAATCCGAAAACGAGTAGGACGCGACGGTTCATTGAGCCCCCCACGGCGCCGGCCGTTTCTCGAGACTTTCTTTCGCGGCGGTCCGAACCTCCTGAACGGGATCGCGATGAAAAGCCTGGACCAACATTCCCCGACTATGTTCCCGACGTCCGGCGGCGAGTAATTGGGCCGCCTTCATTCGCAGTGTCGGATTGTCCGCTTTCATCATCACGGAACAGAGCTCCTCTTCGAAGTCCGTGACCATTTCGCCGTATTCGACGCAGAGCAATGATTTTGCTCGTTGGACGGGTTCGCCGGACTGCAATTGATGTCGGATCTCTTCGACGAGGTTCGGGTCCATCTTCTTAATCAACTTGAACATCATCTGCCGCTGTTCATCGGACATCTGGTCGAACGTATCGAGAAAGCGGCTGAATCGGAAATCGGGAAGCAGCGATTGAACGGTTTCCCGGACCAGAGCGTGAGGACTGTCCGCAAACTGGAGGATTCGGATCGACGCCTTCGGCAACTCGCGTTTTTTGAGTAGTTTCAACGCCGCCGACTGGACTTCGGGATCGACGTCTTCGCTGGCTTGCCAGACCAATTGGTCGATTCGTTCACCGGAAGACGCGCTGAGCGCTTCCAAGGCCGCAAGACGTCCGAGCGGCTTGCCGTGTCGGAGAATGTCGATCAACAGCGACTGTTTTTCTTCTATCGGCAGACCGGCAAAACGAACGATTGCGACCAGCCCTTTTTGCGGAGCGTTTTCCAATTGGGCCAGAATCACGCGAATTTTGTCGACCCATTCAAGATGCGGCGTCCGCTTGAGGTTTTCCGTGAAGGTCGGAGAGACGGATTCTTCGAGTGCAGCGAACACCTTTTCAAGAAAAGGAATGTCGTAGCGTTTGGAAAGAATCGTCATCGCCAAGGGCGGCGGATCCTGATTGTTGAGGCAATGAAAAACGAATTCGAATGCTGTCCCGGCGTCGTCGTTCAGGAGCAATTTGTAGATTGCCGTGTATACGGCCAGCGACGGATTACGCGGGATTTTCTCCATTTCGCGAAATTCTTCCGGAAAGAACGGATAGAGTCGCAAGAAGAGATAAAGGACGAGCGGCGGATCGTTCCGACGATAGTCGGTCAAAGCCTTGGAGAGAACTCGCAGGAGATCGGACAATACGGTTCCATAGAGGAAGCGTCGCTGCCGACCGTTTTCCAGCGCCAACAAATATTTGTTGAAAAGGCTGTCGATGACTTCGAGGAGCGGCGAATCCGTTCCCGGTTCGGTCGTTCCGTCGAGGAATATCCGCAACAGAGACGGGAGCATTTCGAAATACTGTCGGGCGAGAATGATCCGAAACGCGTTGCGACAGAGTTGGGGATCCTTGCTGACAACCGCTCCACGCAGGGCGGCAAAAGTTTTCTCCCGATACTCGTCGAAGACGACCAGAGTGTTCTCGTCCGGGTGGTCGGTATGCTGGATCAACTCGGTCAGTCCCCGGACGCCCCGGCTGGAGACGAGTTCCCGTCCCGCGAGGCGACGAACCGTTTCATTCGACGAAGAAAGGGCCGACTCCAACAACCGCGACGCCGCCTTGTTTTTCGACTTGCCGAGAAGTTGGAGCGTTTTGTCGATCGGATGGGACATGGGCGAGCGTGAAATATAAAAAAAGAAAAACGACGTCATCCCCGCGCAGGCGGGGACCTAGACGAAAGACGTCATTGTTCTCTTTGCATCCGTCGTTGGCGGGATATTGAATACCGTGAATAACGTGTGCAAACACTCATTGTTATCTACTACATAGTTAACGAATTGGGCTTCGTGGAAGCGGAGAAAATATCGTCATCCCCGCGAAGGCGGGGACCCAGAGAACAGATTTTAATTAGCTTTTGCACACGTTATTGACGGATGCAAACGATCAATCACGTTTTCCGTCTAGTACCCTGCCAAGCCTAAAATTGCTTTAGCCACGGAAGGAACACGGAAGGAGATGATGCAAGGAATATCTCCGTGATTTTTCCGTGTCTTCCGTGGCAAAATATTGATAAAATATGCTTTGGCGTTGTACTAGGGCCTGTTGACACTAACGAGGATTTGACAAAAACCGAAGTAAAAAACCGGGTGTTGCGGTGTATTGAAGTATTTTTCGATCATCTTGAAATGTCCTATTTTGCCCAGACATTTACCTTGTTCGCCTATTGTTATAGTGTCAACACGCCCTAGGTCCCCGCCTTCGCGGGGATGACGGTCCATTACCTTTTTTCGAATGCTAACGATTAACTGTCCTCACGCCTGCTAAAGTAAACGGGGCGGCGTCGACGATTTCCAGTTCGATCAGGGATCCGATCGACGAGGGCTCGCCGTCGAATACGACGACTCTATCACACGGCGTTCGGCCTGTCAATCGATGAAAGAGCGAACGTTTTTTTTCATCGACGTCGTTCCGTTCCGTCAGTCCGGCGACCAACGGGAGCGGATCGTTTTCCTCGGAGCGGAAGTTCCAGGAAGCCTGAACGGCGGGGCCTTCGACCAAAATCTCTACGGTTTTTCCGATGAATCGGCGATTCGACTCCAGACTGATCGAATCCTGTACGGCGAGGAGTTCGTTGTTCCGCCGTTTTTTGATCGATTCCGGAACGTCGTCGGCGAAAAGCTCAGCCGATTTGGTTCCTTGACGTTCGCTGTACTTGAAAATAAAACTGTTCTTAAATCGACCATATTTTACCAAGTCGACGGTTTCCGCGAACTCTTCCTCCGTTTCGCCGCAGAAACCGACGATAAAATCGCTGGTCATGGAGGCGCCGGGAATCGTGCCGTAAATCCGATCGACCAGTTCCCGGTACTCGGAAACGGTGTAATGTCGCTTCATCCGCTTCAGGACGGCGTCGGAGCCGCTCTGGGCCGGAACGTGAAGATGCTTGCCGACCTTCGGGAGGTCGCGGACCGCCTGCAACAGGGCGTCGTCCATTCCGCGAGGATAGTTCGTCACGAACCGGACCCGGCGGAGACCGTCAAGCTCACAGATTTGGGAAAGCAGGTCGGAAAGTCGCGTTGTCTTCTCGCCCTCGGTGAAACGGTAGGAGTTGACCGTCTGACCGATCAACGTGATTTCGAGGACTCCCTGATCGACGAGTGATTTGGCTTCGTCGAGAATCTCCTGCGGCGGACGGCTCTGCTCCGGACCGCGAACGCTCGGAACAATGCAGTAGGAGCAAAACTTGTCGCAACCGAACATGATCCGAACCAATGCCTGAAACCGTCTCGGTCGAGTCTCCGGCAGGCGGATCGGATCGAAAAGCTTAAAGCTTTCGACGACGTCGGCGTGTTTCCGCTCTCGGCGCGGCAAACTGACGAGGAGTTCCTTATTCGGAATTCGACCGTCGGCTTTGTCGTCGAGCAGCGTTTTGACGACGCCGGAAATCTGTTCGAGTTGACCGGGACCGAGCACGAAATCGACGTGCGGCGCCCGACGGAAAATCAGCCGCTGATCTTTCTGGGCCATGCAACCGAGGACGCCGAGAACGCCGTGAGGATTTCGCTCCTTCCACGGTTTGAGGCGTCCGAGAGCGCTGTAGACCTTATCTTCCGCGTGTTGGCGAATGCTGCAGGTATTGAAAAGGATCACGTCGGCGTCGCGCAAACTCTCCGCTGGCGTCAGACCGAGTCGGAGGAGTCCGGAGGCGACCAGTTCGCTGTCCAGGACGTTCATCTGGCAGCCGACCGTTTCGATATAAAAAGTATTCATTCGGCGATTGTACCATGCCGTCGACGTCGTCCAAGCCCGTCTGAACGTTCGAAGAATGCCCGGTATTCCGGCTTTCTCAACGTCTGTCGCCGCTTCATCGCTCCACAGGCGGAGCGGTTAAGGCTTGCCGTGCCGTCGGTACCGCGATAGAATGAACGACATGAAATATCTCGCCGCATTGATTATCGCCCTTGTTTTTTGCCTCGGCTGCGGAAAGAAGCCGGAGCCGCCGGTGTTGCGGATGTTTTGTTGCGAGACGTTTCAAGACGTCATGAAAGAGGAAGCCGAACTTTTCGCGAGCACCTACGGCGTCTGGATTGCTCAGCAGCCGATCATCGTCGTGGAAGCGGAAGAACCGTTGTCGCCATCCGAAGAAGGCAAGCGACGTTCTCCCGCTCCGTGGCGGGCGAGACCGTCGACGCAACGAGCCTTGCCGTCGAAAGCGTCCGTGTTGGAGCCGCGAATCTCCGAGCTGATTCGGGAAATCGCGGATCGAAAACGCTACGGCGACTTCTACTTGACCGACTCGCCCCGCCAAACGGAGTTGCTCCACGAAGGCGCCGCGGTCGCCATGGAGTATCCGTTTTGTTTTCTGACGCTAACGCTGCTTGTCGGCAAGGGAAATCCGCTTCGCGTCGAATCCGTGAAAAGTCTTCTCGCCGACGAACGGCGTCTGGGAATCATCGATCCTTCCGTCGACGGAATGGGCGAGACCGCATCTCGGCTGATCTCGAAAATTTCCGAGATCGCCGCCAAGGATTTTTCGAGTGTTCAAACGACAATGTTCGAACAACACGAAAAGCTTTTGGAAGCCTTGAAAAACGGCGATGTCGACGCCGTTCTCCTTTGGGAGCCGTTGGCTCGAAAAACCGTTGAATTTGCGGAGACCGTCGAACTTCCGGAAGCGGAGCGGCAGACGCTTCGACAACCGCTCATTGCATTGAGTCTCGCTGAAAACCATGGCTTCTGCAGACGTTTTGCCGACTTCCTGCTTTCGCCGAAGGGCCGTGAGATCCTCAAAAAACACGGTTTCGTGCCGATCCCGCAATGAAATCACATAGCAGCCGGAAGGAAGGCGTACTCGCCGTACTGACGGAAAACCGTAAGTCTTTCGATTTTCCGACGAAATCTCAATCTCATCCCGACAACACCATGAAATCATTTTACGTTTGGGCAACGTGCTTTCTGTTGGCCGTAACGCTTTCGGCTCAGGAGCCGGCCCGGGAGACGACACTGGGAAAATCGTGTCAAGCCTTCGACAAGGCCCACGCGGCGTTGGAAGCCGCTTTCCGGAAAAGTATCACGGAAATGTTCGATAGCGGGATCGCCTCCGTGGAAAAAGCGCTCAAGGAATTGACCGAAAAGGGAAATCTGACCGAAGCGTTGATCGCCAAAAACCTCAAGGAGGAACTCGTCAAGGAACGAAAGGAATTCGTCGAAAGCGGAACCTTGGAACCGGCAAAGATTCCGAATCCGCCGCCGAAGTGGTTGGCGTTACGCAACGTTTATTCCGAACGCCGAAACGCTCAAGTCCGAGCGGAAAACGAGTTCAAACGCGGGACGACCTCGCTGTATCAGGATCATATCGCGGAGTTGAACAAGCTCGCCAAGGAAACGACGCAGACGGGCGAACTCCAAACGGCAAAGACGATCAAAGAATATGCCGACGAGATGCAATCGCATCTTTCCGAACTCTCAAAAGCGACATCCGGAGTTGCGGAGCAGGTCAAAAAACGGCCTTCCGCCGAAGAAAAACTCTTTGCGACTCCCGACATCACGCCGTTGACGCCGGAGCAGCGGCAGATCCTGCAAAAAAAATTGGAATCGCTTCCGGGCAGCCTTCGACATCGACCGTTCAAGGGCGGTGGCAGTTGGAATCTCTATGGCGACACCGACAAAAACGAGGAGCGTGTGTTGGTCGCCGGAAAAGATAAACAGACTTGGATTTTCGACTTCGATACGGCGAAAATCATCGGCATGGTTCCGGCGACCAATGTTTGCTCCGCTCGTTTTCATCCGACGCGGCCTTGGTTTTTCACCGCGTCGCGGGATCAGCCGTCCGTTATCCGTTGGAACGCGGAAAATTACACGAAATCGACGGAATTCAAACTTCATTCCGGAGCGTTCGTCCAGTGTATGGCGATTGCGGCTGACGGTTCGTTCGGCGTTTCCGGCGGAACCGACAAACGAGTCGTGCTTTGGGATACGGAATCGGGAAAAATGCTCGACGTGTTTCAAGGATTCAATGGAACCGTTCAGTGTGTCGCCGTTTCTCCCGATGGAAAAACTGTCGCCGCTGCCGGAGAAGACCGATCGATCATCGTCTGGAATCTCAAGAACAAGAAACCGCTGTTCGTCTTGAAAAACGTCGTCAAAGACAATTTCAACAACCTCGTTTTCTCGCCGGATGGTGAAAAGCTCGCGGCGACCGCTCACGGAGATGCACCGTACGCCTTGATTTGGGACGTTCGGACCGGTCAACCCTGGCGATTGATCGGTGGTTACGGCGAACCGATTCGATCGATCGATTTCAGTCCCGACGGTAAACGCGTCGTCACCGGCGACGGCAAATTGGCGATCATTATTTGGGACCTCGCTTCCCGGCAGCCGATGTTCAGGGACACGCGCAGTCAGGATTTTCGCGTTTGGCAAATCAGATGGTTGGTCAAGCATCCCGACGTGGTCATCGGATTTTCGGGATACTGTCCCGACGTTCATCATTTTCCGCCGTTGCCGAACGAAAACGTCGAAAAATAACAGCCGGAAGGGAGGCGTACTCGCCGTACTGACGGAGAAGTGCGAGTCGATTCCGCCACTCCGTCAGTACGGCGGAGTACCGCCTCCCTTCCGGCTGTCAATCGGAGCGAACGACAACAATCCGCTTCCACAATTTGTCGATTTTCGTAAAACTCTTGCGAAATCCGCGTTTTCAAGCTAAAATGGATTCAGGAACGATAGTTTTCGGTTCTCTAACGAACTCCGACGGTTTTTCGCCCCATCGCCCTTCTATTTTTCATGGCCAAGAAAGCAAATTATCTCGTCATTCTTCAACGGAAAGGACTTCTCAGCGCCTCGCAACTCGCCGAAGCGCAGGAAATGGCTCAATCGACGGGTCTCCGTGTGCGGGAGACGATTCTGCGGCTCGGCTATGTCGGTAGCGAGGACCTCACGCAGGCGATTGCCGAGGAATACGGTCGGGAATACGTCAATTTGCAGGGAATCGTGATTCCGCCGGCGATCATCGAGCTTGTTCCGGAATCGGTCGCTCGGGAAAACGCGATCCTGCCCTATCAGGTCGACGGCGAGACGCTTCGTGTCGTCGTCAGCGACCCGAACGACATTGAGACCTTCGACAAGCTGCGATTTATTCTGAATCGGCAGATTGAGCCGGTTCTCGCCCCTCGGGAAGCGATTCAGGAAGCGGTCAACCGGCATTACGGACAGTCGATCGGCGAAAGCGCCGACACGCTGATCCAGGAAATGACGGATACGCAGATCGACTTCACGGAAACCGTCGGAATGTCGGCCGCCGATATGGCCGGGGCCGCCGACAGCGACGCCCCGATCGTTCGACTGACGAATCTGATTATCGAGGAAGCGGTCCAACTTCGAGCGTCGGACATCCATATCGAGCCGTTCGAGGATCGCGTTCGTGTTCGGTATCGAATCGACGGAATCCTCGTCGAACGGGACACGATTCCCAAACGGCTTCAGGGCTCGGTGCTGTCCCGATTCAAAATTTTGGCACGGCTCGACATCGCGGAACGCCGCCGGACGCAAGACGGTCGAATCAAACTTTCCATGCTGGATAAGGAATTGGATCTCCGCGTCAGCGTCATCCCGACCAACCACGGTCAGTCGGTCGTGATGCGAATTTTGGACAAGGACAATATCCGCGTCAGTCTGACGCAGCTCGGTTTCGACGAGCGGGACTACAAAAAATTCGGCTCCTTGATTCGGCGACCGAACGGAATCATCCTCGTGACCGGCCCGACCGGTTCCGGCAAGACGACGTCTCTTTATGCCGCTCTGAACGAATTGAACACCCCGACACGGAAGATTATCACGGCGGAGGATCCCGTCGAATACTATCTTCCCGGAATCAATCAGGTCGAAATCAAGCACTCGATCGGGCTCGACTTTGCCCGGGTAATTCGTGCAATGTTGCGTCAGGCACCAAACATTATTCTCGTCGGCGAAATGCGAGACCTCGAAACCGCCCAGATGGGAATCCAGGCATCTTTAACCGGACACTTGGTGTTCAGTACACTGCATACGAACGATGCGCCCGGAGCTATTACACGTCTTGTCGACATGGGAGTTCCCCCCTATCTTGTCTCCAGCTCCGTGATCGGCATCATGGCCCAGCGACTCGTGAGGACGATTTGCGGTAAATGCAAAAAACCTTACGTTCCTTCTGAACTTGAACTTCGGGAAGCCGGAATCACTCCGGAGCAGGCCTCAAAGGCGACGTTCATGAAGGGTCGTGGCTGCGGAAACTGCAACAAATCCGGTTTCCGTGGGCGAATGGCGGTGTTCGAATTGATGATGATGACGCCGAAAATCCGTGAACTGACCTTTAAACAGGCGAGTACCGTCGAGATTCGAAAAGCGGGTCGATCGGAAGGGATGAGTACCCTTTATAACGATGGCATCCGAAAGGTACTCCGAGGTCTCACGACGGTCGAGGAAGTGATGCGTGTCGCCCGCGCGGACGAATAAAGATCCGTCATCCCCGCGAAGGCGGGGATCTAGACGGAAGGTTTTATCTGCCGTTTGCATCCGTCTCCAACGTGTGCAATGACATGGTAACGTCTTTTCTCTGGGTCCCCGCCTTCGCGGGGATGACGTGCCGAAACGAATTTTCGAGAATTTTCTTGAGTTTTTTCTTGATCCAGTAAACAATACATCGGAACGCGGCCCATTTCGCCGCTTGATTCGAATGAGCACGATTTTAATCGACAAACTGTTGGAGACGGTTTTCGTTCGCGGAGCGAGCGACCTTCACATCGCGGTCGGTCAGCCGCCGGTGTTGCGGCTTCATGGTCGATTGGTGAAGCTCGAAACGAAAGTTCTCGAACCGCCGGACACGGTTTCCTTGATGAAGAGCATTTCGCCGGAGCGCTGCCAACAGGAATTGCAGCAAACGGGCAGTGCCGACTTCGGCTTCGCGTTCGGCGACAAGGCTCGGTTCCGGGTCTCGATTTTCAAGCAGCGCGGCAACACCGGCATGGTGCTTCGGCAGATTCCGAACAAGTTGCTCAGCATGGACCAGCTCAACACGCCGCCGGTGATGAAGGACCTGATCCTTCGTCCGCGTGGTTTGGTGTTGGTCACGGGACCGACCGGTTCCGGCAAATCGACGACCTTGGCGGCGTGCATCGATTATTTGAACGCGAGCGTCGACCACCACATTATCACGATCGAAGACCCGATCGAGTTTTACCATTATCATAAAAAGTCGACGGTCAACCAACGGGAAGTCGGCGTCGACGTGCCGACGTTTGCCGAGGCGATTCGTCGTGCGTTGCGTCAGGACCCCGACGTGATCCTCGTCGGCGAGTTGCGAGACCTCGAAACGATCGAAGCGGCGATCACCGCCGCGGAAACGGGACACATCGTGTTCGGAACGCTTCACACGTCCAGTGCGGCGGGAACGATCAACCGTATTATCGACGTGTTTCCGACGAACCAGCAAGACCAGATTCGAACGCAGTTGTCGACGTCGATCATCGGAATTTTGGCGCAGCAACTGTTGCCGCGAATCTCCGGCGGTCGGGTCGCGGCGTATGAAATGCTCGTCGTGACCAGTGCGATTGCGAACCTGATCCGCGAAAACAAAACGTTCCGAATCACGTCGTCGATCCAGACCGGACACAAATTGGGCATGCAGTTGCTGGACGATCACCTGTTCAAGCTGTGGAAGGACAAAGTCGTCACGAAGGAAGACGCGATCGGAAAGTCGAACATGCCGGACCCGCTCGCCGCCAAAATGCTCCGTTGGGAGGCCGGCGAAGTCTCCCTCGAAGACGACGAAATGGGAGAAACGGAAGTCGAAGAACAACCGAAACGGAACCCGAAAATCAAATACGTGTAGATCGGTATTGCGAAAGCCGGAATGGAGGCGGTACTCCGCCGTAATGACGAATCCCGTCGACCATGGATGTTTTCGATGCGAAATTGACGCCGCGGGAATTCGCGAAGTTGATGCACGATACGGTTTTCAAGAAATCGTTCGGGGCCGTCGAGTTCGCGGCGGCGTTTTTGAAAGCGACGCTTCCGAAAGCGCTCGTCGGCGAATTGGAGATGAACCGTCTGACCATCGCGACCAAGGACTTCCTCGACGAATTGTTCAAAGAAGCCCGCGCCGATATGGTCTATCGGATTCCGTTCGTCGGGAGCGACGATTTCGTGTGCGTTTACGTCGTGCTGGAACACAAGTCGTTCGACGACCGGTGGACGATATTCCAACTTTGGCAATACGTCGCCCAACTTTGCCGGTCGGTTTATCGAACGGAAAAACGAGAAAAACTGCCGTTGGTGATTCCGATCATCGTTCATCATGGAGAAAAACCTTTTACCGGCGCGACCCAACTCGCGGACATGTTCGAACAACGAAAAGGAACCGAACACCTGCTGCCGCGTTTGCAAGCGATCCTTTTCGATTTGAGTACGCTACCGAAAAACAAGATTCCCGCTGATCCGACGGTTCCCGAACTTCGTGTCGTGCTTCGAATCATGCAGGTCGTGTTTCAGAAAAACGGCGTCGCCGAACTGAACGATATTTTAGAAGAGCTGAAACCGTATTCGAAAGTTCAACCTTATCACGATTTGATCCGCAATCTTTGGTGGTACGTGGTTTGTCATGTCGAACGCCTTTCCCAAAACGAGTTCGGCGACCTGAAACAAGGGATCAGGAAAATCGTAGGAGAAGATAGAATGTCGACAATGCTCGAACAATGGTGGATGGAAGCCCGAACGAAAGGGCTCGCAGAAGGGCTCGCAGAAGGGCTCGCAGAAGGGCTCGCAGAAGGGCTCGCAGAAGGACTCGCCAAGGGCAAAGCCGAAGGCAAAGCCGAAGGTAAAGCCGAAGGTAAAGCCGAAGGTAAAGCCGAAGGTAAAGCCGAGGGTAAAGCCGAAGGTGAAGTTCTCTCGATTTTAGTGGTGCTGAAAGCGCGTTTCGGAACCCTTCCCAAACGATTGCAGAATAAAATTTATGCCGTAACGGACTTGAAGAAACTGGAAACGATGATCAAGCTCGCGGCAACGTGTGAGTCGCTGGAAAAATTCGCGGAAGGTTTGGATCGTTGAAAAACCTCTCCATGAATTGAAAGGAACAAACGATGGCCGAACAGGAATCCGACAGACGGGAATCGTCGAACCATTCGTCGCTGGGCCGACCCGTGCGGACGCTGCTCAATGGAATCGGGTTGATCGTACTGATGGGTACAGCGGCGATTTTTTTCGTCGACTGGAAGTGTTTCAGGCTCGGATTTAACGAAGGCGAGATCGTTGCAATGCTTTTTCGCGCCTTCGCAGTTGGCGTCATTCCGATGGCGTTGTGGTCGCTCATCGTTTCCGGCGTGCGGGTCGCGGCCCAATGGGAGCGGGGGATTTTGCTGCGGCTCGGAAAGTTTAAGGGAGTTCGTGGACCGGGAATCGTGTATGTCGTGCCGTTCATCGACAGCATTCAGTTCGTCGACACGCGGTTGTTGACGCTGAACATTCCGTCGCAGCAGGTGATTACGAAGGACAACGTTCCGGCGTCGGTCGATGGCGTGCTGTACTTCATGGTGAAGGAAGCGGAGAAAGCGGTTCTTTCCGTGCAGAATTATCGGTTCGCCGTCGCCCAGTACGCCCAGGCGACGCTCCGGGACGTGGTTGGAGCCCTGACGCTGGACGAACTATTATCGGAACGGGAACAGATCCAACAACGGGTCGCCGAAGTGGTCGAAGAACGGATCAAAGGTTGGGGATTGCATCTCGACTCGATTCGGTTACAGGATATCGAAATGCCGGACGACCTGAAGCGGATCATGTCGCGACAGGCGGCCGCCGAACGGGAAAAGCGGGCGAACATTACGAAATCGGAAGGGGACAAGATCGCGGCGTCGAACCTTGCGGCGGCAGCGGAAATCATGGCGACGACCTCCGGCGCGATGAAACTGCGAACGCTGCAAACGATCGACGGCCTCGGCGCCGGACAGTCGAACACCGTCGTGATGTTCCCCATCGAATTGGTCGAAGCCCTCGACCGATTCACCAACGTAATGAAACCCAAAGAGTAATTGATCGCTTGCGTTTTAGCCGCGCAGCGCGATTCGATGCGAGGAGATGAATTGAAAATCAGCAAGGGAATCGTGGACAGGGCGGGTAATGCTTTGCGGAACGAACCGCAAAACGAAGAAGCCCTTGAAGTCCTCGACGCCTGGCGAACGATCCATGCCGAGCCGCTGAAAAAAACGGTCGAGGTCGCTTCAGAGCTTTACGGAGAATCGACCGCGAGCCTGTCGAGCCGACTGAAACGTGCCGTTTCGATCATCGAAAAATTGAAACGGCAACCGGAAATGAAACTGTCCCGCATGCAGGACATTGCGGGAGTTCGATTGGTTGACGCCGACGGATTTAATACGGGTTTATTATCGACACACAGCATTATTCGGGAATACGATTACAACAGCAAGCCGAAAGCGTCCGGTTATTCGGCGTACCACGTCGTCCTGGGGTTGAAAGAGGATTGTTTCAAGGATTTTCAAGTCGAAATGCAAATCCGAACACATTGGCAGCACCTCTGGGCGATGGCGGTTGAAACGGTCGGAATGTTTTACGACGAAGCGTTGAAAGCAAGTCAAGGCAATCAGGATTGGCTCGAATTTTTCAAACTGGCGAGCGCCGCTTTGTCGCATGTTGAAAATCGGTGCGTTATTGAGGAGTATCGAGACAAGAGTGTTGAGGAAATTCGGAGCGAATTAAAAGAATGGGGAACGAAAAAGACGTTTTTCTCCAAACTGTCGGCGATCAAGGAAGTCGGCGAACGGTCTCCCGAAAAGAAATACGATTATTGGCTTTTGGAATTGAACATTAAAAAGTCCGAAAACAGGATTTACGGATTCGGCTCCCACCAACTGGCGACGGCGACGGCAATGTACGCGGCAAAGGAACAGACCCCCGCTTGTCGACGCGGCGAGGTGCAAGTCGTCCTCGTTTCGACACGGCGTTTCAAGGATCTGCGGCAGGCGTATCCGAGCTATTTTTTGGACGTGGGAGACTTCATCCGGGTTTTGAAAGATTTTTGCTGACTTTTTGCCGCCGAACGCAATCGGCACGATGAGGTAAATCATGTCGACGCTGACCATTGAACTGCCGCCGGGCATTGAATTGAGCGAAGACGAACTGAAAAAGATGTTCGTCGCGAAATTGTACGAAGAGGGGATCGTCTCCCCCGGACGCGGCGCCGAAATGCTCGACATGACTTACCGGGAATTTTTGAAACCTTCGGTATTTACTGTCGAATGACACCGGAAGAACTGGAACAGGGAATTGAGGCGGCCCCTCCGCAGTCGATCCGGAGGCCGTTCGGCGGGCATTGGAAAGAAAAGCCACGAAAACAAAAAAGCACACGGCATGAGTTCTCGCAAGGTAATCATCTCCGATGCGGGAGAAGTGTGATGGACGCGGAAAACTTGGAAAAAACCTATTCCATTCCGAAAGGAGATGAAAACCCGGGTTTCTCCGAAAAAAAAGGAACGTTAAAAAACAAGATTTTTGTCACGACGGGTGTGTTGCTGGTCATTGTTTGGTTTGTCGGACGGGCAATGCTCATTGCACACTTCCAAGTCGAACGGGACATGCAAAAGAAGGAACGTGAACGTAGCGCCCAGGCATTCCGGCAATCCTTGGAAGCCGAGGCACGACAAACCGGCCTTTCGATCGATGGTGTGATCGACAAACGAATTCGCGAATACGCCGAAGCACCTGCCGAAGGAAAAACGAAGTTTGAACAATACACCCAGAAAGTCATCAAAAAACTCATCGAAAAACAGCAAACGATACCGCCGGAATAACCTGCGACCCAGATCGCGGCTCGTATTATCACTTTTCACTGTTCACTTTTCACTGTTCACTGACCCATGGCTTTACGACGTCTCGGACAGGTCTTCGTCGACCTCGGATTTATTGATGAAGAACAACTTGAACTGCTGTTGGAGGAGCATCTGCAGCGGCCTGGGGAGAAAATCGGCGAAACGGCGATGTCGATGGGCTTCGTCAACGACGATCAGGTCGCTAACTCCTTGGCGGAACAGCTCGGCATGCAGGTCATCGGCCTGTCCGATCTGACGATTCCACCGGAAGTTCTGTCGCAGCTCACCGAGCCGATGGCGCAGCTCTACAAGGTGATTCCCGTCAGCTTTCGAAACGATATTCTGACGATCGCAATGTGCGAGCCGCAGAATATCATGGTGCTTGACGAGTTGCGGAACTTTCTCGGCTTGAACATCCGGGCCGTGGTCACGACGCCGCGCGATATCAAGAACGCCCTGGATCGTTATTACGCTTCGGATGTCGAAAGCGTCGAGTCGTTGATCGCCGACATGGAAAACGACAAGGCGCTGCAGGACGCCGCCCGGGCCTTGGAAGCGAAGGGCGAAATCGACTTGGCGAGCATCGAGGCGCTCAGCGAGTCGGCTCCGGTACGAAAATTGCTCAACATGGTGTTCCTGCTCGGGATCAAGGACCACGCCAGCGACTTGCACTTCGAGCCGTTCGAGGAGGAATTCAAGATCCGCATCAAGGCCGACGGCACGCTGTACGAAATGGTGCCGCCGCCGCGACATTTGGCCTCCGCCCTCACGACGCGTATCAAGGTCATGGCGAACCTCGACATCGCGGAACGCCGTCTGCCGCAGGACGGACGTATCCGCTTGACGGTCGGCGGACACCCCATCGACTTGCGGGTCAGCGTGTTGCCGACCTTGTTCGGCGAGAGCGTCGTCTGCCGAATTTTGGACAAATCGGTGATCAGCTTGAGTTTGGAAAACGTCGGCATGGATCCAATGTTGTTGCGCGACTTCCGAAAAACGATCGAGCGGCCCAACGGCATCATTCTCGTTACGGGACCGACCGGTTCCGGCAAGACGACGACGCTGTACGCCGCGCTGTCCGAACTGAACGCCGTGACCGACAAGTTGATGACGACGGAAGATCCGGTCGAGTACGATATCGACGGCATCATCCAGATGCCGATCGACGCGGACATCGGCAACACGTTCGCCCAGTGTCTGCGGTCGATTTTGCGGCAGGACCCCGACATTATCCTTGTCGGCGAGATTCGGGACCGTGAAACGGCGGAAATCGCGGTGCAGGCGTCGTTGACCGGGCACTTGGTCTTCAGCACGCTCCACACGAACGACGCGCCGAGTACGATCACCCGGATGAAAGACATGGGAATTCCGCCGTTTTTGATCACGGCGACCGTCGAGGCGATCTTGGCGCAACGATTGGTACGAAAAGTCTGCCAGGACTGCCGCGAGCAGTACACGCCGACGCCGGACCAACTGTACGAATTGGAGCTGTCGCCGAACGACACCGTCGGCAAGTTGTTTTTCCGGGGCCGCGGCTGCGTGACCTGCAACAACACCGGATACAAGGGTCGAACGGCGATCCACGAATTCATGGTGATGAACGACGAAATTCGAGACCTGATCGTGCACGGAGCGTCCGCCGCCGACCTGCGCGACGCGGCGTCTCGAAACGGCATGATCACGCTCCGTGAAGCCGGACTCGCCAAAATCCACGCCGGACTCACCACCATCGACGAAGTCGTAAGAGAAACGGTACTGGAGTGAACAGTGAACAGTGAACAGTGAATAACATATAACAAATAACGAACAACGAAGTGAGAACAGGTAACGGTTGAACGACGCTTGCGTTCACTGTTCACTGTTCACTGTTAGTTGTTCACTACTGCCATGCCTCAGTTCAAATTTGAAGCGATTGACAAGACCGGCAAGGAGATCAAGGACATCATCGAAGCCGCGACCGAGGACGAGGCGCAGGCGACGATTCGTCAGATGGGTTACCATGTGACGAGAATCGCGATCTACAAGGAAAGAAAAAAACAGGCCGCCAAGAAAGGCGCCGAAGGAAAAACGTTTTCGTTCGGTAAGGTCAAATCGAAGCAGCTCATGGTGTTTACGCGGCAGCTCTCGATTCTCCAGGACGCCGGGCTGCCGATTTTGCGGAGCTTGAACATTCTCATGAATCAGGCGAAGCCGGGCGCGTTGCGGAACAGCCTGATCGACGTGACCAACGAAATCGAGAGCGGCTCCAGTCTCTCCGAAGCGATGGCGAAGTGTCCGAAAGCGTACAATCGGCTCTACGTGAACATGATCAAGGCCGGTGAGGCGGGCGGTGCCCTCGAAACGATTCTCCAGCGTCTCGCGGAGTTTTTGGAGCGTTCGGAAGCCTTGAAACGAAAGATCAAGTCGGCGATGACGTACCCGATCTGCGTCGTCTGCTTCGCGATGGCGATCCTCGCGGCGATCATGATTTTCATCGTGCCGCAGTTCGAAAAGATTTTCAAGGATTTCGACACGGAGCTGCCGGCGATGACCGTTTGGCTCATGATCATTTCCCGGTATTCGGTCAAGTATTGGTACCTGTTTCCGTTGATTCCGTTTTCAATCTGGTTGATGATCAAACTGACGACGAGTTTCGAATACGGCCGCAAAGGTTGGCATCTTTTCCTCTTGAAGGCGCCGGTCTTCGGCAACCTGGTGGAGAAGACGACGGTTGCCCGAACGACGCGAACCCTGGGAACCTTGGTGACGAGCGGCGTGCCGATTTTGGAGGCCCTGCACATCACTCGGGAAACGAGCGACAACGCGGTTTTCGAGGAGATGTACCAAAAGATTTTGGAGGCGATCCGCGACGGCGACACGATTTCGAATCCGATGAAGCTGCATTCCTGTCCGCCGTTTCATTTCGGGGCGTTATTGTACTTCATGTTTTTCATCCCCGTCGTGGGGGCGCTCTTTTACCTGATGAAAATGAAGAACCGGATCATGGACGACATGGTGGTGAACATGGTGGACGTCGGCGAGGAGACCGGCGAACTGGACACGATGTTGTACAAAATCGCGGACACGTACGACTCGGAAGTGGAGGCGGCGACGGATGCGTTGACGAGCATGATCGAACCGTTGTTGATCATGTTCCTCGGCGGCGTGGTCGGTTTCATCGTGATCGCGTTGTTCATGCCGTTGATCAAATTGATCACGTCATTGTCCGGCGGCGGTTGAAAAACAGTGAACAGTGAACAGTGAATAACGAATAACGAACAGCGAACAGTGAACAGAGGATTGATATGAAAAAGCATGATAGATTCATCGGGAACGACGTACGCTTGCGCCACTGTTCGCTGTTCGCTGTTCGCTGTTCGCTTCCCCCGCGACATTTATTGCTCCGATTTTTCCCCAGGAGGCCTTCCATGAATCATTCAATGTACCGAAAAAGAACAGGCGGCGTGACGGTTTCTTCCACTGTTCACTGTTCACTGTTCACTGTTCGCTCTCGAAGGGCGTTTACGTTGGTCGAATTATTGGTCGTCGTCGCGATCATCGGCATCTTGGCGACGCTGATCACCTCGGCGGCGACCGCCGCCCGGCAGTACGTCAAGGTCGCCCGCATCAAGATGCAGCTGTACCAAATCGAAATGGCGATTGAGCAGTACAAAAACAAGTACGGCGAGTACCCACCGGACTGGTCCGATCAGCAAGCGGTCCTGCGTCACGTCAAAAAACGTTGGCCGAGATTCCGTTTTACGACGAGTACCCCCGCAGACCAATATATCGAATTTTGTTATCTGATTTATAATTCGACTGGCTGGAATCCCAGAAATGGTAATGCCTACACGCCGGAAGACATGGCCTTTATCAGCACGCTTCCTTTTTGGCTCGGTGGTCTACCCAATGATGCGAGAGGCATAAGGTATTATCCTGCCGCTTCCACACCGGGATATTACTATTCCGACCACAACGGTGATGCAACGGGTAGTGCAATCATTTCGTCGACCAACCCCGCTTGGAACAATAAGGAAGTTGTTTCCTTGATCGGTTTTTCGTCCAATCCTGAAAACCCGTTCGATGTTGGGCCGCGAATCAACGGAACAACCGTCATGGCAAGGCCGTCCATGGAAAAGCCGATCATGGAATTTGAAACCGGCAAGAATTTAGCAATTCTCGTGCGTGACCCTGCTGCAGATAACATCAACGGAACCCGTTGCCGGGTCATGATTTTTATCGACAACGGCCCCGTCGCTTATTTCAAGGCATCGCAACAGGAGGAATACGCCTATCGTGTTCCGCCGAATGCCAATGGTACATGGCGGGGTGCGGGCAACAACGGGAATTGGTACGCCAATCTGACCATTGCCGCCGGCTCCGGAATAGGAAATGATTCTGACTCCAGATTCAAATCGTTGTGGACTTGGGATCAATATCCCAATGACAAAGATGGCTTTGCTTATCGCTTCGTCAGCGTCGGAAACAATTTGACAAGATTTTATCCTGGCATGGTTACTCCTTATTTGCTTCGGGGTAATTCGCGTAACGCAACCAATAACGGCAATAACGTTTATTTTAACTCGAAAACCTATCAACTGATTCATCCGGGATTAGACGAAAAATTCGGTGGATGGATTGTTGGCGGTAATTACGGCAATGCTATTGATGGCGGCAATGGTCGCAGCAGCAATTTGACCACGGGAGTAGATGTTACGCAATTCGACATGGACAACATCGTGAACTTCGGCGAGGGCACGATCAAGGCGACGTTACCGTAGCGATAACTTCTCATGTTAGCCGCGTCGGCCTCCGACGCGCGTGGGCTCGGGAAAACGTCAACACCGCTACAGCGCGTCGGCGGCCGACGCGGCTAACGAGAACATCAACGAAACGAAACCATGAAATATTTTACGTTACTCATCCTGTTGTTGTTCGTCGGTTGCGGCGGCCAGGTCGGCGTGACCGGCAAGGTGACGTTCAAAGAAGACGGCAAGCCGCTGACGAAGGGAACCGTCGTCTTCACGAAGCCGCTGTTCATGGCGGGCGGCGTGCTGAACGAAAATGGTGAGTACACGCTGTCCTCGTACAAGCCGGGCGACGGTACGCAAAAGGGCGAGTACCAAGTGTACATCACCGGCGCCGAAGAACCGAGCGACAAAGAAGGCGAAATGCCAAAACCGTTGATCAACGAAAAATTCACGTCACCGGAAACCTCCGGCCTGAAATGCACGGTCAGCGGCGCCACGACCTTCGATATCACCGTCGAAAAAGTGAACAGTGAACAACGAACAGTGAACAGTGGGAAGTGAGCAACGAACAGCGAACAGTGAAATATGGAACCCGTTTTGCGGACGAAGAGTTTTGCGTTTGCTGTTCGGATCGTGAAACTTTCACAATATCTCGTTGAAAAGAAAAATGCCTGGGTATTGAGCAAGCAAGTGCTTCGTAGCGGTACCGCCATCGGAGCCTTGGTTCGTGAAGCGGAATATGCGGAAAGCAAGGCCGATTTCGCTCATAAACTGCACATCGCTTTGAAAGAAGCCAATGAAACGGAATACTGGTTGAACCTCTTGAAGGAAACCGACCATCTTTCTGAAAAAATGTATCAAAGCATCGTCGACGACTGTAAAGAACTGATTCGCATCCTTATCGCCTCAATAAAAACAGCAAAAAAGTGAACAGTGAACAACGAACAGTGAACAGTGAACAATAGAATATGAGGTTTGTCATGAAAACGCACAATACTTTGGTTGAGAACGGTGACCGCTTGCGCCACTGTTCACTGTTCACTGTTCGCTGTTCACTTCCGCAGCGCCACTGTTCACTGTTCACTGTTCGCTGTTCACTTCCGCAGCGCCACTGTTCGCTGTTCGCTGTTCGCTGTTCGCTTCCGCAGCGCCACTGTTCGCTGTTCGCTGTTCGCTGTTCACTGAAAGGTTTCACCCTGGTCGAACTGTTGACGGTGATCGTGATCATCTCGATTTTGGCGAGCCTGTCGTTGTTCGCGCTGAACACCGCCTACGAAGAAGCGAAGATCGCGAAGACCCGGGGCACCATCCAGAAACTCGACGCCGCCATCCAACAGATCTTCGAAGAATACGAAGATAAATTCGACGCGCTGACCATCAGTGAAAACCAAACCACTGGGGCCGCCAATGTCATGTTCAGTTCGCCGCCGCCGCCGGCGACGACGCAACGGGCGATCGCGAAATCCGTTCTCAAGCTCCATTACATCCGCGACATCATGCGAATGGAGATGCCGCAACAATGGACCGACGTTTTCGACACGGCAAGTACGACAAACGCGACCACCCCCGCCGATAAACTGGGACCGCTCAAATTCAATAACGCGAACGGCTACGTCGCCACCGAACCGGCGGTGTTATCGTTTTATTATTCCACTTACGAGAAATACGTCAACAACGGAGGAAACGCCTTTACGGGTCCCAGCACCGCGGCGCTGCTGTACATGATCATCGCGAACCTGAATCCGGAGGCCCTCGAAAACTTTCACGGCAGCGAAATCGCCGATACGGACGGCGACGGCCTGCTTGAGTTCATCGACGCTTGGGGGCATCCGATCGAATTCATTCGTTGGGCTCCCGGATTCACCGGCGGCGACAAGCAACCGGACATCGTCGGATTAACCGGGATCCGCAGCACCGCGTCTTCAGTGCAAAAACCGGCTTGGGATCGCGGACCGAACAACTCAACGCTCATCAGTCAGAGCGATTGGAACGACCCATTGACGATTTCCGATCTGCAAGACAGACTTCGTGTTAGAATATTCAAAGAAGCAGACACGAGTTTTCCCGATCCGTTCGACCAGAAATCGATCGGAAGAGGTTGGTTCTTGTATCCGCTCATCTATTCGGCGGGACCCGACGGCGTCGCCGACATTTATACGGGCTCCACCAGACATCCGGTATCGTCGACCATTTCCTCTTTTGGAAACACGCCAATCAGTATTCTGGATCCGTTCATCAATCCGTGGGGAATGCCGGATCCGAACAGCGGCACGTTCCACTCCGATGACAACATCCACAACCACCGCTCGGCGGGAAGCTTTTAGCAGTGAACAACGAACAGTGAACAGTGAACAATAATACTGAGGTTTGCTATGAAAAATAATGATATTTTCGTTGACAATGACGCTCGCTTGCGCCACTGTTCACTGTTCACTGTTCGCTGTTCACTTCCCCGGGGCATGACGCTGATCGAGTTGTTGGTGGGGGTGTCGATCATGGTGATGCTCGTCGCGATCAGCGTGCCGATGTTCAAGCCGATGCTCGAATCGCAAAAAGCGGCCGGCGGCGCTCGAACCGTCGCCCTGGCCCTCCAACGGGCTCGTATCAAGGCCATGGAATCCGGAATTCCGCACGGAATCGAATTCCAACGCTTTTCTTCGGGCGGCACCGCCAGCACCACCACCCCCGCCCTGCAAATGTACCTCGTCTCCGGCGGAAAACCCGCGACTGGAATCATTGGTAGCGTCGGGACAAACGGGGGGTTGACCGGCGGCGATGTCGACACTTGGACCACCACGGGTTCCGCCGGCGTCAATGTTCAGCCGAACGACAAAATTCAATTGAATTATCAAGGCAAATACTACGTGATCGGCGCGGTGGGCGTTGACGGGTCCGGCAACGGCACCGGCCAATTACAAATGAACGGCACCGCGTTTCCGGCGGCGTTGGCCAACGTTCCCTATAAACTGGTGCGGCAAGCACGGAGCGAGACGAAAAAACTCTCGCTGATCCCGCCGATGACGATGCCGCGAGGCACGATCGTCGATCTGCGATATTCCGGTTTCGATTATCCAAACTCCTCCGGCGACTACTTCGATTCCATCAACCCGAAGGTGAACGGCTACACCGGAGTTCCCCCAGCTCCGCAGGGCCATTCCGTTGTCGTCATGTTCGCCCCGAACGGAACCGTCGACGGTGTTTCTTATGTCCGGTACGAATATAACGACACCACATTGACTTGGGCGTACAATGTGTACACCGATCGCACCGACACCATGAAGGGGGCGGCGAAGCTGATTTATTTCTGCGTCGGCGAATGGGACCGCCAGGTCGACATTTCGGACTACACGCTGGCGGAGGACGGCAGGGGTAATCTCCCAACGGCGTCGAATTTTTGGGTCACGATCAATCCGCGAAACGGCGAAGTGCGAACCGTTGAGATGACCTACTGCGAAACGGAATACGCCAATTGGCGAAACTCGAAAGCCAACGGAGATCCCCCCGACGTTATTGAGCAAAATTTCCGGATAATGATTGCCGAGGCCCGAAAGTATGCTCGGGAACGCTTCGTCAACATCGGGGAACAGTGAACAACGAACAGTGAACAGTGGACAGTGAACAGATAACGAGGTGTGTCATGAAAAAATATGGGAATTTCAATGAGAACGGCGTTCGCTTGCGCCACTGTTCACTGTTCACTGTTCGCTGTTCGCTTCCGCGCGGTATCTCGTTGATGGAGGTGTTGGCGTCGACGTTCGTGATCGGCGTCGGCCTCATGGGCGTGTTGGCGGTGATTCCGTTCGGCGCTTATCAGGTCAACAAGGCGAACAACGCCGACTACTGCGCCGGCGTCCTCCGCGACGCCGCCGCTGAAATTCAAGTCCGAGAAATGGCGAAACCGTATCGATGGAATAACGGCAACGATATTAACAGCAACGGCAACACCCCGGTGCTATCGGCAACGGCAACGACGGCCTGCGGTTTCAATTGCAACCAATTCGTGATGGTCGATCCGTTCGACACCGGCAGCGTCGATCCAAGCTTCGGCAGCACGACAATCATACACAAAATCGGCCGCTACATTTCGTTCTCGACGATGACGGTCGCGCAACAGGAACGATGGCGCGAATCAATGCGATGCCAAGACGATATTCAGTACACGATGGCGGAAGACAAACGCACCGTCTTGACGACGTCCGGCGCCATGAATTCCGTCAGCAGCGGCCAGTATACCTGGTTCTTCACGTTCCAACCGGGAACGCCCTCCACGGCGACGGCGATGAATAACGTCCCCATCCGGAACCTGCCGTCGAGTGTCAGCGTCGACATCCTCGCCTGCTACAATCGGTCGCCGGGAGACGCGATGAAGGAACGAACGGTCGGTTTTCGGATCGCCGGTTCCGTGAACGATTATTCGGCGCAGCTTTCCGGGGCGCAAATTTATTTACGGAGCGACTCGGCGGAAAAACTCGACTTCAGCCGCACGAAACGGATCTTCGTGACTTGGCCGACTTACGATAGCGTCCCCCGACTCCCTGTCACCGGTTGTTGGTGCAAGGTCGTCAGCGTCGGTCAATTGATTTCAGAAAACAACGCGGCGTTGAACACGACCTATAAACGAATGGTAACGCTTGTCGGTGACCTGCCGGCGTCGTTGCCGTTGTCCGGCGGAGCGACGACCGGTTACGCTTATGTCGTGGACGGCGTGTTGGATCACGTACGGATCGACAACGTGCCGTTGTATTAACGAACAGTGAACAACGAACAGTGAACAATAATACTGAGGTTTGCTATGAAAAATAATGATATTTTCGTTGACAATGACGCTCGCCTGCGCCACTGTTCACTGTTCACTGTTCACCGTTCACTTTCCCGCCGACGTGGCGTGACGCTGTTGCTGGTGCTCGGCCTGATGACGATGTTCGCGCTGCTCACCGTGACGTTCATGGTGGTCACGACACAGGCCCGGCGCGCGGCGGAAACGGCTGCGAAAATCAAAGACCTCGGCGGAATTCGGCAAGGCACCCAAGACACCCGGCTCGCCGTCCACAAGCTCCTCGTCGGCGACAAGCTCCAGTCCGTCATCGGACCGTGGAGCATTTTGGAAGACCTGTACGGACACCCGGTCGACAACGGCGTCGATCAATTGACGGGAGTCTTTTCGACAATGGCCTCGAATAAAATGCGGGACGCCGATGATGGTGGTTCCCCGGCCAACCCGATACCGGGAATCTGGATGTTCAACGATTCCAATTTGTCGTTTGGCTTGTTCGGTAGCAATCCGGCGCCCTTGGAGCTTGCCGGTTCCGTGCTGACGGTAACCGAACTTTCCTCAAACGCGCCGGCGACGCTGTTGAATCGCAGTTTTCGAATTTTCATGGTGCGTTCCGGAGCTTCCGACGCCTGGGTTTATATCGTGCCTTCCGGTAACGAATTCCAGCAGTCCGATTTCGACGGTTGCACCTACGTGATCAACGGCGCCCCGTTCGGCGGCACCGGACCGGGATTCGATTCGACGGCTACGGGACCCGCCATGCTGACCGTCGACGACGGCGACTCGACGCCAACGACGTTGTCGTCGCGGCCGAACATCCTGGCGCCGAACGCGAGTGATGGGTCGCAAGCTTACAAAACCAAGCTCAACGTCGGTATGATGATGAACTCCGACTACACGGCACCGGATGCGTTGCATCCGTTCCTGACGTGGATTCACTCGACGATCACCAACGGAAACACGGTGATCGACAGTATTGTTCCGTCGTTCCATCGACCGGTCTTACTCAACGGCGTGACTCTCACCGATGCGAATGTGGTTCGGAAGCACGTGCTTCGACCGACACCGTTTGATCATCCGGATTTCGACGGCGGTAATTCCTATCTGAATGCGACGAATTTTGCGACGAACATCAAGGGCGACGTCTCCGGCGGCGCCGTGAACGCTTATCCGTGGGACGTGGACAACGACGGCGACGGCATCCCGGACAGCGTCTGGATCGACGCGGGCCTCGGCACGTACACGGATCCGAAGACGAACAAAACGTACAAGAAGCTCGTCTCGTACCTCGTCCTCGACATGGACGGCCGACTCAACGTCAATACCCATGGAAATATCATCCAGGCCGAGAACCAAACCAAATTCGATAACGTATCGTCGGCCGACGATCCGATGCAGGCGGTCGCCGGGAGCGTGAAGGTGCGCGGCAGCGGCAACGGTCCTGCCGAGGTTTGGCTCACCAAAGCTCTCGGACTCTCCGCAACCGCTTCCACGCAAGTCATGCAGGGCAAGATCGACACGACGGGTACACCCCCCGCCAATCTGCCGATCGTCGGGCGTTACGGAAAAGAAAACCTTCTTCTCAATCCAGCGGGCGACCAACCGTATCCGGGCAACCCTTCGCTGAACACCGGCAATCTCCCGACGGACGACACGAACACGGCCATCTGGTTTCGTCAAAAGACTGGCGTCGCTCCACTTGCTTATGATTACAACGGCGGCGTCTTCAACGATGGAACGACGTCTTATTCGGTGGCAGGCGGTCTGGTTCCCGACTGGTGGGGACAAGCGGCCGTGTCGTTCGATCCGCTCGGCAATCGCGTCATCAATCTCTTCGCCTCGCCGTTAGACGGATCGAGTACGCCGCCGATCATCCGAACGTATGGGGAAAATCCGTACCTGATGAATCCGTACGGAAAAAATGCGTACGACTCGCCGTTTTCGCTGGAACAGCTCGAATCGGTGCTCCGCACACAGGGGGACGCCGATTTCGGAGCGCTGCCCCAACAGCTTCGAATACTCCTCGGCGAAGGAACACCCAGTACGACGAGCAATTATCGTTTCCAGATCACGACGCGCAGCAGCGACCTGCCGACGCCGAGCCGATTCATGGTTTCCACCGACGGAACGAACAACATCGCCGACTGGAGTCTCCATCGGAAGGTTTACCGTGCCGTCGGTAGCGATCCGGACAAAGCCGCAACGCTGTTGAACCTGCTGCCGATCGAAGTGCGGCAGGGACTCCGCGTCAACTTGAACCGACCGTCGCTGTCGGCGAACTGGGCCTCGACGGATCCCAACTACGATCACGCCGCCGGACTCCGCGAACGCGCCAAGTTCGCCCAGGAAATCTTCTACCTGTTGATGGTGCTGAATTACGATGAACTGTTCGGTGCGTCACCTTATACGGAAGGAACGATGACGCCGGAAGACATGATCACGCGATTGGCGCAGTGGTCGGTCAACCTGGTCGATTACATGGACCCCGACGCGACCATGACGCCGTTCGTGTTCAGCGTCGATCCGTTTGCGGCAACGACGCTCTACGACAACAATAATGAAGGAGAAACGGGAATCTATTCTCTGCTCGACGTGGTTTTACCGGATGGCAACAATCCCTCGACGTTTTCCTTGAGCAACAATGCGGATCTCCGTCTCATTTGGGGCATGGAAAAACCGGAAGTCGCGATCACCGAAACACTGGGAACCCATAATCGTTGCGTCGCCGATTCGATTAAAGAAAGCGGTACTTCCACCAAAGAAAACTGTTTACACGATCCCCCCTGCATCGTCGACAAAAGGCGATATGCAAAAAACTGTGAAGGCGGCGGTCATGATGCCGATTTCGATCAGGTCATTCGACCGGAAGGTTCGTTGTTCGTCGAACTTTATCGTTGCGGTAACCCGGGAAGGTCCGCTCTGTCGCCGGAAATTGCCGATGACACGGACCCGACATTACTTGATCTTGCTAAAAAGACGCCAAACGGTCCGTCCGGACAAGATTATATTT
This sequence comes from Thermoguttaceae bacterium, assembly GCA_031548665.1. Lineage (GTDB taxonomy): Bacteria > Planctomycetota > Planctomycetia > Pirellulales > Thermoguttaceae > WRKP01. The sequence goes on from JAVBQW010000100.1 coordinate 47,765, forward strand.
GGCGACTGGCAATCAGCGACGAAGCTCAAACGACCCAATCAAGGACGCCCGGAGCACCCGGTGATGTGATGGACAATTCGACAAAACAAATGTTCCAACCGAGGCAATGGCCGGGCAGTACGACGGAAGATCCAAATCTTCTCGACAGCACCCCCATTGAGGTTGAGCGATTCGTTTGGTTCGATAACGCCGATCCGACGACGTCCGAAGCAGCCGGATTGACTTATTCCTACAAAAACGCAGTCGGTAGTGATACGAATACGAAGCTTTCCGCCAACGAATACTTGGTTGTCGGCCCGCGCACCAAAACCTCGTTCGCCTCGAAACCGGTCGACGATACGACCACCACGTTTGGTGTCGAGTCGGGAGCTGACGGAACATTCATTGATCTCGCCAACTTGAATATCCCCGCCAATGCGAGGCCGCCCAAGCACATGGTCGCGACCAATGGAACCGTCGGGGTCAACGTCTCCGAAAAAACGGGAGTCGCTTATTCCAATTCGGTGAGCGGGACGCCGACCGATACCGGAATGCTCAAGGATCACGGAACGATCCCCTGTTATCGCTCGATATTTCTTCAGCGACTCGCCGATCCGACACGGAACTATCATCCGATGACAAATCCGTACATTACCGTCGATTGGAGCGCCATTGATCTTCACATATTCACCAGCGAAGTCGATTCGAACGCTTCGCACAATAACGAAGAACCCGACTTGACGACTCCTGACGCTTCACGGGCTCTGTATTTCGGTTCGCGTCAATGGGGATTTACCGGTGGTTTCACGGCCATCGAACCGAATGTTTGGGACAGAAATTGGCAGCCGAGCAGCGACGCCGCTACGGCCGGTTTAGCTTCGACCCCGCAGTCGTTGGACAAGATCGTGCCCCCCGATGCGCCGACCTTCCCGGCGAACGGTGAAACGTTCGGATATTTGAACAAATTCAGCGACAAGGCCGAAATCGGTTCTGGAGCGATCTACGTCGACAATTATGTCGGTGCGCCAAAAGAGGATGCTCCGTTCACCGCCTTTGCCTGGAACGACTCGCCGTTTGCCAATGTCTTTGAAATCATGCAGGTTCCCGCCAGCACACCGGGACGATTCGGGATTGAATTTCATGACCGGCTCTCCGGAACAGCGCAATCACTGGGGGGCGGCCAACGATTCCGTAGCGAAGAAACCGACTCGCTTGGCTATCTGCTCAGTTTCGAGAGCAGCGACGTCAATAATGGTACGGTCAATTCGTTGAACCTCGGAAAATTCCTCGATCAGGTTTGCGTGCCGTCGCGGTTCAATGGGACCGTCGTCGGTATGATTCCCGCGACGGCAACCGATCCACCCCAAATGATCTACGCCTATCAGGAGCCCGGAAAGATCAATCTCAATACCGTTACAGACGCCGCGTGGACCGGACTCCAAGGCAATCGAACCAATTGGGAAGATTATTCCGATTTGCTTACGCAAGTTCAGACCCAACCCTTCCGTTCCAGCAGTTCGGCAGCGCTCGCTCCCGACGCGTCGCAAGTACCGACCCATCCGATCGAAACGACCTTGTTGCGGCACGTGAACGGTGCAGGCCCCGGCGCGACGAACAAATTTTTCAAAAGTGAAGATTCCGTTTCTCCGGTGTCGAACATGTACAACGAATATGAAAACGCGGCCCGGCTCAGTTCCATGACGACGAACCGGTCCAACGTGTTCGCCGTCTGGGTTACCGTCGGATATTTCGAAGTCCAGAAATTCGACAAAAGCGCCCTCAACACAAACAAGCCGGAAGATCTCTGGATCGCTCATCCGACCGTCAAAAACAATTTCCCGAAAAAGAACGCTTCCCCGGAAGACCTTGCTTATTTCGACGCCGTGTATCCCGACGGGTACGTTCTCGGAACGGAAAAAGGCCTCGACGACGGAACCGTCGAACGGCATCGCGGCTTCTTCCTCATCGATCGTACCATTCCCGTCGGTTTTCGGCGCGGTGAAAAACTCAACTCCGAAAACGTCATTTTACTTCAACGAGTCCTTGAATAGTGAACAGTGAACAACGAACAGTGAACAACGAGTACAAGCGTTTCGCCGTACTCGAGATTGTTCACTATTCACTATTCACTATTCACTGTTCACTGTTCGTTGTTCACTGTTCGTTGTTCACTGTTCACTTAATCCATGGAACAGCTCATCATCATCGGTAGCGGACCGGCCGGTTGGACCGCCGCGATTTACGCCGCCCGCGCGGCACTGAAACCTCTCCTCATCGAAGGAGCGATCACCCAGGAAAATCAGGCTCGCGGGACCCTTCCCATGGGACAACTCGCGCTGACGACCGAAGTCGAAAACTTTCCCGGGTTTCCGCCCGGCGACATCTCGAAATATATCGAAACAGGAATTCCCGCAAACCGGGCCGCGATGCTCAATCCGCACGATCCGGCCCAGCACGGCGTCAGCGGTCCCGAACTCGTCGAACTCATGCGGGCTCAGGCCGTTCATTTCGGGACCCGTGTCGTCACCGACGACGTCGTCGACGTCGATTTTTCCTCGAAACCGTACAAATTGATCGGGCTCGGCGGAAACGTTTACGAAACGAAAACATTGATCGTCGCGACCGGAGCGTCGGCCAATTATCTCGGACTCGAATCGGAAAACCGTTTCAAAAATCGCGGTGTTTCCGCTTGCGCGGTCTGCGACGGAGCCCTGCCGCGTTTTCGTAACAAGGAAATCGCCGTTGTCGGCGGCGGCGACTCCGCCGTGGAAGAAGCCGACTACCTCACGAAGTTTGCGTCGAAGGTCCATCTTCTCCATCGACGGGATCAGCTTCGCGCATCGAAAATCATGGCGCAACGAGCCATGGACCACCCGAAAATCCAAATCCACTGGAACGTCGTTCCCGAAGAAGTTTTGGGTAACGATAAAGATGGCGTGACCGGCGTCCGGCTCAAGAACACGGCTTCTCCAACGGCTCCTCCGATCGAACTTTCCGTTGCCGGAATTTTTCTCGCCATCGGACACACGCCGAACACCGGTTTTCTGAACGGAAAGGTCGAGCTGACGCCGAAGGGATTCCTCCATCGACCGATTCCTTTTCGGACGAATACCAGCGTGCCCGGCGTGTTCGCGGCCGGCGACGTCGCCGACGACTATTACAAACAAGCGATTTCCGCCGCCGGAACCGGCTGCATGGCGGCCCTCGACGCGGAACGGTATCTCGTTGAATAACGTTTGAGACGCCCCCCTCGCGTCGCGGGCGACGCGGCTAAAACGATATCGAAACATGTTTACTCTTTTGCATCGGGACGCTCATTGCGGCGCGCGGCGCGGGCGGCTCGAAACGGCTCACGGAACCGTCGAGTTACCCGCTTTCATGCCAGTCGGAACCCTCGGAACCGTCAAGGGCGTCGAACTCGAACTGCTCCGCGCGACCGGCGCCCAAATGATTTTGGGCAACACCTATCATCTTTCGTTGCGGCCCGGCGAAGACGTCGTCAAATCACTCGGCGGGTTACACAAATTCTGCGGCTGGACCGGACCCATCCTGACGGACAGCGGCGGCTTCCAGATTTTCTCCCTGGCGAAAATCATGAAGATCGACGAACAGGGCGCGATTTTCCGTTCGCATATCGATGGCAGTAAAATCGAGCTGCCGCCGGAACGGGCGATCAAAATCCAGGAAGCGCTCGGCAGCGACATCGCCATGGTTCTCGATCACGTCGTCGCGCTGCCGAACGACCGGAAAACGTTGGAAGACGCCATGCTCCGCTCCGTCCGCTGGGCGAAACGCTGCAAGGACGCCGCCGACCATCCGTACCAAAAACAATTCGCGATCGTCCAGGGCGGTCTCGATCCGGAACTCCGAAAACGTTGCGCCGAAGCTCTCGCCGAACTCGACTTTCCCGGTTACGCGATCGGCGGACTCAGCGTCGGCGAAACGCCGCAGGAAATGTACGACGCCCTCGACTTCACGCTCCCCTCAATGCCTGTTGAAAAGCCCCGGTATTTGATGGGCGTCGGCAAACCGGAGGATATTTTGAACGGAATCCTTCGCGGCGTCGATCTGTTCGACTGCGTGATGCCGACCCGGAACGGACGCAACGCGCAGGCGTTCACCGACGACGGACCGCTCCGATTGCGCAACGAAAAATTTAAACGGGACGAGCGGCCGCTGGACGAAAGTTGTCCGTGTCCTGCCTGCAAACGGAGCCGGGGATATTTGCGGCATCTTTTCATCGCCGAAGAAATGCTCGGACCGATTCTGCTGACGATCCACAACATCACGTATTACCAGCGGCTCGTCGCCCGGTCCCGGGAAGCGATCGAACAGGATCGATTCGGCGAATTTTACCGGACGACAATCGAACGTTTGAACGCCGGGGGAAAAGACGCCGGAGTACCGGCTAAATGAGAGGGGGACGCCGAAGGTTTGTCCAGTCGGCAAATTCGACGGCGACGACTTGCGAGGTCTTCATGTCGTCGAGCAGGTCCCGAAAGAAAAGTTGCGCAAATTCCGTAATGAGCGGATTGTGTCCGACGAGCAGAATGCTTTCGAAATCGTCCGGAAACGAACGGACGACTTTTCGTAACTCGTCAGCACGGTCGGCGTCGTAGATCAACGGATCGACGAACACGGATTCTTTTTCGAGTCCGAATTCTTTTCGAACGATTTCCGCCGTTTGCACGGCACGGACCGCGTCGCTGGTCCAGATCGCGTCAAGACGGACGCCGCTCTTTTTGAGTTCCTTCGCCCGGCGCTCGGTGCGGTCGATTCCCTTCTCCAACAGCGGCCGTTCTCGATCCACCAAGCCCGCAATCTCCCACGACGACTTGCCGTGACGCATCAGGTACAGCGACTTCATCTTCTACCATGATTCCTGCTTGAACGGGTTGTTCGTGTAATTCAACCCCTTCGGCGGAAGAAGAATCGCGGAATTATCGTCGGGGCAGACGGCCGATAAATACACTCCCAAACCGACGTTGTCGGCCATCACTTTGGTCGTACCGTCGGCGTAGAGCATGTTGACCAGTCCGGGGTGGTTGGACGACGGTCGAGCGTAAATACAGGTCGTTAACCAAGATGTCGGCATTACGTTCGTCCGATGGGTATTGATCTGTACAATCGGTTGGGCGTCGGAAGGACTCTCCGCATTCGTCCTGTTATTCCAAAGAAATCCTAACGATGCGATTTGTGTCGTGTGCCTGACGAACGTGGAAGCCGGATCCACTGTCGTGTTCATCGTGTTGGCAGCGTCCCAAGACGCCCCACGCGGATTGTACCATGTAAACGCTTGCAGGTTTTCCGTCATCAGGATCGTGTTGCTCATTCCGTCCTTGATCTCTTCCAGCTTCACCTTTTGATTGACCGACGGGACGCGGCGATCGGCAAAAAGGCAATACGGCGCGACCGTGCTTCCGACTAATGTATTTCCGGCGGCGTTCATCTCCGAAGGGCCGCAATTCACGACGAAACTCAACGCGGGGTAGTATTCTTCGGGCGTTTTATATGCCGAGGGACAGATCAATATCGGCAAGGCGAGATTCATGATCGCCGACTGGAGGTCGCTCTGGACCGGAACGTCTTTATAGAGCAGATCATATCGTTTCTGTTCACCGAGTTCCGGCAAAATCGCCGCTACCCAACTCAGCACTTTCGGCGTTCCGTTTAGAATCGCTCCGCCGGTCGAGTCCGTTCCTACGGAATAGGTTCCCAATCGATTGACGTACCCCGGCAGGCCCTTGTTGGCGGCGACGTAGGTATGGAAGGCGATGCCGACTTGCCGCATTCGGTCGAGACACTGGGCGCGACGGGCGGCTTCCCGAGCGGCGCCGATCGCCGGCAACAGCAGGCCCGCTAACAGACCGATGATCACGATCACGGTCAGTAATTCCACCAGGGTGAACGCTTGGCGGGAGGAAATATGACGGAAACGGAGCAAATTCATTTCGTGATCCTTTCGGAGCTCTTTTAATGAATGATCTTTTTAATTTTGGGGTACCCTGTCAAAGACACGCTTCGCGGCTAAAACGCAAGCGGAATGTCAACCGACAGACCGGGACCACAGACCCCGGCTCTCGTTGTTGTATTGTCGCATAAAACGGGGGAAATTTCCACACAAATTTTTACTTCGGCTCGTTTTTTTCGAGAATCGAGCCAAAAAGCGCTTCGTACGTCGAAACAATTCGCTCCCACGAAAAAAAATCGGTCGCCCGCTGCCGATTCAACTCGCCCAACCCGGAGATTTCCGGGACTTTTTCCAATCGCTCAGCCCAGTTGTCGAAATCGGCGACCTGTTCTTCGGCCAAGTCCCCCAAAAGTTCCGAAACACCCTCCACGGGGGTCGAAACGATCGGAAGTCCCGCTGCCATTGCCTGCAACACGACGTTCGGCATCCCCTCCCAATGCGACGGCAAGACAAAAAGATCCGACGCCGCCAACAGTTCCGGAACGTCGCCCCGCCAGCCGAGAAGATGAATCCAAGGCCGAACGACGTCGAATTCCCGCCGCAACCATTGGTCCGTCAGCTCGGCCTGCTTCGGACCGTCGCCGACGATCAGCAACTCCCAGAATACCGGACTACCGGCTAACCAGGTGATCGCCAAGTCGAGCAAACGGTCGACGCCCTTTTGATCGTCGATTCGACCGACGTAAATCGCTTTCCGACTCTTCGTCGACGCCCGGTTTCCGGTCAGGTCGGCTTTCAAAGCGTTTCGAAACTTTCTCACCTCGACGGCGTTCGGAATCACGACCAGTTTCGAACGCGGCAAACCGCCGACTGTTGCGGAAAACTCGGCGACCGACTCGCTGACGCAAACATATTTTTCGACCAGCCGACTCGTCCAACGGTCCAGCGTGAGATGCCAACGGTTTCGCTTTTCGGCGACCCGAATCCCACTCAAAACGTGTTCGACGCCGACCGACCACGCCGCCAAGCGGCCGAGGAAATTCGCATGGAACAAAAACGAAAGAAAAAGGTCCGGCCGCCGCTCGCTGAGCAAACATCGGAGCTTGAACAAACCGCTGAAAAACGATCGCGGTCCCTTCATGTCGAGAAAAAAGACGGGAATTCCCGCCTGTTCGAGCATTGGAACACAAGATTGGGCGTCGTCCGCCGGTCGCCTTTGCAGCGAATACACCACGACGTCGAACTTGTTCTTGTCGAGACGGGTCGCCAACTCGCAGAGAGCCCGCTCCGCTCCGCCGATGTAAAGTTCCGTGATACAAAAAGCAATGCGTGGCATAAAGGCTTTCACTCGAAAATAATGAGCCTGTAGCAAGAAAGTTGTCGTTTTTGTATCTTCGGCCTGAAAGGCCATCGCATCACAGCCCAGGGCAAGGCGTACTCGCCGTCGCCCTGGGATACCGGTCGCTCACCAACCGCCGCCCTGTAAGGGCAGTGCAACACCGGTATTGCACTGCCCTTACAGGGCGATCATTCCTTGGGGCGTTGACTACTCAGGGCGATGCCTTCGGCTCTGCCCTGGGCTGTGATGCAATGCCCCTCCGGGGCGAAATCGACAAAAGATCAACTTCTTCGCTACTCTCTCGATTTTTCGCGGCATTTTGCTCCTTATTCCACCCCCAATCGGAAAACGCTCCCTTCGTAACTTGCGCAGGACAAATATGGACTCACGACTCGAATTAGCCAAGGACATTGCTCACGAAGCGGGTCTGCTAACGCTTCGATATTTTTACAATCTCGACGAACTCCAGGTCGACCGCAAGGAAGACGAATCTCCGGTAACCGTCGCGGATCGGGAAGCGGAGAAATTGCTGCGGCGACGGATTGAGGAAAGTTTTCCCGATGACGCGATTCTCGGTGAGGAATTTCCCGACAAAGAAGGGACCAGCGGATTCCGTTGGCTTCTCGATCCGATCGACGGTACGAAGTCGTTCATCCACGGCGTGCCGCTCTACAGCACGCTGGTCGGCATCGAGCAGCACGGAATCAACGTCGGCGGCGTCATCGCGCTGCCGGCGCTCGGTGAAATGCTCTGGGCCGGAAAAGGAACCGGCGCTTGGCACGAAGCTCCCCGCTTCACCGATCCGGTCCGGGCCAGAGTTTCCGACTGCCGCGACCTTTCGAAGGCCCTGTTTTTGACCAGTGAGGTGAAAACCTTCGAACAATACGGTCGCGCCGGAGCCTATCGGGAGTTGGAGCGGCAAACCCGATTGACACGAACTTGGGGCGACGCCTACGGATATTTTCTCGTTGCAACCGGTCGAGCGGATGTTATGGTCGATCCCCGACTCGGCGATTGGGACGCCGGACCGCTCCTTGTCGTGTTGGAGGAAGCCGGCGGGAAGTTTACCGACTGGAAGGGAAATCCGACGATTCTCGGACAGGAAGGAATCGGCTCCAACGGATTCCTTCACGAAGAAGTCCTGAGAATCGTCGCGAATTCGCTCTGGACATAATCTCCGGAAATCGATATTCTTTCATGATCTCAAGAGCCGGGACCTGCGGTCCCGGTCTCTGTGTTCCCGTTTTGATTCATGGAGGATTTCCAATATGTCTTTTCTTTCATCTCGAGGTTCGTCGAAAAAGGAATCCGAATCGGCTCGTTGGTTCGCGGGAATCAGCGTTTCCGACGACTGTCGTCGCATCGAGGCGTCAATGATCGGCGTTCACGGCCAGGGAAGCGGCGCACCGATCGAGATTCGTAAGGCGATGTCCTTCGACCTGCCGCGAGAGATTACGGACAGCTTCAACGAACTCCAGGAATCGATTTCGGAAGGCTTTCGAGGCCAATCGACCGAAAACGACGGTTCGTTCAACGCTCCGCTCTTCCTCCACGTTGCCCGGGAATTGGCAAGCGTCGAGGAAGAAGCGTTCGACGAACTGCTCGACGAGTCGCGACTCTCGAGCGGAGACGTCTTGGCCTTGGGAATTCACGATCCGGGGGTTCGGCGGTCGACGCCCTACGGCGTTTTTTACCAAAGTCTCTGCGACGCTTCCTTCCTCGCGGAGCAGAGCGGTATGAACATTATCGACGCGTTTCCTCTGCAGGACATTGCGTCCCGGGGACGCGGTGGACCGATTTTCTCGCTGCCGACCTGGATTTTCCTCAAATCCGAGGAACGGAACCGATTGCTGTTGGATTTGGGCCGGACCGCTCGAATCTCCTTTTTACCTCGAGCCGTCAATTCGTTTTCCCATCAACAGATCGATCGACGGGACCTCGTCCCGTGTGGCTCGCTCCTCGACGCCCTGACGTGGGAGTTGACGCAAGGCAAGCAAGCCATCGATCTCGGCGGAAAACTGACCGTTCAAGGTTGCCAGATCCCCGAACTGCTCGTCGAACTTCGTTTTCTCTCGAAAAATCCGGCGGCGTGGAATCCTTTCGGTCTTTCGCCGGAACCGTTCATTGCGGCGGCCCGACGCAAAACGGCTTCGGGACATTCTTTTCAGGACGTTCTCTGTACCGCGAGTTGCTTCATCGCCGAAACAATCGCGGAAAAGATTCAGGCGAAATTCGACGAAAGCGGTCCCGACACGGAAATCCTCCTGACCGGTTCCGCCCGCCAACACGGCATGTTGCTGAACCTGATTTCGACGGCGTTACATCAACGCCCCTTGACTTCGATCGCGCAACTCGGATTCCCATCGGAAACTTTCGATTCGCTCTGTGTCGCCCTGCTCTCGTTGATGAACGTCGATCGAATTCCCAGCAGCCTGCCGCAGCTAACCGGCGGAGATACGACAAAGCCGCTCGGTCGACTGACACCGGGTTCCGTGGCCAACTGGCAACGCCTTCTTCAATCGATGCTCCAAACGAAACCCGCCGTCCGATCGCTCCGCAGCGCGATGTAGAAAAAGACGTCAAAGACGCGATTTCAAGAGCCGGGACCTGTGGTCCCGGCTTTTTTTTGCAAATTTGGAGAAACCGGATCACAGGTCCCGGCTCTTGATTTGAAATTCTAAAAAATTCTATTGTTTTCTCTTTTCTTTTCCGATTTTTAGCGTATACTCTCTGTAGATGTGTATTTTGCGCAGTCTTTCTATTTGACCCAGCTGCTGAGCCGTGTCGATCCAACCGTTAATTACAGCTTCGTTTTCGAGCATTTACACTCCGCCGGCTCCTTACGGCGCGAGGCGTTCGGCGACGATTGGCGATACACCGGTTTCGACCACCCGTCGCGCCGAAGAAGCGGCAGCGGCTTCCGAAGCACGTTGGGCCGATCGGACGGAGGAGACGGAAAACTCCAACGGTCTGGTTGAAGGAGCTCAGGATACCCGGCCGTCGCAGTCGTTTTGGTCGGCTCGTGACGTCGGAAAGCCGATGTCGCCTTCCGGAGACTTGCTTGATCTCTCCGACGCCGCCAAACAGCTTGCCGATTCGCCGAAAGCGTCGACCACCTCAAAGGCCGCGAAAGAAAACGCTGAGGATTCCGCGATTTCGTTGTCGCAAACGGATTCGAACGCTCAAGACGCTGAACAATCGTCGTCGCTTGCTTCTTCGGGAACCTCGGGTTCCAGTGATCTGACGCCGGAAGAGCAACAGCAGATCTCCGAATTGCAGGCCCGGGATGCCGAAGTTCGAACACACGAGGCCGCTCATCTTGCGGCAGCGGGACAGTTTGCGACGAGCGGAGCGTCTTATACCTACCAAACGGGGCCTGATGGCAAAAAATATGCGATTGGCGGCGAAGTGTCGATCAGCACGAGTCCGGTGAAGGGCGATCCGCAGGCAACGCTTGAAAAGGCGCAAACCATTCAGCGAGCTGCCCTTGCCCCGGCGGAACCGTCGAGTCAGGACCAAAAAGTCGCCGCAGCCGCCGCCCAGATGGCCGCGAAAGCCCGACAAGAGCTGACGCAGCAGAAAGCTACCGAACTGCAGGGTTCCAGCGGTGCCGAGCAGAACAACGCTCTCGGAGCCGACGCCGAAAAATCTTCGTCGCCGTCGACGAATTCCGCGTTTCAGTTGATCCGCAAGCAGGCCGCTTCGACTTCCGCCGTGACTCAATCGGCGGCTTCCCCTTCGACATACTACTCGGCCCAGAGTACGATGTCGAGTACTCCGAGTTCCTCCAAAGGATTCTCCGTTTACGCCTGAGCGAAAAAAAGGACGCAGTGGAACCGGTACTCCGGCGCTGTCACGCCCACACGCTCGAGTTCTTTCCGTCTTGACGTCGTCTGATAATCAACCACGCCGTCTCCATTCCGAGCGCAATTTTCGGCTTGAATACTTCGGTGTTTTGTTGTCGCCGAAATATGTGGTATAATCTCCGTGACGTCTCCCTAATGCCGTTGGGACCAAGGCTCCTCCCGATTTTTGAAGACCAGGAACGTAGGTCCCGGCTCGTTTTTCGATTTTTCTGCCATCTATTATCTATGTCCAACGATCTGACCCGATCCGTGTCCAACAGTTTTCAGCAGGTCGTTTTCGTCAATAAGGCGATTTGCCGCGACTGTTATCGTTGCGTCCGTGTCTGTCCGGTCAAGGCGATCAAAATGCACGACAGTCAGGCGTCGGTGATCGCGGATCGTTGTATTTCCTGTGGAACCTGCATCCGGGAATGTCCGCAGTCGGCGAAAACGTTTCGAAACGACTTGGAAATCGCGATGCGTCTGCTGTCGGAAGGCGGTCGGGTCGCTTGCAGTCTGGCTCCCTCTTTCGCGGGTTTTTTTCCCTCTTGGCAGCGTCGCCGAATTCCCTCCGTGCTTCGCCGTCTCGGTTTCTCCTACGTCGGTGAAACGGCGATCGGCGCGTTTTACACAGCGAAGGCAACGGCGCGTTATCTCGAAAGGAGCAGCGGTCGCGAACCGGGAATCGTTTCCGCCTGTCCAGCCTGCGTCGATTATATTGTCCGATATCAGCCGCAATGGGCGCGATACATTATTCCGGTCGTCTCCCCGATGATCGCCCACGCCAAGTATATTCGTCGACAATTCGGTCCGGAAACGAAAGTCGTTTTTATCGGTCCTTGTGTCGCTAAAAAGGTCGAGGGACACAATTACACCGACGACGGCCGAATTGATTGCGTGTTGACTTTCGACGAGTTCCATCAATGGTTGAAGGACGAGCACATCGAAATTTCCGGTTGCGAGGAAAGCGATTTCGATGAGCATCCCCGGGGAGCGGCCCGATATTTCCCCTTGGAGGGCGGCTGCGTCAAAACGGCCGGTTGGACCGCCAATATGCTCGACGAGAAAATCATCGCGGTCAGTGGTTTCGCCAACGTCAAGTACAGCGTCGAGGAGAGTCGTCCGGGACAAATCATTGAGCCGTTGTTCTGTCCTCACGGTTGTGCCGGCGGACCGGCCAACGGGGAAAAAAACGAAGTTTTCGAGGCCCGATTCAATATTTTGGAATACGCCCGGGAAGAACTCGAAGCGAAAAGCGTCGATCCGAGACTTGCGGAAGATATCGAAAAGGACAGTATTCTTACGCAGGACGAGGAACAGTTTCTCGACCGATTGTTTACGCGGTACGAAATTCCCAAGCTGCCGAAGAAAAAAGAGGTCACGGAGCAACAGATTCGCGACGTCTTTGAAAAGACCGGCAAGTCGCTGCCGGAAAAGCAATTGAACTGCGGCGCCTGCGGTTATCCCAATTGCCGGGAAATGGCGATTGCCGTCGTCGAAGGAATCGCGGAGTCCGAAATGTGTGTTCCGTATTTCAAACAACTCGCCGAACAGCGGGTCGACAGCGTTATTGAGACGAGCCCGAACGGTATTGTCGTCCTGAACGAACACTTGAACATCATGAGCATGAATCCGGCGTTCCGACAGTTTTTTCAGTGTTCCAATGCGGTTTGCGGCAAGCCGATTTCCTATCTGATGGATCCGGAGCCGTTCGAACGCCTGCTGGCCGATCCGGAAAAGAAGATTGAAATCGTCGTCGACCACGCCTCCTATCATCTCGTCTGCCATGAGGTTCTCTACGCTTTACCACAGGAAAAGCAGTTCGTCGGCGTCTTCATGAATATTACGACGCTGCAGAAAAACGAGTCGCGACTCGACCAACTTCGGGAACAAACGGTCAAACAGGCCAGGGAATTGCTGGAGCAGCAGATTCAGATGGCGGAAACGATCGCGTCCTGTCTCGGCGAAAACGCCGCCCGCGCCGAGTCCCTGCTCGAAAATCTCATGGACCAAGCAAAACGGGAAAGCTAGGGCGTGTTTACACTAAAAGTTTGGGGTGTTTGGGTAGACAACTGGAGAAAATAGGCAGTTTCAAAACGGTTTGTTGTCCTCTTACTTTGGCCAAAAACGTAGGTTTTGGAGTTATTTCCATGCCAAATTGCGGTAGTGTAAACACGCCCTAGGCTTTCGCCAGAAAGTTTCATACCGAAAACGGAGAGGTGAGAGGGTGAAAGAGTGAGAGAGTGGGAGAGATGTAACCGCTTGATAAAACGTATCTTGCATTTTCCCTTTCACTCTCTCACCCTTTCACTCTTTCACTCAAAAGTTGGCGGTTTATTTTCTGGCGAAAGCCTTACACAGTACAAATAGAGAGTGTAGCGAAAAAGTTGATCATTTGTCGATTTCGCCCCGGAGGGGCATTGCATCACAGCCCAGGGCAGAGCCGAAGGCGTCGCCCTGGGTTGTCAACGCCCCAAGGAATGATCGCCCTGTAAGGGCAGTGCAATACCGGTGTTACACTGCCCTTACAGGGCGGCGGTTGGTGAGCGACCGGCCTCCCAGGGCGACGGCGAGTACGCCTTCCCCTGGGCTGTGATGCGATGGCCTTTCAGGCCGAAGATACAGAAACGACAACTTTCTTGCTACAGTCTCTACAAATACTGAAAACGGGAACAAATTGCCCGTTTTACCGCTTTTCATGACTCCCGTCCGCCGTGGGGATCATTTTTCGAAGCACGAGGACGTTCCGGTCGTTTTCCCGGCGATACTCGACGGAATCCATGAATCTGCGGACAAGAAATATTCCAAGTCCGCCGATCTCTCGCTCTTCCGGTGGTCGGTCCAGATCGGGCTCTGTCGCCTCCAACGGGTCGAATGGAATCCCCGAATCGGTAAACGTGAGGGCAAGACAGCGGTCGGTCTCGTCGAATTTCACCGAAATCTCCATGGTTCCTTCCTCTTCCGGATAGCCGTGCATGGCGATGTTCGTGAAAATCTCATCTGCCGCGACCATCAGTTGTTTTCGAACACCGTCCGACATGTTCAAGGCGCGAGCGATGTCGCCGAGCCAATTCAGCAGCGTCGCGAACTCGTCCCGGTCCGCGGGAAGCGCAAGAACATCACGACCGTCGTATCGGAAGAGACGAGTGTTTTCCTTCATGTCGATGCTTGTCGTAATGAGGGGGGCCGGCGAAAGCCTTACCGTAAACGGTCGCATTCCTCTTCGATCAACTGCAGGCAGCGGTCGATTTGTTCGTCCGTGCCGACGCTGATACGCAGGCCGTCGCCCCAACCGGGATAATCGAAATACCGCAGCAAAATGCCGTTTTTCCTCAAATACGTGTAGATCGACGGCAGGGAAATTTCCGGATGCGTGTTCCAGATGAAGTTCGCGTGGGATTCCGTGACATGAAATCCCATGCGTCGCATTTCGGCGGTCAAACGATTTCGGGTCGCCAAAATTTTGCCGGTGTAGATTTTCAGCCAATCCTGATCCCGAATTGCCGCCGAAGCCGCGGCGATCGAAATGGAATCGCAATCGTAGACGTTTTTGACCTTGCCCAACTGCCGGATAATCTCGGGCCTCGCGATGAGAAAACCGAAACGCAAACCGGCCAAGGCGTAGGATTTGCTGAGCGTTCGGCTGATGATGATTTTTTCGCAACGTTCGACCAAACCGATGCAGTTCGTTCCGGCGAAATCGGCGTAGGCTTCGTCGACGACCAGCGGACAGGGAAGCCGCTGGGCCAATTCCAAGACCTGTTCCGGGGCGATCATCAATCCGGAGGGCGAGGTCGGATTGGGAAGGAACGCCAATTTCAATCGCCCTTCCGAAGCCAGCGCGCAGGCCGTCGCCGAGGCGTGGAGCCGATGCGGCGGGACGACGTCGTCGGTGAACACGGAGGGGAGCGACCAATCCTTTTCGTAACGGACCATTTCGAGGAGGGCCCCCTGGAGTTCCGCGAGCGTTTTGTAGAGGAAATAACACGGATACGGCAGCCGGATGCGATTGCCCGGTCCGACGAAGGCCCGCATGATGATCGACAAAATATCGTCGCTGCCGTTCCCGCACAAAATCCAGTCGCTCGGCACGCCGTACAGTTTCGACGCTTCGTGACAGAATTCCGAGGCCGACGGATCGGGATAACGGGAAAGGCCCTGCTCCAAAACTCCGATCACGGCTTCGAACACCTTTTCGCTGGCCCGATAAGGATGTTCGTTCGTGTTCAATTTGATGATTTCCGTCGACAACGGCTGCTCGCCGGGAGAATAGCCTCCAGCGGCCAAAATTTCCGGACGAATGAAATGATGAGAATGGTCGGACATGTTCAAAAAAGGGAACCGTGATCACAGGTCACGGCTCGTTTTCGGAGTGTTAAAAATCATCTCTAAAGTAATCATATTGAAATCCGCTGTCAAGTAGGATAAAATGGGAGATTCACCGACTACAATATTAGGCTTTCGCCAGAAAATAAACCGCCAACTTTTGAGTGAAAGAGTGAAAGGGTGAGAGAGTGAAAGGGAAAATGCAAGATACGTTTTATCAATCAGTTACATCTCTCCCACCCTCTCACTCTTTCACCCTCTCACCTC